>JBQCIG010000198.1:0-6696 GCA_051953975.1 Solirubrobacterales bacterium | reverse complement strand
GTAATTTTTGTAAGGGGGGAGTCAGTGGTTTTTTTTTTTTTAAATTTTTTTTTTTGGGGGTGTTGGTCACGGGGGGCTCCCGCTCGCGCAGCGCCGCGGCTCAGCTGATCTGCGAGGCGATGACGTCAGCCACGGCCGCCGCTTCGGTTTCCGCCTGTCGGTGAGTCACCCGCAGAGTGGCGTACCCCGCCCGCATCAGTTCCCGGTCACGCCAGCGGTCGCGCTCGAAGGCGACGTGGATGGCGTGGAAATCGCGGCTGTCGGCCTCGAGGACGAAGTGGTGTTCGGGCCAGAGGAAGTCGACCTCGATGCGGCCGTTGGCGATCTCGACGGGGGCGTTGAGGAGCGGGGCGGGGAAGCAGCGCCGGGCGAGCAGCGGCAGCACCTTCGCCTCTAGCGGGCTCTTCAGGCGGCCTTTCTTCGTGAGGGGCGCCGCGCGGCGCCAATGCTCGACCAGCGCCAGCAGGGAGCGGATGCCGCGCCGGCCCGGATCGGCTGCCGCCTCGATCGCCGGGATGTCCAGGCACCGCCGCTGCGCCGCCCGCTCGAAGGCGCTGCGCAGCGTCCAATCGCCGACGACTCCGGCGAGATCGACCAGCGTCCGCGCCGGGCTCGTGCAGGGGATGCCGTCGACGGTCCCGGTCTCCTCGAACCGCGGCGCCCGCACGCGGTGAAAGCGGATGCCGTCGATGCCCCGGCCACGGTCACCGGGAGCGATGACGTCGATCACCACTGGTCCTTTGTCGAGGAGCTTGAGCAGGGCAGCGGCGCTGCGATGGGAGATGACGGCTCCATCTCCGCAAGCGAGGGTGGCTGCCTGTAAGCGTCCAAGCTCGTCAACGCGACCGTGTCCAACGGCGTAGACACCGCGGAACACGCGATGCAGCCGTCCAAGACGTACCGCGTGTTCAATGGCGCCCTCGCCCATTCCGGCTGTCCGCAGCTGCTTACGTGAGACGACGCCGTGCTGGCGTGCGGCGAGCGGGGCGACGCCTGAATCAGTGGGACTTTCCGTTGTCATATAGCGATAAGTCCCACCGCTGTGAGTTTCGCCCCCCTCTGTCTGGAAAGATGCCCACAGTGAGCCGCAACGGCGACATGCAGCGCGGGCGCTACGAGCAGCCGGTGGAGCGACTTTTCGCCGTGCGGGGCGCCGTGCAGGCGGAGGCGAACACGGCGGAGGCGATCCTGGCGGCGACCGAGGAGCTGATGCGGGAGCTGATCGAGCGCAACGGGTTGGAGCCGGAGGCGATGGTCAGCTGCCTGTTCACGACCACCGACGACCTCGACGCCGAGTTTCCGGCGGTGGCCGCCCGCGACCTGGGGCTGACAATGGTGCCGCTGATGTGCTGCCGCGAGATTCCTGTCCCGGGATCGATGCCGCGGGTGATCCGGGTGATGCTCCACTTCTACGCGCCACAGGGCCACGAGCCCGAGCACGTCTACGTCGGCGAGGCGCAGAAGCTGCGCACCGACCTGCACGCGGCCCAGTAACGCGGCGCCGCCGGCTTCCGTCACAATCGGCGCCATGACGATCACCTTCGCGGAGAAGCTCGCCCGCATGCCCGGCTACCAGGCAGGGGTGCCGACCGGCCAGGCGCCGGAGGCGATCGCCTCCGGCAACATCGCCCAGCTCGCCTCCAACGAGTCGCCCTTCCCGCCGCACCCGCAGGTGGTCGAGGCGATCGCCAGGGCGGCCGGGGCGATGCACCGCTATCCCGACCCCGACGCGACGCTGCTGCGCCGGCGCCTCGCCGAGCGCTACGAGACCGAGCCCGGCCGGATCGCCGTCGGCAACGGCTCCTGCGAGCTGCTGCTCGCCGCCGCCGAGGCGCTCTGCGAGCCCGGCGCCGAGATCGTCTACGCCTGGCCGGCCTTCTCGATGTACCCGTACCTGCCGGCGCTGACCGGCGCCCGCGAGGTCCGCGTGCCGCTGGCCGAGGGCGAAGTCCACGACCTCGACGCGATGGCGGCCGAGGTGACCGCGGCGACCCAGCTGGTGATCGTCTGCAACCCCAACAACCCGACCGCGACCCACATTCCCGCCGCCGAGATCGGCGCCTTCTGCGAGCGCATTCCCGCGCACGTGACGATCGTCCTCGACGAGGCCTACGTCGAGTTCCAGACCCACGACGACCCCGATGCCTCGCTCGACCTGCTGGGGGACTTCCCCAACCTGGTCGTCCTGCGCACCTTCAGCAAGTGCTACGGCCTCGCCGGCCTGCGCGTCGGCTACGGGATCGGCTCGGCCAGCGTCCGCGCCGCCGTCGACGCCGTCCGCCAACCCTTCAGCGTCAACGCCCTCGCCCAGGCGGCCGGGGCGGAGGCGATTCGCCACCAGGACGATGTCCTGCGCCGGGTTGAGAGCACGATCGCCGCCCGCCTCGCCGTCGAGGAGGGGCTGCAGGGACTCGGCCTTCCCACCACCGACTCCCAGGCCAACTTCTCCTGGCTCGACCTCGGCGACGCCGACGAGGACGAGGTCGTCGCCGGCCTCGCCGCGCAGGAGATCGCCGTCCGGCCCGGCAAGGCCCTGGGCGGCCCCGGCCGGCTCCGGGTCAGCTACGGCGCCGCCGAGGAGAACGAGCGCTTCCTTCGCGTCCTATCGGAATTACTTGACTAATCGGCCGGCCGTGATAGAACCTCATGCCAGTGAGGTTGGACAAAGCCACATCCGCGATCGGTTGCAGTGCGCTTGGCGCCGCCGTCGCGCCTGGCTACCTCACCACCTATTGGCGATTTAGCTAGGCGTCTGGCCCGGCGGCTGCGCGCCGCCGAAGAGTTCACATCTTCCGGCCGGGCGCCATCAACCATTTACGTGTCGCGTGCGCGCCGACCAACCCGGCAGCGAGCGACCAGAAAGTACGATTTCAGCGGTTTGGAGAAAGGCGAAGGCAAAATGTTCATCGGGATGGAGGGGGCGAAACGAGACGGCGTCCGCGACCAGCGGATCGCCAAAGTGGTCGAGCTGGCGCCGCCGGAACGGCTGCTGGAGGAACTGCCGCTCGGCGAGGAGCGGGCCAAGGCGGTGATCGAGGGCCGCGAAGAAGTCCGCGAAGTGCTTCAGGGCAAGGACCCGCGGCTGATGGTCGTGGTCGGTCCCTGCAGCGTGCACGACCCAAAAGCGGCGCTGGAGTACGCGGCGAAGCTGAGCGCGCTGAGCCGGGCGCTGCGCGACGAGCTGCTGATCGTGATGCGGGTCTACTTCGAGAAGCCACGGACGACGACGGGCTGGAAGGGGCTGATCAACGACCCGCACCTGGACGAAAGCGGTGACGTCAACGCCGGGCTGCGGATCGCCCGCAAACTGCTGCTGGAAGTGGTCGACGCCGGCCTGCCGATCGGCTGCGAGTTCCTCGACCCGATCACGCCGCAGTACATCGCCGACTGCGTCGCCTGGGGGGCGATCGGGGCGCGTACCTCGGAGAGCCAGACGCACCGCCAGCTCGCCTCCGGCCTCTCGATGCCGATCGGCTTCAAGAACCGCACCGACGGCAACATCCAGATCGCGGTCGACGCGGTGCGGGCGGCGGCGGCCGCGCACGCCTTCGCCGGCATCGACGACGCCGGCATGCCGGCGATCCTGCACACGACCGGCAACCCCGACTGTCACATCATCCTCCGCGGCGGTCACGGCGTCCCCAACTACCACCCGCCCGAGGTCGAGGACGCGCTGGTGACGCTCGGCGTCGCCGGGCTGTCGGAGCGGCTGGTGATCGACGCCTCCCACGACAACAGCGGCAAGGACCCCGAGAAGCAGTTCTCCGCCGCCGGCGACCTCGCCGACCAGATCGCCGACGGCAACAAGGCGATCGTCGGGGTGATGCTGGAGTCGTTCCTCGTCAAGGGGCGCCAGAACCTGGTGCCGGGCGAGCCGCTGGTCTACGGGCAGTCGATCACCGACGCCTGCATCAGCTGGGACGACACCGTCTCCTCGCTGGAGCGCTTCGCCGCCGCCGTGGAGGCGCGACGCGGCATATGAGAGTCGCCGTCCTCGGGGTGGGCCTGATCGGAGGCTCGATCGGGCTCGCCGCGCGCCGACGCCTCGACGCCGAGGTGGTCGGCTACGGCCGCACCCCGGCGAACCTGGAGCGGGCGGTCGAGTTGGGGGTGCTCGACCGCGCCGCCGGCTCGGTCGCCGAGGCCTGCGAGGGCGCCGATGTCGTCTTCTGCGCCGGCCCGGTGGCGGCGCTACCGGGACAGGCGCGCGAGGCGCTCGCGGCCTGCGGTCCCGAGGCGGTGGTCAGCGATGTTGGCTCGACCAAGGGCGAGCTGGTGGCGGCGGTCGGCGAGGACGAGCGCTTCATCGGCGGCCACCCGCTGGCCGGGGCGGAGACCGCCGGGGTCGAGAACGCGCGCGAGGACCTCTTCGAGGGCGCGCGCTGGTACCTGACCCCGACAGAGCGCTCCAGCGGTCTCCTCTACGACCGCCTGCAGCGGGCGGTCGCGGCGCTGGGCGCGCGGCCGCAGGCGATCGATCCGGCCGCGCACGACCGCCTGATGGCGACGGTCAGCCACCTGCCGCACGTGCTCGCCAACGCGCTCGCCGCCGAGGCGGCGGAGTCGCTGACGCAGGGATCGGAACGGCTGCCGGACGTGGGCCCGAGCTTCCGCGACGCGACCCGCGTCGCCGGCTCCAACCCGGCGATCTGGGCCGACATCTTCGCCAGCAACCGGGAGGCGGTCGCCGCCTCGGTCGACTCGGTCGGAGCGCGCCTACGCGAAGCGGCGGAGCTGATCCGCGCGGGCGACCGCGAGGCGCTCGGCGCCTGGCACGCCGCCGCCGGCGAGGCGCGCCGCCGCCTGCTCGAATCCGAGTCGGAGGCGGGACCGCTGCGCGAGCTGCGGATCGTTGTCGCCAACAAGCCGGGGACGATCGCCGAGCTGGCGCTGGCGCTGGGGGAGGCCGGCGTCAACATCGAGGACATGGCCCTGCACCCGGCCCCCGACATGACCTCGGGGGCGGTCACGTTATGGGTTGCCGGCGACGAGGGCGCCGCCAAGGCGGTCGAGCTGGTGCGCAGGCTCGGCCACATGGTCACGCTGCTCGAGAGCGGCGATTGAGCGCCCCGCGCCGCTAGGCTCGCGCCCGATGACCCGCTTCGATCCCTCAGGGCCCCTGCGCGGCCGGCTGCGGCCGCCCGCGGACAAGTCGATCTCCCACCGCGCGGCGCTGATCGCGGCGATGGGGGAGGGGGAGACCCCGATCCGGGGGTATCTCGACGCGGCGGACACGCGCTCGACGCTGGGCGCCGTGGAGGCGCTGGGGGCGCGGGTCGAGAACGCCGACCCGGCGCGGATCGCGAGCGAGCTGAAGATCCACGGCGTCGGCCTCCGGGGTGCCGGCCCAGCGACGATCGACGTCGGCAACGCGGGGACGCTGTTGCGACTGCTGCCGGGGTGGCTGGCGGGGCAGGTAGGGGAGGGGTGGACGCTCGACGGCGATGAGTCGATCCGCCGCCGTCCGGTGGACCGGATCGCCACCCCGCTGTCCCGGATGGGCGCGCGGCTGAGTGCCCGCGACGACCGCCTGCCCCCGCTGGCGATCGAGGGTGCGCCCCTTCACGGGATCACCTACGAGATGCCGATCGCGAGCGCCCAGGTCAAGTCGTGCCTGCTCTTTGCCGGGCTGCTGGCCGAGGGTGAGACGCAAGTCGTCGAGCCCCTACCCAGCCGCGATCACACCGAGCGCATGCTCGCCGCGGCCGGGGCCGAAGTGCAGCGCACGGGATTGACCGTCGCCATCCAGCCGGCGGAGCGCCTGGAGCCGGAGCTCATCGCGGTACCCGCCGACATCTCCTCCGCTGCCTTCTTCCTCATTGCCGCAGTCCTCGTTCCTGAAAGCGAGGTGGAGCTGAGAGGGGTGGGCGTCAATCCGACCCGTACTGGGCTGCTGACGATCCTCAAGCGGATGGGGGCGGACCTGGTCGAGAGCGAGCTCACGGGCGAGTACGGCGGCGAGTTGACCGCCAACATCGAGGTGCGCTCCGCACCCCTCCAAGCCACCGAGGTCGGCGGCGCCGAGATCCCGCTGGCGATCGACGAGCTGCCGCTGGTCGCCCTCGCCGCCTGCTTCGCGGAGGGGACGACGGTGATCCGCGACGCCGAGGAGCTGCGGCGCAAGGAGTCGGACCGGATCGAGACCGTGACCGCTGCCCTGCGGGCGCTCGGGGGGAAGGTCGAGGCGACCGCGGATGGGATGACGATCGAGGGCACCAGTGGCCTGCGCGGCGGCACCGTCGAGTCGCACGGCGATCACCGGATCGCGATGCTCGGCGCCGTCGCCGGCCTCGCCTCGCGCGAGGGGGTCGAGGTGAGCGGGATGGACGCGGCGGCGGTCAGCTACCCCGGCTTCGAGGACGACCTCCGCTCGCTGCTCGGCGGCTGAATACGCTGCCGCCATGGTGATCGCGATCGACGGCCCGGCCGGGGCTGGCAAGTCCTCGGTGGCGCGCGGGGTCGCAGCCGAGATCGGCTTCACCTATCTCGACTCGGGGGCGATGTACCGCTGCGTCGGGCTGGCGGCGCTGGAGCGGGGGATCTCGCTCGACGACGGCGAGGCGCTCGGCGAGCGCCCCGCGGGGCTGGAGATCCGCTTCGACCGCCGCCGCGACCTGCTTGGCGAGCGCCACCACGGCGACGAAAAACGCGCCCCGGAGGTGAGCGCCGCCGCATCGCAGGTATACGTCCACCCTC
>JBQCIG010000197.1:0-3054 GCA_051953975.1 Solirubrobacterales bacterium | reverse complement strand
GGTTTCTCTGGGTGTCGCCTTAATTTTTGTTTATTCGCATTTAAAACCCGCGCGGGCGGCCCAAAGGGCCCGCCCGTCGAACTCCTCTCTCGCTTAAACGCTGCGAGAGATCCAATCACTCCTCTAGCTGACGAAGAGCGGATTCGGTTTTGTGACTTCGTATTCTGCGGTCCAAGCGCCGGTGCTGCCACAGGCTTTGCCGCTGTTCCCGCCGCTGCGAGTGATCGTCGCGTTGGCGGAGATAATTGCCGGGCTGCCGCCCGTCAGGGTGCCGAGATCGGTCGCGCTGGTTGACCAAATGCAGTGGTAGTTGACTCCGAAGAAGCTGCAGTTGGTTGTAACTTCCTGGCCACTGGCTGTGACTGTGCCGTTCTCAGTGCCAGCGATGGCGTGGATTTCGAGTTCGCCCTTCTTGAGGACCACGACTTCGCAGTTGCATTTGGCGAAGGTCAGGGTTGCTACCGCACCTTTGACTGTTTCGGTCGCGCCACCGGCGTTGCTGGTGGTGCCTGAGAGTGCCGATTCTTCGCATTCGACGTTGCCGAAGACACCTTTGAGCACGGCCTTTGAGCCCGCCTTCAGGTGAGATTCGAGGGTCGTCCCCGCCGGCAGGGCCGTTCCTGTGGGGGATGTAAGGACGGTCGCCGAAGCGCTGCCGGCGAACGCCATCAGGGCGGCCGCAGCGATGGCGGCGAGGCCCAGGATCTTGAGATACTTCATACTTTTCCTCCTCCGAGCTTGCGCTCGGGATTGACATTCCCGGGGCGCTTATCTGCAAGAGGGGCGTCCCGGGATCTTTTCTTGCGCGCTCAGAATGAGCAGAGCAATTGGAAGGGACTTCTACAGCGGGGTACGCCGCGGGTCAACCCGAGATTGCTTTGATGCCTCTTGAGCATGTGGTTGCAGCCATTTTGCTACTGAGCAAAGCGTCTAAATGCGCTGGAAGTGCCGGAAGTAGTGGAAGATTGGTGACCTTTGTCACTCGCTCAGCCTTGTCACCGAGAAGTGGCCCCAAGATCTCCGGTTTACGATGGTTGCGTGGGTGACGACCCCCCCGCAGAGCGACTGACCTTCTGGCAGCGCGCGGCGCAGCGGCGCTTCCGCAAGGCGATGCGCAAGCAGAAGGACGAACCCCTCAGCCCCGACGACTGGGCCGCCTACTTCGAGATGGCCTCCTCCGATCCGGTTGGGCGCGCCATGGGCCGGATGCTGCGGGCGCTTCCATCCAGCCCCCGCTGTGGCATCTGTGGCGCCCCGTTCAGCGGCTTCGGCGCCCGCTTGGTGCGACCGCTCGGCTACCGCCCTTCGCGCAAGAGCCCGAATCTCTGCGCCGTCTGCATCGAGGCCGCCCCGCCGGGCGGGATGACGACCGAGGCCGGCGTTCTCTTCGCCGACATCCGCGGCTTCACCCGGCTCTCCGAGCAGCGCGACCCGGAGGAGATGAGCGCCCTGCTGCGCCGCTTCTACGCCAGCGCCGAGAGCGTGCTCTTCCCCGAGGCGGTGATCGACAAGCTGATTGGCGACGAGGTGATGGCGCTCTACCTTCCGATGTACGGGCGCTTCACCGAGGCAGCGCCGGTGATGCTGGAGCACGCCCGCGGGCTGTTGCGGGCGGTCGGCTACGGCGGCGAGGAGTCGCCCTTTGCCGAGGTCGGGATCGGTCTCGACTACGGCGAGGCGTTCGTCGGCAACGTCGGCCAGAGCTCGCTCCACGATTTCACCGCGATCGGCGACGTCGTCAACGTCGCCGCCCGGCTACAGGGGGAGGCGAAGGGCGGCGAGATCGTCGCCTCCGCCCGGCTTGTCGAGCGCCTCGAGGGCGAGCCACCTGGCGAGCGGCTGGAGCTGGAGTTGAAGGGCAAGGCGGAGCCGGTGGCCGCCTACCGGATCGCGGTAGGGCCTTGAATACCGCACAGGTCTAGCAAGGCTCAGCCACCGGACTTGGCCGGCGAGTGCGGGTGCTCCTTCGCCCAGCGGGCGATCGCGCCGGAGCCGGAGATCACTTCGCCGTTGTCGAGGACGAGGATCGGTACCTCATTGGTGCCGCTGAGCCGCTTGATCTCGGCCCGGTCCTCGTTGCGGCTGCCCCAGGTCCAGGGCATCGCCCGGTAGCCACCGACCGTCCTCAGCTCGTACTCGTACCCGGCCGCGTCGAGCGCCTTGCCCGCTTTCGCACAGGGATGAGCGAAACCGGGACCGAGCTTCTTCTGGCCGCAGGTGTAGAGGATCATCGGAGTGCAGCCTACGGCTCCAGAGGCATCTACCGCAAGTGCTACATTTGTAGCGTGAGCGTAGAAGTTGCTTCCAGGGAGCTGCGAAACGACACGGCTGGCCTGCTGCGCAGGGTCCAAAGGGGTGAGAGGGTGGTGATTACCCTGAGGGGGAAACCGGTCGCCGATCTGATTCCTCACAAGGAGGAAACGGGTCGGTGGCTGACGCCGGCAGAGGTCATGGAGATTCGCGAGGTCGCATCCGGCGACCCGACCTGGGCAGCCGACCTGGCGAAGTTGAGAGAGGAAACCACGGAAGACCTTGGTCCGATCCGGTGAGTGAGAGCAGGGCCGGGCTCGGATTGCTCGATACCTCCGCTGTTATTGCGCTGGAGGAGGGGCGGTCGCTTCGGCAGGAGGCGCTTCCGGACCGCACCGTGATCTCCATCGTCACGGTGGCCGAGCTGCGCGCTGGTGTTCTCGTGGCCTCCGACATCGGAACCCGAGACCGTCGTCTTGCGACCCTGGAACGGATCTCTGAAGCCGCGGTCTTTCCCATCGACCATCGTGTCGCTGGGGTTTGGGCGGGAATGCGTGCCTATCTGGCGGCCTCGAGAAAGCGCGTCAGCGTCAACGACCTATGGATCGCCGCCACCGCTGCGGCCAACCGGATGCCGGTGCTGACTCAGGACCGCGACTTCTTTGCTCTCTCCGGCGTTAACGGCCTGACCGTCATCGAGGTCTGAGCGCTTCCAGCCGCTCGAAGACCTCGGGCACGTGGGTGAGGTAGGCGCTGTAGTCGAAGACCGCATCGAGGTCGAGCTGGGGGGCGGCCTCGGCTAGG
>JBQCIG010000196.1:0-3078 GCA_051953975.1 Solirubrobacterales bacterium | reverse complement strand
GATGGGGACACCCCCTCCAGACACTCAACCCCGAGCCATAGCGAGGGGTGTCTGGAGGGGGTGTCCCCATCGCCCCTACCAATGCCGTCCTGGGCCTCACCCGTCTCCCTCGACGACATCAAGCGCCTCATCCAAAAGTGCAAGCGTTTGATGCCGGATGTGGGAGTGCAGGTGCCCCCGAACCTGTCCGAGCATTGGCCGGAGTTAGTTGAGGCAGGGGCAACTGATCTGGGCGGCCTTTCCGCCAACGGCGACCACATCAGCCCCGAGGAGCCGTTTCCGTCCCCGCACCAGGTCAGGAAGGAGCTGGCTCCCAAGGGTTATGCGCTAACCGAGCGCCTCTGCGTCTACCCCCAGTACATGGACCCCGAGTGGATGGAGCAGGGGGTGCTGGACGTGATCAAGCTGAAGTACTGGAGCTTCATTCCGCGGCGAGGGTCCGGGAGGCGTTCGGAAGAGTCGATTGCCCCCGACCTTGCCGGCAAGGCGATCGCCAAGGGCCGCGAGGGCAAGGAGCTGAGCGAGGATGAGCTGACCGCGCTCTTCGCCGAGACCCGCCCCGAGGCGATCGAGGAGATGCGGGTCGCGGCCGACGAGCTGCGGGCGGAGCTGGCCGGCGACACCGTCACCTTCGTCGTCAACCGCAACATCAACTTCACCAACGTCTGCGTCGTCGGCTGCGCCTTCTGCGGGTTCGGGCAGGGGCGGCGCTCGCCCGACGCCTACGAAGTCTCCGAGGGGGACTTCGCGGCGCGGATCGCCGAGGCGGTCGAGTTCGGCGCCACCGAGCTCTGCATGCAGGGCGGGATCCATCCCGACCTCACCCTCGAGGAGTACGGGCGCTGGCTGCGATTGGCGAAGGAGGTGGCGCCGCAACTGCACCTGCACGCCTACTCGCCGATGGAGATCGACGGGGCCTGCGAGCGCTCGGGTCGCTCGCTGCGGGAAGTCTTCGAGTACCTACTCGAGTGCGGGCTCGGCTCGACGCCGGGCACCGCCGCCGAGGTGCTCGACGACGGCGTCCGCCAGCGGATCTCGCCGAACAAGCTGCCGGCCCGGCGCTGGGTCGAGATCATCGAAGCCTCGCACCGCGCCGGCCTGCGCTCGACCTCGACGGTGATGTTCGGCCACATCGAGGAGCCGCGCGAGCTCGCCCGCCACATGCAGGTCGTCCGCTCGCTGCAGGAACGCACCGGCGGGATCACCGAGTTCGTGCCGCTCAGCTTCATCCCCTTCAACACGCTGCTCGGGCGCACCCACGGGATCGAGGAGATCTCGATGCGGGAGAACCTCAAGCACACCGCCGCCTTCCGGCTGGCGCTGGGGCGGACGATCCCGAACCTGCAGGCGAGTTGGGTGAAGATGGGCTTGGAGGGGGCGACCGAGGCGCTGCGCTGGGGGGTCAACGACCTCGGCGGCACGCTGATGGAGGAGAACATCTCCCGCATGGCCGGCTCCCAGCACGGGGTGCGGCTGGAGCCGGCGCAGCTGATCGCCGCGGCGCGGGCGGCGGGGCGGAAACCAGCGCAGCGGTCGACGCTGTACGAGATCATCGAGACCTATGCGAGCGATGGTCCTCGAGAGGCCGCGGCAGCCGCTCCGGCCGGCTGAGCTGCCCGAGCCCGAACCCGCCCCCGGCCAGGTCCTGCTCGACGTCCGCACCTGCGGCGTCTGCCGCACCGACCTCCACATCGTCGACGGCGAGCTGACCGAGCCGAAGCTACCGCTTATCCCTGGCCACCAGATCGCCGGCATCGTCCGCGCGGCGGGGGAGGGGACGGAGCGCTTCGCGCCGGGCGACCGCGTCGGCGTCCCCTGGCTGGGCTGGACCGACGGCACCTGTCGCTACTGCCGCAGCGGCCGCGAGAACCTCTGCGACCACGCCCGGTTCACCGGCTACGACCTCGACGGCGGCTATGCCGAGGCGGCGGTCGCGGACGAGCGCTTCTGCTTCCCGATCCCCGAGGGATACCCGGACCTGCAAGCGGCGCCGCTGCTCTGCGCCGGGCTGATCGGCTACCGGGCGCTGCGCCTGGTCGGCGAGGCGGAGCGGCTCGGCTTCTACGGCTTCGGCGCGGCCGCCCACATCCTCTGCCAGGTGGCAGTGCACGAAGGGCGGCGCGTCTTCGCCTTCACCCGCGACGGCGACGCCGAGACGCAGGCGTTCGCGCGCGAGCTCGGCGCCGAGTGGGCGGGCGGCTCGGAGGAGGAGCCGCCGGAGCAGCTCGACGGGGCGATCGTCTTCGCGCCGGTCGGGGCGCTGATGACGGCGGCGCTGCGGGTCAGCGCCAAGGGCGCGCGGATCATCAGCGCCGGCATCCACATGAGCGACATCCCCTCCTTCCCCTACGCCGAGCTCTGGGAGGAGCGCATGCTCGGCTCGGTCGCCAACCTGACCCGCCGTGACGGCGAGGAGTTCATCGCCCTGGCGCCGCAGGTCCCGGTCCGGACGGAGGTCTCGGTCTACCCGCTGGAGGAGGCGAACCGAGCGCTCGATGACCTCCGCGCCGGCCGCTTCCGCGGCGCCGCCGTGCTCCAGGTTGCGGGTTGAACGGATGCCCGATCCGGGTAGATGAACAAAGACCTTTCAAAGCCAAGGAAGGGGTGCCACCCCACAGGGAAGAACCACGGAGGTGCGAGACGCATCAGCGGAAAAGGTCTTCCTCAGGAGGGCGGCGGAGGGCGATGGCGCCGGGGCCATCGCCCTCTGTAATTACGTAGCGATCGAGGCCGCGCACCACGGCGGCTGGGATGCTCTCGTCCTTCCGTCGCACCAAGTCGGCGGCGGCAGCGACCTCGTCTGCAATCGCGATCGCGGTGGCGCTCAGCTCCCGACCGTTCGCGTCCTGCCGTCCCCGCCAGTCGTCCAGCGGCACCAGCCCAACGCAGCCGATTGCGACCTCAGCTTGTCCCAAGCGCCACGCGCGTCCAAAGCTGTCGGCGATGACGACTGCGATGAGGAGCCGGGGGGGGGGGGGGGGGGGGGGGGGGCCCCCCGAAGAGGGGGGACAACACCCCCCCCCCCCCCCCCCCCCACCACGCCATTCCTCTGTTTTTTTTTGTTGGGGGGGGTGTGGT
>JBQCIG010000195.1:0-5384 GCA_051953975.1 Solirubrobacterales bacterium | reverse complement strand
CGGCGCCGAGGACGGCGATGGCGAGTCCCTTGCCGCCGTCGAGCTGCCGATCCAGGAGTCGATCGACGTGGCGATCCCGCTCAGCGCCGTCTACGCGGTCTGCACCCAGTTCGAGGACTTCCCGCAGTTCCTCGACCGGGTCGAGAGCGTCGAGCGGCAGGGCGACGGGCAGCTGCAGGTCGTCGCCAAGGTCGGCGGCAGCGTCCGCGAGCTGGCGATCGAGGTGATGGACGAACGCCCCGACGAGCGGCTCGATTGGGCTTGCGAGGAGGGCTACGAGCACTCAGGGGTGATTAGCCTCCACCCCCTGGCCCCGCGGCTGACGCGGCTGGAGCTGACGGTCGAGCGCCAGCCCGAGAGCGTCGCCGAGCGGCTGGCGCGGCGCCTCGGCCTGCCGCAGCGGACCATCCAGGAGGAGCTGCGCCGGTTCAAGGCCTATGCCGAGCTTTGGGAAGAGGCCGACGAGGCCGAGCCCGCCGACGTCCCGGTGCCGGAGGACGAGGCCGAGCCCGAGGAAGAGGAAGAGCCAGCCGAGGAGGAGGAGGAAGAGGAAGTTCCGGAGGAGGAGGAAGAAGAGGTTCCGGAGGAGGAGCTGACCGACGAGGAGCCGGCCGAGCCGGTTCAAACCAGCGACTGATTCGACCCCGATCGCAACCCAGAAAGGAACTCGAATGGCCACCGCAACGCAGAACCGGACGAACATGCCGTACAGGGGCGGGAGCGGTTACGTGGCCCGCTCTTCCTCCAGCGGCCTCTACGACGTCCTCGAGCTGATCCTCGACAAGGGGCTCGTGATCGACGTCTTCGTCCGCGTCTCCCTGATCGGCATCGAGATCCTCACGATCGACGCGCGCATCGTGATCGCCAGCGTCGACACCTATCTCCGCTTCGCGGAGGCCGTCAACCGCCTCGACCTGATGGGCACCGAGACCCAGGGCCTGCCGGAGCTGATGGAGGGCATCACCGAAGGCGGCGCCTCGAGCAAAACCAAAGGCGTGCTGCAAGGCGCGAAGGAGGCTCTCTTCGGCGACGAAGACGAAGACGAAGAGGAAGGCGACGAAGAAGGGGGCTCGCGCCGGCGGACGTCTTCGAGCACGACGCGCCACCGCCGCAAATCGACCGGCGGCGGCAAACCGTCCTCGTCGAAAAAAAGCAGCTCCAAAAGCAGCTAGGTGAGGCCGGGCGCTGTGATGGCCGACGAGATGAGCGCGCGCTACGTATACGGGGTCGTGCGGGCCGGGGACCGGCCTCCGTCCGGCGAGCGCGGCCTGGGCGGGGCGCCGCTCGAGCTCGTCTCCGCCGAAGGCGTGGCCGCGCTGACGAGCGAGGTCCCGGGCGAATACCTGGAGGCCGGCCGCGACGAGCTCCTGACGCACTCGCGGGTGCTCGAGGAGGCGCTGCGGCGGGGCTCGGTGGTCCTGCCGATGCGCTTCGGGGTGGTGATGCCCGACGCCGAGGCGGTTTCCGAGGAGCTCCTCGCCGCCCACCGGGAGGAGCTGCAGGCGCAGCTCGAGGAGATGGAGGGCAAGGTCGAGGTCAACCTGAAGGCGCTCCACGACGAAGAGCGGATCCTCGCCGAGATCGTCCGCGAGAACCCCGAGATCGCCGAGCTGCGGCAGGCGCTGCAGGGCAAGCCGCAGGAGGCGACCTATTACGAGCGCATCCGCCTGGGGGAGCTGGTGGCGCAGGCCCTCGACGAGAAGCGGGCCGAGACGGCGCCGGCGATCGTCGAGGCGCTGCGGCCCTACGCGATCGCGGTCGAGGTCGGCGAGCCCGTGCACGAGCGCATGGCCCTCAACGCCTCCTTCCTCGTCGACCGCGGCAGGATCGAGGAGTTCGACCGGGCCGTGGACGAGGTGGGGGAGCGGGAAGCCGGCCGGATCCGGCTCAAGTACACCGGCCCGCTGCCCCCGCACAGCTTCGTTGAGCTCGGGGTGGGGAGCTGACGTGGGCCTGTTCAAGGAGCTCGTGCTGCTGCCCCTGGCGCCCGTGCGCGGCACGGCGTGGGTCGCCGAGCAGATTGCCGACGAGGCGGACCGCCAGCTCTACGACGAAGACAACGTCAAACGGGAGCTGATCCAACTGGAAATCGACGCCGAAGAGGGGCGGCTCGGCCCGAAGGAGCGCGCCGCCAAAGAGGAGGAACTGCTCGACCGCCTCGCCGTCGCCCGCCGGCGCCAGGCCGAGGAGATGGAGCTGATGCGGGAGGAAGGAGCTGTCGATGGCTGATTCGAAACCGCGCAAAAAATCCCAGAGCTCTAACGGCTCGAAGGGGAAGCCTTCTCCGCGCGAGATCGCCGAAGGCGCGGTCGACCAGGTCCAGGACCTGATTGGGCGGCCGGTGGAGTCCGTGACCGGGCTGGAGCGAGACGGGGACGAGTGGACGGTGACGCTGGAGGTGCTGGAGCTGGAGCGGGTGCCGACGACCACCGACGTGCTCGGCAAGTACGAGGTGACCCTCGACAAAGACGGCGAGTTGACCGGGGCCCAGCGGGTGCGGCGCTATCCGCGGGCCGAGGCGGGGGAGGGCTGATCGGGATGGCATCCGAGCGCGAAGCCACCCCGGGCCTCTACAACCGCAGGCAGATGGAGAGCCCGCGGATGGAGGTCCAGCGCGGCGGCGGCCCCGCCAACCTGGCGGACATCCTCGAGCGGGTCCTCGACAAGGGGATCGTGATCGCCGGCGACATCCAGATCAACCTCCTTGACATCGAGCTGCTGACGATCAAGCTGCGGCTGCTCGTCGCCTCCGTCGAGCGGGCGCAGGAGATGGGGATCAATTGGTGGGAGTCCGACCCGACCCTGAGCAGCCGGGCGAAAGAGCTCGAGAAGGAGAATGAAGACCTGCGCGGGCGCCTGGAGCGGTTGGAGGAGATGGCGGGCCTGCCGGCGCCGGGCCCGGGGGAAGAGGTCGTGGTGGAAACCCGGCAGCGGGAGGTCGTCGAGGAGGACGACGATGGGCGGCGATGAGAGGCTCGAGGAGCTTCGGCGCGCCCTGGATTCCTTTGCCGCGGAGCGCCTGCCCCAGCTGATCGGGGAAGCGGAGGAGGAAGCGCTGTCGCGGGCGCGCAAGGTTCTCGGCCGGGAGATGTTCGAGGCCCTGCTGTGGGGCGCGGGCGAGGCTCTTGCCCCGGCGCCGGAAGCGGCTCGGCCGCAGGCGCCGGTCGCGCCGGGCGATTCCGCCGAGCTCGGCTACTACGTCTACGGGATCGTCGAGGGCGAGGCGGTCCTGCCCGAGGACCTGGTCGGCGTCGACGGCCGCCACGTCCCGATCCCGATCCGGGAGGGAGACCTGACGGCCGTTGCCAGCCGGGTGGACCTCGCCGAGTTCGGCGAGGAGGGCCTGCGCGAGAACCTCGAGGACGTCGCCTGGCTGGAGGAGAAGGCGAGGGCCCACGAGGGGGTGCTCGACGGCGTCTTGGCCCACAACACGGTGGTGCCGATGCGCCTCTGCACGATCTACAGGGGCGAAGACCAGGTGCGCGAGATGCTGCGGCAGGAGCGGGGCGGGCTCGCCGAGTCCCTGCACCACCTCCACGGCAGGGCGGAGTGGGGGGCGAAGGCGATCGCCCGGCCGGGAGCGCTGGAGCAGGCGGCGATGGAGCGGATCGGAGACGCGGAGGAGGCCGACGGGGCGAGCAGCGGCGTCCAGTACCTGAACCGGAAACGCAGCCAGGGCCGGGCGCGCGAGGAGGCGGGCGCGATCGCGGAGGAGCTCGCGCACGCGATCCACGAGCCGCTGGCGGAGCTGGCGGTCGAAGCGCTGCTCAACCCCCTGCAGCGGCCGGAGGTGAGCGGCCACGAGGGCGACATGCTGCTGAACGGCGTCTACCTCCTCGACGAGGAAGACGTCGAGCGCTTCCGCGCGGTCGCGGCGGAGCTGGGGGAGCGCTACCGCGAGGAGGGGGTGGAGGTCGGGGTGACGGGACCGTGGCCGCCCTACAACTTCGTCAAAGGCTCGATCGAGGCGGCGCGATGACCGAGCCGCGCGCCATGTCCAACACGGAAAGGGCGGCGCTGAAGCGAGCCCAGGCGAAAGAGCGGTCCGACCGGCAGAAGGAGGTGGCCGCGGCTCGCCGCTCCCGCGACCGGGCGGCGTGGAGCGAACGTCGCGAGGCCTCCCGCAAGCGCCAGGAGGCAGGCGTCTCCCGTGCGCTCCGCGACCGTGACGTCTCGCTGCTCGACCTGGTCGACCGGCTCCTCGACGGTGGCGTCGTCATCCACGGCGACATCACCCTGGCGGTCGCCGACGTCGACCTCCTCTACGTCGGACTCCGGGCGCTGGTCTCCTCGGTCGAGACGCTGGAGCGCGACTACGGGGTCTCCCTCACCGCCGACTCTCCCGCCCTCCGAGCCGACGCCCTTTGAGGAGCCGATGATCTACGTCTACGCCATCGCGGAGTCGCCGGAGCTTCCCCCGCTCCCGGGTCTCGGCGGCTCGTCACTGCGGGCGGTGGATGCCGGCGGTCTACGTGCGGTCGTAAGCGACCACCAGCGGGCTCCGGAGTCGAACGAGGACGCGCTCTGGTGCCACGAGTCGGTGGTCGAGGCGCTGATGGAGGAGGGGGGCGTGCTGCCGATGCGCTTTGGCATGTTGGTTCGCGACGAGGGCGAGCTGCGGGCGCTGCTCCATGCCCGCGGGGAGGAGTTCGAAGCGACTCTGGCGCGGGTGCGGGGCGCGGTCGAGCTGAGCGTGAGGGCGCGGATCGAAGTGGCGGCCGGCGCCGAAAGAGAGCTCGCGCTGACCGCCGGGCCGGCGGATCGACCCGGGACCGCCTACCTGCGGCACCGTCTCGAGGAGAGCCGCCGCGCCGAGGAGGCGGTGGACCGCGTCCACGAGCCGCTCTCCCGCCTCGCCCGGTCGGCTTCGCGGTCGCGCTCCGCCCCGCCGGGGACGCTCAAGTCCGCCTACCTCGTCGACCGCGATCGCGTCGAGGCGTTCGGCGAACAGGTCGAGGCTCTGGCGGAGGGGATCGACGGGGCGGCGATCGCCTGCACCGGCCCCTGGCCGCCCTACAGCTTCGTCGGGGAGGCTGCGGGATGAGCGCCGAGCTCCGCGCCCGACGCAGGAAGACCCTCGTCGGCGAACCGGACCTGACCCTCTTCGGTGACGAGCTCGACCGGCTCGACACCGCCCTGCGCCGGCGGGTGAACGCCGACCGCGACAACCTGGAGAAAGGCCTGGCGCAGCTCGTGATGACGTTGATCGAGCTGCTCCGCCAGCTGATGGAGCGCCAGGCGATCCGCCGGATCGAGGGCGGCTCGCTGTCGGCCGAGGAGGTCGAGCGGCTGGGGGAGACCTTCATGTTGCTCGAGCAGCGGATGGAAGAGCTGAAGGAGTCCTTCGGCTTGGAGGACGAGGACCTGAACCTCGACCTCGGACC
>JBQCIG010000194.1:0-18472 GCA_051953975.1 Solirubrobacterales bacterium | reverse complement strand
GGCGCGCCAGATCTCCCCCATCGTCGCCATCAGGATCCGGTTGACGACAAAGCCGGGAACCTCGCCGCAGACGATCGGCTGCTTCTTGATCGCCTGGGCGAAGTTGTAGGCGGCGGTCGCCGTTTCCTCCGAGGTGTCTTCGCCGGCGATCACCTCGACCAGCGGCATGATCGAAGCGGGGTAGAAGAAGTGGAAGCCGACCACCTTGTCGGGGCGCAGCGTCGTCTCCCCCATCTCGGTGACCGAGAGCGAGGAGGTGTTGGAGGAGAGGATCGCGTGGCCGGGCGTGGCAGCGTCGAGCTCGCGGAAGACCGCCTGCTTGATCTCCATCTTCTCCGGCACCGCCTCGATCACGAAGTCGACGTCGCCGAACTCCTCGTAGGTGGTGGTGCCGATGATGTTCCCCATCACCTCGGCGAGGCGGGCGTCGGCCTGCTCCTGGGTCAGCTTCTCCTTCTTGACGAGGCGGGCGAGCTGCCCCTCGGTGACGCCGCGGGCCTTCTCGACGGCTGCGTCGACGAACTTCTGGTCAATGTCCTTGACGACGACGGGGATGTCGGCGGCGGCGATCGCCTGCGCGATCTCTCCGCCCATCGTGCCGCCGCCGACGACGGCGGCCTTCGATACGAACATGAAGAGCGATTCCTCTCGTTTGTCTTGCAGTGCGGTCCGAGAGGCTATCCGTTCAAGTTCGACGGCCGGCCCGTCGATACAGCACCTTCATGCGAAGGCAGGGGAAGCTCTTCACCGTTCTCGTCGCGCTGCTCGTTTGCGGCGCCCTCGCCGGCACCGCCTCGGCGAGCGCCGTCGTGCCGCAGGCGCGGCTGCTGGCGGACGGGCGCGCGGTGGCGCCGCCGTCGGCTCCGCCGGCGGTGAAGGCGATGATCGAGGCAGCAAACCGGATCCGCCACCGGCCCTACATCTGGGGCGGCGGCCACCGCCACTGGAACTCGCGCGGCTACGACTGCTCGGGCTCGGTCAGCTACGTGATGCACGCCGCCGGCCTGCTCGAATCGCCACTCCACTCGACCGGCTTCATGCACTGGGGCGCCGGCGGCGCCGGCAGCTGGGTGCGGATCTACGCCAACCACGAACACGTCTTCGCGATCATCGCCGGCCTGCGCTGGGACACCTCCTACACGACCGATGGCGACCGCAGCGGCCCCGGCTGGAGCGAACAGATGCGCCCCACCGGCGGCTTCCGCCTCCGCCACCCCCTCGACCTCTTCAAGGCCACTCCACTGGCTTAACCGCACCGGTCAGGGACCAAGCTCACTCGGTAGGGAGGGTGGGTGTCCCTCTCGCTCCCTGGGTTGCTCGCCACATCGTCGCTGACTGCCGCGGGAGCTTTTGGTGCGAGCAAGAGGACGCCGGTCGCAAGAGGGACACCCACCCTCCTGGCGACAGAGCTCCGGCCGACGCCGTCCCACGGTGCCTGCTGAAGGAGCTCCAGATTCCGTGGTTCCTTTGTCCTCCCATAGCGGACAAAGGAACCACGGAACTGGGAGCTCCCTCCGGGGTGTTGGCGTCTGGGGGAGCTCTGTCGTGGAGGGGACGGGTATCCCCGGACGACCGGCGTCCTCTTGCTCGCACCAGCGACGTTCGCGGTCAGCCGATTCCGATCCAGGCGAGCAACCCAGGGAGGGAGGGGAATACCCGTCCCCTGTAGCGGGTGAGTTTGGCCCCTAGACCATTCAGCGCGGGCGGTCTAGGCCCAGCTCGATCACGCGGGCGGCGATCTGGCGAGGGCGGTCGCGGCCGGCTTCGCCGGAGATGCCGAGCTTGACGGCGAGGGCGTCGAGGCGGCGCTGGGCGGTGCGCTCGCTGACGTGGAGCTCGGCGGCGATCTCGGCGCGGGTGGCGGGACGGCCGGCGAAGGCGCCCTCGCTGCGGTAGGGGGCGACGAGGGCGGCGGCGGTCGCCCGCTCCTCCTCGTTCAGCGCCACCGAGGGCTCGCTCGCCGCCACCGTGGCGCCGACCGGCGTCACCGCGCCGGTCTTCACTTCCAGCCGGTAGCCGCCGACGATCAGGGTGTCGCCGTCGCGCAGCCGCCGCGGCCGCTCCAGCGGCTCGCCGTTCAACGCGGTGCCGTTGCGGCTGTCGAGGTCGGTCGCCATCAGCACGTCGCCGCGCCGCTCGATCTCGAGGTGGTTCCAGGAGACCGCCTCGTCCCCCAGCGTCACATCGGCCTCGGGCGAGCGCCCCACCACGGTCCGCTCGCCAGCGAGCGCGACCGAATGCGGCGCCTCACCGGTGGCGGAGATCCAAAGCCGCGGGTCCATTCAGGGCGAGATTAAGCCGGCGACGGGACGATTACCCGGTTACATAGACCGGTTTTCGTCCCGTCGGCGAATCAGTAGCGGTAGTGGTCCGGCTTGAAGGGGCCCTCGACCGGGATGCCGAGGTAGGCGGACTGCTCGGGGGTCAGCTCGGTGAGGTCGACGCCGAGTGCAGCCAAGTGCAGCCGCGCGACCTTCTCGTCGAGGTGCTTGGGCAGCACGTAGACCGCCGGCTCGCCGGCGTATTTGTCCTCGCGCTTGCCGAACAGCTCGATTTGGGCGATCACCTGGTTGGTGAACGAGTTCGACATCACGAAGCTCGGGTGACCGGTCGCGTTGCCGAGGTTCAGCAGCCGCCCTTCGGAGAGGACGATGATCGCGTGGCCGTCGGGGAACTTCCACTCGTCGACCTGCGGCTTGATGTTGATCCGCTCGGCGTCGGACTCTTCCAACGCCGCCATTTCGATCTCGTTGTCGAAGTGGCCGATGTTGCCGACGATCGCGTTGTGCTTCATCCGCCGCATGTGCTCGACGGTGATGATGTCCTTGTTGCCGGTGGCGGTGACGAAGATGTCGGCCGTCTCGACCACGTCCTCGAGCCGGCGCACCTCGTAGCCCTCCATCGCCGCCTGCAGCGCGCAGATCGGGTCGATCTCGGTAACGATCACCCGCGCGCCCTGGCCGCGCAGCGAGCCGGCGCAGCCCTTGCCGACGTCGCCGTAGCCGCAGACGACGGCAACCTTGCCGCCGATCATCACGTCGGTGGCGCGGTTGATCCCGTCGACCAGCGAGTGGCGGCAGCCGTAGAGGTTGTCGAACTTGGACTTGGTGACCGAGTCGTTGACGTTGATCGCCGGGAACAGCAGGTCGCCGGTCTCGGCCAGCTGGTAGAGGCGGTGGACGCCGGTCGTCGTCTCCTCGGTGACGCCCTTGACGTTGGCCGCGATCTTGGTCCAGCGCTGCGGGTCCTCCTCGAGCGAGCGCTGCAGCGTCTGCAGGACGATCCTGAACTCTTCCGATTCGGCCGAGGCCGGGTCCGGCACCGAGCCCGCCTTCTCGAACTCGACGCCCTTGTGGACGAGCAGGGTGGCGTCGCCGCCGTCGTCGAGGATCATGTTCGGGCCCTCGCCGTCGGGCCAGGTCAGCGCCTGCTCGGTGCACCACCAGTACTCCTCCAGCGTCTCGCCCTTCCAGGCGTAGACGGGGATGCCGGCGGCGGCGATCGCCGCGGCGGCGTGGTCCTGGGTCGAGAAGATGTTGCAGCTGGCCCAGCGCACCTCGGCGCCGAGCGCGACCAGAGTCTCGATCAGCACCGCGGTCTGCACCGTCATGTGGAGCGAGCCGGTGATCCGCGCGCCTTTCAGCGGCTGCGCGGCGCCGAACTCCTCGCGCGTCTGCATCAGGCCGGGCATCTCGACCTCGGCGAGGGAGATCTCCTTGCGGCCGAAGTCGGCGAGGCCGATGTCGGCGACCTTGTAGTCCTGGGTCTCGGTTGCGGTTGCGGTGCTGGAAGTCATTGCAGCAATGTACCGTGCCGGTCGTGACTGGGGCCGACACGGAGAAGCGGCTCGCCGCCGAGGCGGCGGCGGAGCTGGTCGAGAGCGGGATGACGGTGGGGCTGGGGACCGGCTCGACGGTCGCCCACCTGCTGCCGGCGATCGCCCGCCGCGGCCTGACCGGCATCCGCTGCGTCGCCACCTCGGTCGCGACCGCAGAACAGGCGCGGGAACTGCGGCTCCCAGTCGAGGAGTTCGACCGCCTGGAGCGGCTCGACATCGCGATCGACGGCACCGACGAGGTGACGCCGGAGGGCTGGCTGATCAAGGGCGGCGGCGGCGCCCACCTGCGCGAGAAGATCGTCGCCGCGGCGGCCGCGCGCTTCGTCGTCATCGCCGACTCGAGCAAGCCCGTGGAGGCGCTGCGCGGGCCGGTGCCGCTGGAGCTGTTCGGCTTCGGCGCCGCCTCGACCCTGGCGCGGCTCGGCGCCGAGGTGACCCTGCGGGACGCGCCGCCCTCCCCCGACGGCGGCCTGATCGCCGACTACCATGGCGGTGGGTTGGAAGACCCGGCAGCGCTGGCGGCGCGGCTGGAGTCCGACCCGGGCGTGGCGGCCCACGGGCTGTTCGGGCCGGAGATGGTCTCGGATCTCTACATAGGCAGGGGAGACGCGGTGGAAAGGTCGAGCTTCGGCAGCTGATGAATCTGGTCGAGCGTGAGAGCGAGCTGGGCGCGCTCACGGAGCTGGTCGACGGGCTGGCCGAGGGCAAGTCGCGAGCGGTGCTGATCGAGGGGCCGGCGGGGATCGGCAAGACCCGCCTGCTGAGCGAGGCGCGGCAGCTGGCGAAGGAACGGCGGATCCCCTCCCTCGGCGCCCGCGGCTCCGAGCTCGAGCGCGAGTTCCCCTTCGGGGTGGTGCGGCAGATGCTGGAGCCGGCGCTGATGGCGAACCCGAACCGGGGCGAGCTGTTCGAGGGGGCGGCGGAGATCGCCCAGTCGGTGTTCGCGCCGCCGGGGACCGAATCGCTCGGCGGCGATGCCTCCTTCGCGGTTCTGCACGGCCTCTACTGGCTCACCCTCGACCTCGTCGGCGACCGGCCGCTGCTGCTGACGATCGACGACCTACACTGGTGCGACCGCCCCTCACTGCGGATGCTCGCCTACGTGGTCCGGCGCCTGGAGGGGATCCCGCTGCTGATCGTCGCCACCCAGCGCAGCACCGAACCGGGGACCGATCCGGCGCTCTTGGCGGAGATCGCGCAGGACCCGATGACCCAGCGCATCCAGCCGGGGCCCCTCAGCGCGGCGGCGATGCCGGTCCTAATCGAGCGACGGCTGGGAGCGGCACCCGACGAGGCGTTTGCCAGCGCCTGCCACGAGGCGACGGGCGGCAACCCGCTGCTGCTCGACGAGCTGCTGAAGGCGCTGGCCGCCGAGGAAGTCGAGCCGCGCGCCGGCCGGACCCAGGTGGTCCGCGACCTCGGCCCGCGGGCGGTCTCGCGGGCGGTGCTGCTGCGGCTGGCGCGGCTCTCCGACGACGACGTCGCCGTCGCCCGGGCGCTGGCGGTGCTGGGCGAGGGCGCCGAGGTCGCCGAGCTGGCGGCGCTGACCAACCTGGGCGAGGCGCAGGTGGCGCAGGCAACCGGCGAGCTGCTGAGGGTCGAGATCCTCCGCCGCGAACAGCCGCTGGCGTTCGTCCACCCGCTGGTCCGCGACGCGGTCTACGACGACCTACCGCTGGCCCAGCGCGAACTGGAACACCAGCGGGCGGCGCGGATCCTGCACGGGGCTGGCGCCCCGTCCGAGCGGGTCGCGGCCCACCTGCTGCTGGTACCCCCGGTGGGCGAGGAGTGGGCAGCGGGGGTGCTGGTGGCAGCGGCGCGCTCGGCGGCTGACAAGGGCGGCGCGGAGAACGCGGTCGCCTACCTGCGGCGAGCCCTGGACGAGCCGCTGAGCGAGGAGCGGCGGATCCGCGTCCTCTTCGCGCTCGGCAAACGGGAGATGGACGTCAGCGGGCGCGATGCGATCCCCCACCTGCGGGCCGCCTACGAAGGGCTGACCGACCCCGAGGAAAAGGGCTGGGCCGGCTACGCGCTGGCGCGCACCATGCTGTTCACCCGCCAGGAGGAGGAGACGGCGGCCCTGGCCCGGCGCGTCGCGGCCGATCTACCCCCCGGCCTGGAGGACCTCGGGCGGGCGCTGGAGGCGATCGAGCTGGAGAGCGTCTTCTTCGGCCGCCCCGCCACCGACGAGCTGGAGCGGACCGAGCGCTACCGCGAACCGGGCGCGGTCGGCGACGGGCCGGGCGCCAAGATGCTGCAGGCGGTCACCGCCTACACCTGGACCAACGGCGTGGGCCCGGCGGAGAAGTGCGCGGCCCTCGCCCGGGAAGCCCTTGCGGACGAGACCCTCTTCGACGTCGACAACGGGCTCTTCTGGGTGACCGCGATCGTCGTCCTCATCTACGCCGATCAAGGGGACAGCAGCGACCTCTGGGAGAAGGTGCGGAAGATCTCCCACAGCCGCGGCTCCCTGTTCACCGCCTACACCCTCGACCTCTGGCGCGGCTTCGACCTCCTGCGCAAAGGAGACCTCGAGCAGGCGCAGGAATCGCTTGAAGCCAGCCTCGAGGGGATGCTGCTCTGGTCGGGCTCGGAAGCGGCGATGGTGCTCGAGTGGCCGACCGGGTTCCTCGGGCAGATCCTCGTCGACCGCGGCAACTACGAGGCCGCCGAAGAGACCCTCGCCCGCATCGACCCGGGCGACCGCTGGGGAGACGGGCCGATCTTCTGGCGCAAGGCGATGATCGAGCTGCTGCTGGCGCGCGGCCGGCCGCAGGAGGCGCTGGAGGTCTGCGACATGCTTGAAGCGCGGCTGGGCCTGATGCAGAACCCCGGCCCAGCGCCGTGGCGAACCCTACGGGCGCAGGTCCTTGACCGGCTCGAACGGAGCGAGGAGGCGGTCGAGCTAGCGCGCGAGGAGGTCGAGGTCGCGCGCGAATGGGGGACCCCACAGGCGATCGGCCACGCCCAGTTCGTCCTCGGCCAGCTCCTGCGCGAGGAGGGGATCGAGGTCCTGCGCGAAGCGGTCGAGACGCTCGAGGGCTCGACCGCGCGCCTGGAGCTGACCAAGGCGCTGCTCGCCCACGGCACCGCCCTGCGCCTGGCGCGCAAGCCGAGCGAGGCGCGCGAGCCGCTGCGCCGGGCCTTGGAGCTGGCCAGCGCCTGCAGCGCCGACGTCCTCGTCGAGCGCGCCCGCGACGAGCTCCGCGCCGCCGGCGTCCGCCCCCGCCGCGAGGCCCTCGGCGGAGTCGAGTCCCTCACCCCCAGCGAGCGCCGCGTCGCCGGCATGGCGGCCGAGGAGATGACCAACCGCGAGATCGCCCAGGCCCTCTTCGTCACGCCCAAGACCGTCGAGGTCCACCTCTCCAACGCCTACCGCAAGCTGGACATTCGCAACCGCCGCCAGCTGGCGGGCGCTCTCGCCGAAACCTGAATTTCACCGAGACCGCAAAAACCCGTCTATAACGCGGGTTTTTGCGGTCTCGCGAAATACCTAGGGGATCGAAGCCCCGAGATCTTGGGGTGGGGGTTTAGGGGTCGCCTCGATGGCAGGGGCGCTGCCGGCGCGGAAGCTGGCGGCATGGACAGGAAGACCACGATCACGCTCGAGCTGCTGCTGGCCGGTGAGGGCGTCAGCGGTCGCGCGCTCGGCGCCGGCGGCGACGCCCGCGAGTTCAGCGGGCGGCTCGGCCTGATGCACACGATCGACGAGCTGCTCGCCGACGCGAGCTCAATCAAGGAGGAGACGATGAACCCGACTGAGACTTTTGACCTACCGGCGGCGGAGCTGCGCCGCCTGATCGGCGGCCCGGTGATGGGCGCCAACGACGACGACTACGATGCCGCCCGCCTCGCCTTCAACCTCACCGTCGACCAGCGCCCGGCGCTGATCGCCGAACCGGGCAGCCGCGAGGAAGTCGCCGCGGTGACCCGCTTCGCCGCCGCGCACGGGCTGCGGGTGGCACCGCAGCGCACCGGCCACAACGCCGGTCCGCTCGGCTCGCAGGAGCGCACGATCCTGCTGAAGACGAACCGCCTGAACCGCGTCAGCATCGACGTCGCCAACCGCTGCGCCCGGGTCGGCGCCGGCGCCGCTGGGAAGACGTCGTCCCGCCGGCCTCCGAGCACGGGCTCGCCGCCCTGCACGGTTCGACCCCCGACGTCAGCGTCGCCGGCTACAGCCTCGGCGGCGGGATGGGCTGGTACGCGCGCAAGCACGGGCTCGCCGCCAACAGCGTCACCGCGCTCGAGGTCGTCACCGCGGACGGCGAGATCCGCACCGCCAGCGCCAGCAGCGAACCGGACCTGTTCTGGGCGCTGCGCGGGGGCGGCGGCAACTTCGGCGTCGTCACTGCCCTGGAGTTCGACCTCTACCCGATCGCCGAGGTCTTCGCCGGCGCCCTCTTCTTCCCCTTCGAGCGGGCCGAGGAGGTCCTGAAGGCGTGGCTGGCCTGGACGGCCGACGTCCCCGAGGAGGTCACCTCGGTCGGGCGGATGCTGCAGTTCCCGCCGCTGGAGGTCGTGCCGGAGCCGGTGCGCGGCAAATCGTTTGCGGTGGTCGAGGCCGTCTTCCTCGGCAGCGAGGCCGCGGGCGCTGAGCTGATCGAGCCGCTGCGGGCCCTGGGCCCGGCGATGGACACCTTCGCGATGGTGCCCCCGGTGGGCATAGCCGACCTGCACATGGACCCGCGCGAGCCGGTCCCGGGGGCAACCGACCACAGCCTGCTCGGCGAGCTGCCCGAGCGGGCGATCGAGGAGCTGGTGATCGCCGTCGGCCCGGGCTCGGGCTCGACCCTGGTCTCGGTCGAGCTGCGCCACACCGGCGGGGCGCTGGCCCGGGCCGCGGAGGGCAGCGGCGCGGTTGCCACTCTCCCCGGCAGCTTCGCCAGCTTCGCGGTCGGCATCGCCGCCCCGGAGATGGCGGCGAAGACCGAGACCGACCTGGCGCGCTTCGCCGCCGCCACCCGCCCCTACGAGGCCGGCCACTACCTGAACTTCGTCGAGCACACCGTGCCCGGCGAGTCCTTCTTCACCCCCGAGGTCGCCGCGCGGCTGCGGGCGGTGCGGGACGCCTACGACCCGGAGCGCCTGCTCCAGGCCAACCACGAGATCGGGGCCGGCAGCTGAGCCGGCCCCCTGAACCAGAAGGGAGAGAGACGATGAGGACGAGGGACAAAGCGATCGCGCTGGCGCTGGCGCTCTGCGCGGCGGTGGCACTGGGGGCGGCGCTCTCGGCACCCGCCGGAGCCGCCGGCTCCAGTAACGGCTTCGAGGTCGCCCGCTTCAAGGTCGAAATCAAGGGCTACCAGAACATGGTCCAGCACCACACCCACGAAGCCAGCGGCGAATGCGACGTCAGCGACTACTCCTTCGGCCGCGAGCACGTCAGCTTCCACACCACCAAGCCGATCTACATCACCGCCACCCACATGCCGGGCGAATTCAACCCGCAGATCTTCGGCGGCCCGCAACTCGGCATCCCGACCGTCGCCAAGGTGCAGCGCAGCTTCACGCCGGTGATCGGCCGGCCGACCGGCGCCTGCGGGGAAAACGGCGGCGCCGACCCGGGCGCCGAAGAAGTCAAGCCCGACTGCGGCGCCAAACAGATCAAGCCGTGGCGGCTCGAGCTGCAGTACGCGCGGGAGAAGAAGAATGCCCTGCTGCTGAGCGGCAACGGCGACCAGGACCCGTACACCGACTGCCCGGGCGCCAGCACGATGGGCTTCCCCTGGCTGCTGGTCGAAAAGTCCGGCTACAAGGGCAAGTACATCTCCGCCGAGCTCTCACAGGATGAGCTCTTCCACCCGCAGTTCCGCAAGTGGATCTCGATCGCCGACGGCTCGGCCAAAAACGTCGGCAGCGACTACTGGACCAAGACCGACGTCCACTGGGAGGTCTCCTTCACGCGCCTGAAGAGCAAGGCGCCGGGCGTCTGAGCTCTGACCGCTCACCCTCTCTCTCGGCTTGCGCCGGGGGATAGGGTGAGCGCCGTCACCGACGTACCGGAGGGAGAGCAGATGACCGACTTCAGCGGGCTGGCGATCGCCGGCCGGATCGCAACCCCGAGCGACGAGGACTGGGACCAGGCGCGCGCCGCCTGGAACCTCGCCGCCGACCAGAACCCGAGCGCCGTCGCCTTCATCGAAAGCGCTGAGGACGCGGCGAAGGTGGTGCGCTTCGCCGGCGAGAACGACCTGCGGGTGTCCGCGCAGGGCAGCGGCCACGGCGCCCTCTCGCTGCGCCCGCTCGAGGACACGATCCTGGTCAAGACCGAGCGGATGCGCGGGATCGAGGTCGATGCCGAGGCGCAGACGGCGCGGGTCGAAGCCGGGGTGCTGTCGCTGGAGCTGGCCGAAGCGGCGGGGGGCCAGGGCCTCAGCTCGCTGCCGGGCACCTCGCCCGACGTCTGCGTCACCGGCTTCACGCTCGGCGGCGGGCTGAGCTGGCTGGGGCGGCGCTACGGCTTCGCCTGCAACCGGGTGCGGGCGGTCGAGCTGGTCACCGCCGACGGCGAGGCGCGGACCGTCGACGCCGAGAACGAGCCCGATCTCTTCTGGGCGCTGCGCGGGGGCGGCGGCGACTACGGCGTGGTCACCGCGCTGCACGTCAACCTGGTGCCGATCGCCGACATCTACGCCGGGGCGCTGCTGTTCCCAGCCGAGGCCGGCGCCGAGGGCATCCGCGCCTACCGCGAATGGGCCGCCGGCGTCTCCGACGACGTCACCTCGGTGGTCCGTTTCCTGCGTCCGCCGGACATCCCCGACGTGCCCGAGTTCCTGCGCGGCAAAGCGCTGCTGACGATCGACGGCGCCTGCATCGGCGACCAGGCCAACGGCGAAGCCGCCTTCGCACCGCTGCGCGAGATCGGCGAGCCGATCCTCGACACCTTCGGCCAGATCCCGGCGCCCGGCCTCTGCAAAACCCACATGGACCCCGAGCACCCGGTGCCGGGGCTGGGCCACCACCGGGTCCTGCGCGAGCTCTCCGACGAGGCGATCGACGCCTTCGTCGGCGTCTCCGGGGCGGAGTCGGGCTCGCCGCTGCTGCTGACCGAGATCCGCCAGCTCGGCGGCGCGCTGGGGCGGCCGGACCCGGACGGCGGCGCCCTCTCCCACCTCGACGCCGACTGGGTGATGTTCGGCGTCGGGATGGTGATGAGCCCGCAGATGGGCGAAGCCGTCGAGGCCGGCCTCGACCGCATGCACGGGGCGATGGAGCCCTGGGCCAGCGACGGCGGCTACTTCAACTTCGCCGACCGCCCCTGCGACACCGACGCCATCCTCCCGCCCGACGTCTGCGCCCGCCTCGCCGAGGTGAAGCACAAGTGGGACCCCGACTGCCGCCTCGTCGGCAACCACGCGGTCTCACTGGACACGGCGGTGTAGCGCCCACCCCCTACCCCTAATTAGTGGTACTATTTACCCACTATGGCTTACGTGGTGGCTACCCACCCGGGTCGTTTTGAGGTGCGCGAGTCAAAGGCCACTGAGAAGGGGCCGCGCAGTCGCACGCTGGCGAGCTTTCGCGAGCTGACCGATGAGGTCATCGAGAAAGTCCGGGCGACTGCCGACAAGCCGCCGGCTATAGAGGAGCTGAAGAGGGCTGCTCTCAAGGCCGGAGCGCCGATCCAGGGCTCAGAGCTGGACGAGGCAACGAAGAAGGCCGTGCGACGAATCGCTTCCGGAGATCGGCCGCGACCACTGCTGCGCCGACTGCTCTTGGATGCACTGCTCGGGGAAGAGAGTGGCACCAAGCCGCCAAGCTCGACCACCCCCATCTCCGATGCTGCCCGTTCGGCAAGCGAGTGGATTGGCGCAGCCCCAAAAGAGCGCGCCCAGGCGCTACGCGACCTGCTGGAATTGGCGGACGCATTGCCGATTCGCCCCCGCGCCCATGAGATCGGCTTTCCCCGTCTGAAATCCGTCTAGCGATGGCGAAGCAGGAGACCAGCTCTCCTTCGCTCCCTAACAAGGTGACGGCGATCCACCGTGCCTTAGCAGAAGCCAAAGTGCCGCATGCCATCGGTGGTGCCTTGGCGCTCGCCTACTACGCCGAGCCGCGGACCACGATCGACGTCGACGTCAACGTCTTTGTCCCGACCGAACGCTGGCCTGATATCCGCGATGCGCTCGCGCCCCTCGGAGTGAACGTCGATGTCGATGAGGAGGAGTTGAACCGTGACGGGCAGGTCCGGCTCTGGTGGGACCGAAACCCGGTCGACCTCTTCTTCTCCTACGACCCCTTCCACGACGAGATGCGGCGGAACGCCCGCAAAGTGCCGTTTGCCGATGAGATGATCCCGATCCTCTCTCCCGAGCACCTCGCCGTCTGCAAGGCCATGTTCGACCGTCCGAAGGATTGGATCGATATCGAGCAAATCCTCGTTGCCACCGATCCGCTCGACCTCGGAGAAATCGAAAGCTGGCTGGAGCGGATGGTCGGCAGCGACGATCCGCGGATGAAGAAGCTGGAAGAGGTGAAGTCGAGCCTTTCGCTCGACTAGCCAGCCGCCGCCTCGTCCGCCACCACGATCACGTTCTCGTTGCGCACGCGGCCGGCGGGGATCGAGTCGTCGCCGTCGAGCAGCTTCTGCAGGGGCTCGCGCTTGTCGGGGCCGGTGACGAGCCAGAGGAGCTGGCGGGCCTCGGCGAGGGCGGAGTAGGTAAGGGTCATGCGGCGGTGGCCCTGGTACTCGCCGCCGGTGAGGGCGACGCGGCGGTCCTCGACCTCGAGCACCGGGTCGCCGGGGACGAGCGAGGCGGTGTGGCCGTCGGGCCCGAGGCCGAGATGGACGAGGTCGAAGCGGTCGGGCAGCGAGGCTTCGTATTCGCCGGCGGCGGCGTCGAGGTCGCGCTGGGTGACCGGCATCGGCCGCAGTGTCGACTGGTGGTCCATCGAGAGGCCGAGCACCATGTGGGTGAGGTTGCGCTCGGGGCTGCCGGGCGAAGCGATCCGCTCGTCGACCTGGAAGAGCTCGGCCTGCGGCCACGGCATCCCCTCGAGGTCGCCGAGGATCGCCAGCATCGCCCAGGGCGAGCGGCCGCCGCTCATCGCGAAGGCGAAGCGACCGCGCTCACCCGCGGCCTCCTCGCCGGCCGCCGCGATCAGCTCCGCCGCGCGCCGCGAGGCGGCCTTCTCGTCGCCGGCCACCTCGAGCTCGATCGACATCGGCTCAGTCCTTCTTCTCGTGGTGGCCGCCGAACTGCATCCGCATCGCCGAGAGCACTTTGTCGCCGAAGTCGCCGAGCCCGCGCGAGTAGAAGCGCTCCTGCAGGGCGGTGGTGAGGACCGGCGTCGGCACCCCCTCGTCGATCGCCGCGATCGCCGTCCAACGCCCCTCGCCGGAGTCGGAGACGCGGCCGGCGAAGTCGCCTAGGTCCGGCGATTCCTGCAGCGCCGCCGCGGTCAGGTCGAGCAGCCAGGAGCCGATCACGCTGCCGCGCCGCCAGACCTCCGCCACCTCGGGCAGGTCGAGGTCGTATTGGTAGTACTCGGGATGGTCGAGCGGCGCCGTCTCGGCGTCGGTCTCGCGCTTGACCTTGCCGGCGTTGGCATTCTGGAGGACGTTCAGGCCCTCGGCATAGGCGGCCATGATCCCGTACTCGATCCCGTTGTGGACCATCTTCACGAAATGGCCAGCGCCGCTCGGGCCGCAGTGCAGGTAGCCGTTCTCCGACGGCGAGGGCTCGCCGTCGCGGCCCGGCGTCCGCTCCGCCGCCTCGACCCCCGGCGCCAGGCTGGCGAAGATCGGGTCGAGCCGCTCCACCGCCCGGTCGGGCCCGCCGATCATCAGGCAGTAGCCGCGCTCGAGCCCGAAGACACCGCCGCTGGTGCCGCAGTCGACGTAGTCGATCCCCTGCTCACCCACCTTCTCTGCGCGGCGGATGTCGTCGCGGTAATAGGAGTTGCCGCCGTCGACGATCGCGTCGCCCGCCTCCAGCACCGCGGCGACGGCGTCGACGGTCTGCTCGGTGATCTCGCCGGCAGGGACCATGATCCAGACCGAGCGGGGCGCGCTCAGCTTCGCCGCCATCTCCTCCAGCGAGGAGGCGCCCTCGGCGCCCTCTCCGGCCAGCTGCGAGACCGCATCCGGGTTGACGTCGTAGGCGACGATCTTGTGCCCGTCGCGCATCAGGCGCCGGGCCATGTTGGCCCCCATCCGACCGAGCCCGACGATTCCGAGTTCCATGAAGACCTCCGCTGGTAAGGGTGGCTGAGCGGCGCTGCCCGGCCATCGTACTTTCACCGAGTCCGCGTCAGTGTCCGCATATCGGACTCTTTTGCGGACTCGGTGTCGTCAGGGGGTAGCCTGCCGCGGATGGGCCCGGGCGCTCGTAACCATTCGGAGAAGGCCGCCGACGTGCTGGCGATCTTCGGCATCAGCGGCGACCTGGCGAAGAAAATGACCTTCCGGGCGCTCTACCGGCTGGAGGAGCGGGGCAAGCTCGACTGCCCGATCGTCAGCGTCGCGATCGACGACTGGGACGACGAGAAGCTGCGCCAGCACGCCCGCGAGGCGATCGACGCCACCGTCGCCGATCCCGACGAGGACGTCTTCGCCCGCCTCGCCGCGCGGTTCTCCTACGTCCAGGGCGACTACGAAGATCCGGCCACCTTCGAGCGCGTCGGCAAGGCGCTGGGCGGCGCGCAGCGGCCGGTCTTCTACCTGGAGATCCCGCCCGCCCTGTTCGCGACCGTCGTCCAGGGCCTCGGCAAGGCGGGGCTGACCGAGAACGCGCACGTGGTGATCGAGAAGCCGTTCGGGCACGACCTCGAATCCGCCCGCCAGCTCAACGCCGAGCTCTGCAAGGTCCTGCGCGAGGAGCAGATCCTCCGCATCGACCACTACCTCGGCAAGGAGCCGGTGATGGACATCACCTACCTGCGCTTCGCCAACTCGCTGCTGGAGCCGGTCTGGAACCGCGAGCACGTCTCCCACGTGCAGATGACGATCGCCGAGGACTTCGGCGTCGCCGACCGCGGCCGCTTCTACGACGCGGTCGGGGCGATGCGCGACGTGATCCAGAACCATGCCCTGCAGGTGCTCGGGATCGTCGGCATGGAGCCACCGACCGGCAACCATCCCGACAGCGTCCGCGACAAGAAGCTGGAGTTCTTCAAGGCGCTCTGCGCCGCCGACCCGAAGCGCTACGTGCGCGGCCAGTACGAGGGTTACAGGGAAGTGAAGGACGTGGCGCCGGACTCGACCACCGAGACCTTCGCGGCGATGGAGCTGGAGGTCGACAACTGGCGCTGGGCGGGGGTGCCGTTCTTCGTCCGCGCCGGCAAGTGCCTGGGGGTGAAGGTGAGCGAAGTGAGCGTCTTCTTCAAGCGGCCGCCGCGGCTCGGCGTCGGGCACGGCAAGACGCCGGAACCGAACCGGATCACGATCCGGATCGAGCCGAAGGCGGGGGCGCAAATGCGCCTCTACGCGAAGAAGGCGGGAGAAGAGGCGTTCGAGCCGGCCGACCTCGAGGTCCTGTTCGAGAAAAAACCGGGCGAGGACCCCGAGCCCTACGAGCGGCTGCTCGCCGACGCGATCGCCGGCGAGCACCAGCTCTTCACCCGCCAGAGCGCGGTCGAAGAGACCTGGCGGGTGGTGCAGCCGCTGCTCGACGAGCCGGGACCGGTTCACGTCTACGAGCAGGGAACCTGGGGCCCGGAGGAGGCCGCAAAGCTGACCCGCGGGGTAGCTCACTGGGCCGAGCCCTGGCTCCCCTGACGCCGACGGGACGATTTTCCTCCATATAGGCGTATTTCCGGCCCGTCGGCGCGGATTCCCTAGCGGCGTGCTAGGTTTTCGGGGCTCCTAATTAGGGCAACCTAATCACCACCGGCAGGAGATTCACCCCGCATGATCCCCACCTTCGTCATCACCCTGCGAGAGGGCGTCGAGGCCTCGCTGATCATCGGCATCATCGCCGCCTTCCTGGTCAAGGAGGGCCGGCGCGATGCGATGCGGCAGATGTGGCTGGGAATCGGGATCGCGGTGGCGCTCTGCGCGGGCGTCGCCGTCGCCCTGCGGGTCGTCGGCCAAGAGCTGCCTGACAAGGGCCAGGAGGGTCTGGAGACGGTGGTCGGCCTGATCGCCGTCGCCGCGGTCACCTACATGATCGTCTGGATGCGGCGCCACGCCCGCGGGATCAAGGCCCAGCTGCAGGGCGAGGCCGCCTCAGCCCTGGCGGCGGGCTCGACGATGGCGCTGGTCGCGATGGCCTTCCTCGCCGTCCTGCGCGAGGGCTTCGAGACCTCGGTCTTCCTCCTCGCCGCCTTCAACGACGCGACCGACACCACCGCCGCCGGGGCCGGCGCGGTGCTGGGGCTGGTCGCGGCGGTCGCGATCGGCCTCGGGCTCTACCGCGGCGGCGTCCGCATCAACCTCACCCGCTTCTTCCGCTTCACCGGCCTCGTCCTCGTCTTCGTCGCCGCCGGCTTGCTGGCAACCGCCGCCCACACCGCCCACGAGGCGGGCTGGATCAACGGCCTCCAGGCCCAGGCGCTCGACCTCTCCTGGCTGGTCCAGCCCGGCACGATCTCCGGCTCGCTGCTGACCGGGATGCTCGGCCTGCAGCCGAACCCGACCGTGATCGAGGTCACCGTCTATCTCACCTACGCGATCCCGATGGCGATCTTCGTCCTCTGGCCGCAGGGGATGCGGCCCTGGCGTCGCCGCGAGCGGCTGCGCGCCGGCCGCCGCATCGGCACCGCCGAGAGCGCCGCCTAGCAGTCCTGTCGGGCGAGAACCCACCGCGCTCCGCTCGCCCACCAGGGCCTCGCGCAAGAAGCGCGCCGGTCTTTTGTTCCGCATACCGGCGCAAATGACCGGGACCCTGTTATTCCGACTAAATCTGTCAGTCTTTGTTAGGGTGCCCTAACTCTCGTCCAGAAGCACTTGAAAGGAGCACCTGAAAGATGAACCGCAAGCACCTGTCGACCACCGTCTGCGCTGCGCTGGCGCTCGTCTCCGCCCTCGCCCTCGGCGCCTGCGGATCGAGCGACGAAGCGCCCGCGAATGCGAAGAAGATCGCCTTTAAGCTGAGCGACGCAGGCTGCGAGCCCCACGACGCGACGGTGCCCGCCGGTCCGGTCGCCTTCGAGATCGAAAACGCCGGCACCTCGAAGGTGACCGAGATGGAGATCATGGAAGGCGAAAAGGTTCTCGGTGAGGAGGAGAACATCACCGACGGCCTCGAAGGCAGCTTCTCGGCGACCCTGGAGGCGGGCAAGTACACGATCTACTGCCCTGGTGGGTCGGATGAGCGGGGGACGCTGACCGTGACCGGCGCCAAGCACCTCGAAGGCGCAACCAAGGGAGAGAAGGACGGCGACGAGGGACGGTAGGGGCTCTGGCCGGCGGGTCCTGTCGCCGCAGGGGACCCACCCCCACCTGCGCGGCAGGTGGGGGTCCCCCCTACGACGCCACCCGCCGGAGAGATGCTTATGGTGGCTCGCCCATGATCGAGGCGGGCAAGAAAGCTGATGAACTGCTGGCGGAGCTGGGCTACGCCGAGTGGCGGGCTGGGCAAAGGGAGGCTGTAGTCGCCGCTCTCGAAGGCAGGGACTCGTTGATCGTGATGCCTACGGGGGGTGGGAAGAGCCTCTGCTACCAGCTGCCTGGGCTCGCCACCTCTGACTTGACGATCGTGGTCAGTCCGCTGATTGCGCTGATGCGGGATCAGTGGGAAAAGCTGACGCGGCAGGGGCGGGCGGTGGCAATGATCTCCTCGGGGATGGCGGAGGAGGAGGTGCGCGAGGCGCTGGCGCAGGTGCGCGGCGAGGCGCGGATCGTCTACTGCTCGCCGGAGCGGTTCGGCTCCAGCGTCTTCCTCGAAGCGCTCTCGCACCGAAAGGTCGATCTGATCGCGGTCGACGAGGCGCACTGCGTCTCCGAGTGGGGACACGACTTCCGGCCCGACTACCTGCGGCTGCCGCAGGTGGTGGAGCGGCTGGGCCGACCGACGGTGATGGCCTGCACGGCGACGGCGACCGTGCCGGTCGCGCGGGAGGTCGCCTCCCGCTTCGGGATGCGAGAGCCGCTGCAGGTGCGCTCCGGCTTCGACCGGCCCAACCTCTCCTTCGACGTCGTCGCGCTCGAGGGCAAGGGCTCGAAGGCGCGGCGGCAGGCCCTGCTCGAGGCCGGTCTGACGGACCCGGCCAACCGCCCGGCGATCGTCTACTGCGGCACCCGCAGACAGACGGAAGAGGTGGCGGCCGAGCTGCGCGAGGGCGGCGTCGCCGCGGTCGCCTACCACGCCGGCCTCGAACCGGAGAATCGGACCGCGATCCAGGAGCGCTTCATGGCCACCGACACCGGCGTCATCTGCGCGACCAACGCCTTCGGCATGGGCGTCGACAAGCCCGACGTGCGCTCGGTCTGGCACGTGACGATCCCGACCAGCGTCGAGGCCTACTACCAGGAGGCGGGCCGCGCCGGGCGCGACGGCCTGCCCTCCCGGGCGGTGATGCTGGCGCTGAAAGCCGACCTCGGCCGCCTCGTCCGCTTCAACGAAGAGCGCGCCGGCGACCCGGAGCTGGCGATCGCCCGCGAGCGCGGCTGGCGCGCCTACCACGCGATCAAGGCCTTCATCTACGGTACCGACTGCCGCCGCCGCGCCCTCCTCGACCACTTCAACG
>JBQCIG010000193.1:0-35803 GCA_051953975.1 Solirubrobacterales bacterium | reverse complement strand
TCACCGGTACCCTCCGGTGTGTCATCGAGTGTCTCAAGGAGTGCCTGATACATGTCCCACACCGCGCCCGACCGACAGCAAGCCAAGACCGACAACGCCAAGCTCCGGGCCTGGGTAGAGGAGGTTGCCGCCCTCACGCAGCCCGACGAGGTCTACTGGTGCGACGGGTCGGCGGAGGAGTACGACCGGCTCGCGCAGCTGCTCGTCGACTCGGGGACGTTCCGCAAGCTCTCCGACGCCAAGCGGCCGAACAGCTACCTCGCCCTCTCCGACCCCGCCGACGTCGCCCGGGTCGAAGACCGCACCTTCATCTGCTCCGAGCAGGAGGAGGACGCCGGCCCGACCAACAACTGGCGCGATCCGGCCGAGATGCGTGAGACCCTCGGCGAGCTCTTCAAGGGCTGCATGAAGGGCCGCACGATGTACGTCGTCCCCTTCTCGATGGGCCCGCTCGGCTCCGAGATCTCCGAAATCGGCGTGCAGCTGACCGACTCCGCCTACGTCGCCACCAACATGCGGATCATGACCCGGATGGGCAAGCCCGCCCTCGACGTGCTGGGGGCCGACGGCGAGTTCGTCCCCTGCGTCCACTCGGTCGGGATGCCGCTGAGCGAGGGGGTCGAAGACGTCTCCTGGCCCTGCAACGAGGCCAACAAGTACATCGTCCACTACCCCGAGACGCGCGAAATCTGGTCCTTCGGCTCCGGCTACGGCGGCAACGCGCTGCTCGGCAAGAAGTGCTTCGCGCTGCGGATCGCCTCGGCGATGGCCCGCGACGAGGGCTGGCTGGCCGAGCACATGCTGATCCTCAAACTGACCTCGCCGGAGGGCAAGGTCAAGTACATAACCGGCGCCTTCCCCTCGGCCTGTGGCAAGACCAACTTGGCGATGCTGGTTCCGACCCTGCCGGACTGGAAGGTGGAGACGGTCGGCGACGACATCGCCTGGATGAAGTTCGGCGACGACGGCCGCCTCTACGCGGTCAACCCCGAGGCCGGCTTCTTCGGCGTCGCGCCCAACACCAGCCACAAGACCAACCCCAACGCGATGGACACGATCGAGCGCAACACCATCTTCACCAACTGCGCCAAGACCGACGACGGCGACATCTGGTGGGAGGGGATGACCGGCGAGCCGCCGGCGCACGCGACCGACTGGCACGGCAACGACTGGACGCCCGAGTCCGACAAGCCCGCCGCCCATCCCAACGCCCGCTTCACCACCCCCGCCTCGCAGTGCCCCTCGATCGCGCCGGAGTGGGAGGACCCCGCCGGCGTCCCGATCGACGCCTTCCTCTTCGGCGGCCGCCGCGCCACCGTGGTGCCGCTGGTCCAGGAAGCCTTCGATTGGGAGCACGCCGTCTTCATGGGGGCGACGATGTCCTCGGAGACGACCGCCGCCGCGGCCGGCGAGGTCGGCAAGCTGCGCTTCGACCCGATGGCGATGCTGCCCTTCTGCGGCTACAACATGGGCGACTACTTCGCCCATTGGCTCAAGGTTGGCAAGCGTGAGGGGGCGAAGCTGCCGCGCGTCTTCTACGTCAACTGGTTCCGCAAAGACGCCGACGGCAAGTTCCTCTGGCCCGGCTTCGGCGAGAACAGCCGCGTGCTGGAGTGGGTCTTCCGCCGCTGCGACGGGGAGGCCGAGGCGGTCGAGACGCCGGTCGGGCTGCTGCCGGCCGAGGGCGAGGTCAACACCGAGGGCCTCGACATCTCCGCTGAGGCGATGCGCGACCTGCTCAGCGTCGACCTCGACCTGGTCAAGGAGCAGTTGCCGCAGGTCAAGGAGCACCTGGCCAAATTCGGCGACAAGCTGCCGGCCGAGGTCAGCGCCCAGCTCGAAGCGCTCGAACGACGCCTCGCTTAGACCGTCATCCCCGGCCGGGGCGTCCAAACGGGCGCCCCGGCCGTATTGATGCAGGGCTATGGGAGTGACGACCGAACTCCGACCATAAGATTTCACGGTGTCGGCCCGGCCCTCTAAACCCCCGCAGGTCCGAGCACGGCGGCTGCCCGCCGTGGCGCGGCTCGAATCGCCGCCGGTGATCGTCCTCCTCGCCGCCGCCGGCCTCTTCCTCTGCGCGCTCGCCAACTCGCTCTCGCGGGCGACGCAGGAACCCAACTCGGCGATCTACTGGCTGGGACTGTTGGTGATCGCGGTGCCGATCTTCTTCCGGCTCAGCTCGAAGGAGCCGAGCTACCGCGAGCGCCTCGGCCTCGTCCTGCTGCTGGGGGCGGCGCTCTACGGCGTCAAGCTGGTCCACGACTCGATTTTCTTCACCTTCCCCGACGAGTTCGTCCACGCCTTCAACGCCGAGAACATCTCGCGCTACCACCACCTCTACCACTTCAATCCGGCAATTCCCTCGACGCCGCACTACCCCGGCCTGGAGGGGGCGACCTCGGCACTGATGATGCTGACCGGGATGTCGAGCTTCGGCGCCGGGATCCTCCTGGTCGGCGCCGCCCGCCTCGTCTTCATGGCGGCGCTCTTCTTCCTCTTCGCCCGTCTCTCCGGCTCTGTCCGCGGTGCCGGCCTCGGCGTCGCGATCTATACCGGCAGCTCCAACTTCCTCTTCTGGGGAGCGCAGTTCTCCTACGAGTCGCTCTCGCTGCCGCTGATGGTGGTGGTCCTGATGGCGTTCGTCGAACGCGAGGCGGCGCCGCCGGAGGGGCGCTCCGCCTGGCTGGTGCCGATCGTGCTCGGGATCCTCGCGATCACGATCACCCACCATCTCACCTCCTACGCGCTCGCCTTCATCCTCATCGTCCTCGCCGTCCTCTACCGGGTGATGAAGATCGAGAAACCGAACCCGTGGCCGCTGGCGTTGCTGGCCACCGGCGCCGCGGTCGGCTGGCTGCTGATCGCCGCCCGCTCCACCGTCGGCTACCTCTTCCCCGTCCTCGGCGACGCGCTGAAGGCGATCTTCACGACGATCTCCGGCGAATCGGCGGCCCGCGGGCTCTTCAACCAGGCACCCGGCGCCAGCGAAGTCGTCGGCACGACGCCGCTCGGCGCCCGCGCGATCGCCCTCTTCGCGATCGCCCTGCTGGCGATCGGGGTGCTGGTGGGGATCCGCCAGCTCTGGCGGCGCGAGCGCCATCAGCCCCTGGTTCTGGTCTTCGGCGTCGCCGCCCTCGGCTTCTTCGCGGCGCTGCTGCTGCGCTTCGCCCCGGCCGCCTGGGAGACCGGCAACCGCGCCGGTGAGTTCCTCTTCATCGGCCTCGCCTTCGTGCTCATCTACGCCGCCGCCCAGTTGCTGAGCTCGGGGCCGAACCCGATGCGTCGGCGCCTGTTGCTGGTGGCGGGGCTGGGGATCGTGCTGGTCGGCGGGGCGATCTCGGGCTGGCCCTGGGACGTGCAGCTTGCGCGGCCGCTGCAGGCGACCGCGCACGGGCGGGAGATCGATTCCGAGCCCCTGGCGCTGGCCGAATTCGCCCGCAAGCGGATCTCCGGCAGTCGCTTTGCCGCCCCCGAAGCCGACGCCCGGCTGCTGCTGCAGCCGGGGGGGCAGGTCGCCTTCGGCGGTCAGGGTCCGGACGTGGAAGACATCGTCGACGGGCCGCGCCTCGCCCCCTGGCAGCTGCCGCTGCTGAAGGAGAACCACCTCCCATACGTGGTCGCCGACCGCCGCCTCAGCTCCGAGGACACCCTGCGCGGCCAGTACTTCACCGTGCCGGGTCAATATGGCGAGGGCCTGCGGGAAAAGGAAGCCGTCCACAAGTTCGCCCGCATCCCCGCCGGCCGGGTTTGGGACAGCGGCCGCATCGTTCTTTATGACCTCAGGGACAGGCCATGAGGGGGCATGCGGACCTGACCCGCGCCAGCGTCGTGGCGATCGTCTGCGCGCTGGTCGCGGCACTGGTGCCGTGGGAGCTGGTGCGGATCGTCGCGGCGGTGCCGCTCGCCCTCTTCCTGCCGGGCTACGCGATCATCGCCCTCGCCTTCGGCTCGCAGGAGCTGGCGCCGCCGAAACAGCTGACGCTGAGCGTCGGGACCAGCCTGATGGTGCTGGCGCTGGGCTCACTCCTCCTCAACGTCTTCCCCTTCGGCCTGACGACCGCGAGCTGGGCGGTGCTGCTGCCGCTGGTCGTGATCGCCGCCTGTCGGGGGGCGGCGTGGCGCCGCGGGCGGCCGCAGTCGAGGCGGCGGGCGCCGTGGCCGCGCGTATCGCCCCTCAGCGCGGCGCTAATCAGCGCCGCGGCGCTGATCGCGATCGGCTCGCTCGTCCTTGCCCAGAAGCCGCTGCCGGCCGAGAACGCCGAGGGCTTCACGGCGCTCTGGATGCTGCCGACGAACAGCCGCGAAAACGCGGTCCAGGTCGGTGTCCTCAGTAGCGAACAGGACCCCACTTCCTACACGCTGCAAGTTGAAGCGGGGAAAAGCCAGTCACGGCGGTACCGGGTCGCCCTCGACCCGGGGGAGGAAAAGACGTTCGAAGTCCAGGTCCCTCCAAGCGCCGCCGGCGATAGGACCCATGTGGTCGCTTCGCTGTATCGCAGCGGGCAGCCGAGCCACGTCTACCGCCAGGTGACCAGCTGGCTACCGAGGCAGACGACCTTCCCTTGAGCTCGCTTGCGGTAGACGTCGTCGTCACCAATCACAACTACGCGCGCTTCCTGCCCGAGGCGATCGAGAGCGCGCTCGCCCAGACCCACCCCGAGGTGAGTGTGGTCGTCGTCGACGACGGCTCGACCGACGGCTCGCGCGAGGTCCTGCGCCGCTTCGAGGACCGGGTCGAGGTGGTGCTGCAGGAGCAGGGAGGGCAAGCGGCGGCGCTGAATGCCGGCTTCGAGCGCTGCCGCGGCGAGGTCCTCCTCGTCCTCGACGCCGACGACCGATTGCGGCCCGAGGCCGCCGCCCGGGTCGCCGCCGCCTTCGCCGCCCGGCCCGAGCTCTCGAAGGTCCAGTTCCCGATGGCGATCGTCGACGTGGAGGGGAAGCCGACCGGGGCGGTGAAGCCGGGCGGGCACCTGCGGGCGCCGAGCGGCGACCAGCGCGAGGCCGAGCTCGCCTTCCCCTTCGACCTGCCCTGGCTGCCCGGCGGCGGCACCGGCTTCCGCGCCGAGGCGGTGCAACGGATCCTGCCGATCCCCGCCGCCGAGTACCCGCGCAGCGGCGCCGACTGGTACCTGGTCCACCTCACCGCGCTGCTCGGCGAGGTGGCGCTGCTGGAGGAGGTCTGCGCCGAGTACCGCGTCCACGGCGGCAACGCCTACGAGCTCGACCGGGATGAGATCGACCTCGACCACGTCCGCGAGGCGATCGTCTTCGCCGCCGCGACCACGCGCTCACTGGAAGCGCTCGCCGACGAGCTCGGGCTCGCGCACGCGCGTCCGATCCTCTCCTGCGCCGACCTCGCCAACCGCCTGGTCTCGCTCAAGCTCGACCCCGAGCGCCACCCCCTCGCCGGCGAGCGGCCGCAGGCGCTATTGGCCGATGCGATCCGCGCCAGCCGCCGCCGCTTTGACGTCTCGCTGCCGATGAAGGCGCTGCTGGTCGCCTGGTTCACGCTGGAGGCGGCGGCGCCGCGGCGCCTGGCGCGGCCGCTGGCGGAGCTCTTTCTCTTCCCCGGCCGGCGCGCCGGGTTCAACCGCCTGCTGGGAAGATGGCAGCGCCGATGAGGATCCTCATCGTCACCGACCATTACCCGCCCTTCATCGGCGGCGCCCACCGCCAGGCGCGGCTGCTCGCCGCGGGGATGGCGCAGCGCGGGCACGACGTCGCCGTCGCCACCACCTGGCACGGAGGGCTGCCGCCGCTCGACTGGGAAGAGCACGTCACCGTGCACCGGCTGCGCCAGCTGCGGACGGGGGTGCGCTCGCTGATCCGCGACGAGGAGCAGCGCCACCAGCCGCCCTTCCCTGACCCGGTGACGATCGCCGGGCTGCGGCGGCTGATGAAGGGGTTTGAACCCGACGTGATCCACGCCTACGGCTGGCTCGCCTTCTCGGTCGCGGTGGCAATGGGGCGGCGGCGCATCCCGCTACTGATCTCGGCCCGCGACTACGGCTACTTCTGCGCCAACCGGACGCTGCTGCGCAAGGGCGAGCCCTGTACCGGGCCGGCGCCGCTGAAATGCGCGAGCTGCGCCAGCGAGTACTACGGCGGCGCCCCGAAGGGGCTCGCCGCCACCGCCGGCGTTTACATGTGCCGGCCGCTGCTGGCGCGGAAGATGACCGGCCTGCACAGCGTCAGCACCTTCGTCCACGACGTCACCACCCGTTACCTGTTCGGGCCGGGCGGGCCGCCGCAGGGCCTGGTCCAGGTGACGATCCCGAGCTTCCAGGACGTCGAGCCCGACCAGCCGGTCGACAGCTCCGACGGCGAAGTCGGCGCCTACCTGGCACGGCTGCCGAGCGAGCCCTTCATCCTCTACGTCGGCGCCTTCCGCAAGGTGAAGGGGCTGGAGACCCTCTTTGCCGCCTACGAACGGCTCACCTCGCCGCCGCCGCTGGTGTTGATGGGGACCTACGAGCGCGACTCCCCCGACGGCTTCCCGCCTGAGGCGGTCGTCCTCACCGACGTCCCCCACGGGGCGGTGATGGCGGCCTGGGACCGGGCGATGTTCGGGGTGATGCCGTCGCTGTGGCCGGAGCCGTTCGGGGCGACCGTCGCCGAGGCAATGAACCGCGGCAAGCCGGTGATCGGGACCACGCTCGGCGGCCACGTCGACATGATCGGCGACGACGCCGGGATGCTGGTGCCGCAGGGCGACGTCGGCGCCCTGGAGACGGCGATGAGGGAGCTGATCGGCGACCCCGAGCGGCGCGAGCGCTTCGGCCGCACCGCGAGCGAGCGGGCGCGCTCCTTTGCCGCCACCGCGGTGATCCCGCGCTTCGAGCGGGCCTACGAGGACGTGATCGCGGCGGCATGAGGGTCCTCCTCGTCGTCCCGGTGCCGCCGCAGGCGGACGGGGCGGGGGCGATCCCCGTCCTCCTCCACGCCGAGCTGCTGGGGCTGCGGCAGCGGCACGAGGTGACGCTGGTGACCGCCCTCGGCGACGAGCCCGGCGAAGCGGAGGCGGTGGAGCGGCTGGGCGATGAAGTCGAGACGCACGTTGCCGACCGCCGGCGCCCGCCCCCGGGAGGACGGCGGCGACGACGGCAGCTGCGGATGGCGGCGAGCTGGGCGCGGGGGCGCTGGCCCTGGCGCACGGTCTGGTTCGCCGAGCCCGGCATCCAGCGGATCCTCGACCGCTTGGGCGCCGAGCGCAGCTTCGACGTGGTCGCGGTCGAGGACAGCGCGATGTCGGTCTTCCGCTACCCGGCCGGGGTGCCGACGGTCTTCACCCACCACGAGGTGTTGCGGCCGCGGCCGGTCGATTGGCACCCGGGGGGGCCGCGCAACTGGCCCGGCTGGGCCTTCGGCGAGCTCGACTGGCGGCGCTGGGCGCGCTTCCAGCCCGAGGCCTGGCGGCGCTTCGACCGCGTCCAGGTGTTCAGCCGCCGCGACGCCGACGCGGTCGCGGAGCTGGCCCCCGACGTGGCGCCGCGGCTGCGCGTCAACCCCTTCGGGCTCGTCCTGTCGCCGCGGGCGAACCCGGCCCGCGAGGTCGCCGGGACGATCCTCTTCGTCGGCAACTTCGCCCACCCGCCCAACCGCGACGCAGCGGTCTGGCTGGCGCGGGAGATCCTGCCGACGGTGCTGGAGCGCCGGCCCGAGGCGCGGCTGCGGATCGTCGGTAGCGGGCCGACGGCGGAGGTGCGGGGGCTGGCCGCGCCGCAGGTCGAACTGGTCGCCGACGCCCCCAGCGTCCTCCCGCACCTGGAGGAGGCGGCGGTGGTGATGGCGCCGGTACGGACCGGCGGCGGGATGCGGATGAAGGTGCTGCAGGCGATGGCCGCCGGCAAGGCGGTGGTGACGACCGGCCGCGGCAGCGAGGGCTACACCGGCTTCGGCGCCGAGCCGCCGCTGGCGGTCGCCGACGGCGAGGCCGAGATCGCGGCGGCGACGGCGGCGCTGCTGGCCGACGATGCAGCGCGGCTGCGGCTGGGGGAGCGGGCGCGCGAGTTCGCCGAGCGCCACCACAGCCCCGAGGCCTGGGCCGAGCGGCTGACCGCGGTCTACGAGGAGGCGCGGGAGGGAGCGGGCCGTGGCTGAGGGGCCGGCGGTCAGCGTCCTGATCCCGACCCACCAGCGCCGCGAGGCGCTGCGGACGGCGCTGGAGTCGCTCGCGCGGCAGAGCGTCGCTCCCGACTCCTACGAGGTGGTCGTCTCCCTCGACGCCTGCAGCGACGGAACGGCGGAGATGGTCGACGCGCTCGAGGTGCCGTATGAGCTGTGGCGCGTCTCGCCGCGGGCGCGGGGGAGGGCGGCGGCCTGCAACGCGGCGCTGGCGGTCGCGCAGGGGGAGGTCGCGATCGTCCTCGACGACGACATGCTCGTCGTCCCCGAGTTCGTCCAGCGCCACCGTGCCCACCACCCCGCCGGCACCCGCCGCTGCGTCCTCGGCGCCGTCCCGGTCGAGCTCGACGAGAGCAGCAGCCACGCGGCGCGCTACGTCAAGGACAAGTTCGACCGCCATCTCTCGCGCCTCTCCGACCCCGCCCACCTGGCGCTGCCACGCTCCTTCTACACCGGCAACGCCTCGCTGCGGGCGGAGGTGCTGCGCGAGGTCGGCGGCTTCGACGAGTCCTTCGGCATCTACGGCAACGAGGACGTCGAGCTCTCGCTGCGCCTGCGCAAGGCCGGCGTCGAGTTGGGCTACGACCCCGAGGCGCTCGCCTGGCAGGAGTACGGCAAGGACCTCGGTGGCCTGCAGCGCGATACCCAGGAGAAAGGGCGGACGACGGTGCTGCTCGCCCGCGCCCACCCCGAGTTCTTCGCCGACCTGCGGCTGGCCGAGCCCGACGAGGCCTCGCGTCCCTGGCTGGCGGCGCGGGCGGTCCTGCTCTGGGCGACGCGGCGGGCACCGGCGACGGCGCGGGCGGTCTTCGCCGCCGCCTCGCTGCTGGAGCGGGCCGGCCTCTGGCGCGCGCCGCTCTTCTACCGGCCGGTCCTCGACTACGCCTTCTGGGCAGGGGTGGACGCGGCGCTGCGCGAATCAAACGACGAGGGCGAGCTGTCGAAGCTCGCTGGTGAGCTCAAGCGTGGCCCGATCGACCTTCTTCTACACCGATAGCCGCGTTCTCGGCGGCGCCGAGAACGCGATGTTCATGCTGCTCGAATCGCTCGACCGCGCCGAGTGGGAGCCGACCCTGCTGCTCGACGACGCGCTCGGGGTGGAGCCGCTGGCCGCACGCGCGGCGGCGCTGGGGGTGCCGGTGCGGCGGGTGCCGCCGCTGCCGCTCGGCCTGACCGGGGCGCGGCGGGTGCCGGCGCTGGCGCGGCTGCTGCGGCGCGAGCGGCCCGAGGTCTTCCACGCCCACATGAGCTCGCCGGTCGCCTGCAAGTGGGCCCTGGCGGCGGCGGTCGCGGCGCGGGTGCCGGCGGTGCTAGGGACGGTGCAGGTGGGCGAATACGAGCCGCCGGACCGCTCCGCCCGCTGGCAGCTGCAGGCGCTGGCAGGTGGCGTTGGTCGCTACCTCGCGGTCTCCCGCGACATCGCCGCCGAACTGGTCGAGCGGCTGGGCTGGCCGGCGGAGAAGATCGAGGTTGTCTACAACGCCGTCGACGTCGAGCGCGTCGCGGTGGCGCCGCCGCCCGGGCTGCGCGAGGAGCTGGGCGGGGGGGAGGGGCGGCCGCTGGTCCTCACCCCGGCCCGGCTCGACGCCCAGAAGGGGCACGCGACCCTGTTCGAGGCGATCGCCCGGGTGCCGGATGCGACCTTCGTCCTCGCCGGCGAAGGGCCCGAGCGCGAGCCGCTGGAAGCGCTGGCGCGGCGGCTGGGGATCGCCGACCGCGTCCGCTTCCTCGGCCGCCGCGAGGACGTGCCCGAGCTGCTCGCCGCCTGCGACGTCTTCGCCCTGCCCTCGCTGTATGAGGGCTCTTCGCTGGCGGTGCTGGAGGCGATGGCGGCGGGGATCCCGATCGTCAGCTCGGCGATCGGCGGCACCGACGAGCTGATCGAAGACGGCCGCAACGGCCTGCTGGTCTCGCCCGGGGACGCCGAGGCGCTGGCGGCGGCGCTGCGGCGGCTGCTGGCGGAGCCGGCCCTGGGGGCGGAGATGGCCGCGCGGGCGCGCGAGCGGGTCGAGGCAGGATTGCGGCGGGAGCAGACGGCGAGCAGGGTGACCGAGGTCTACCGCGAGCTGCTGGGGGAGCGGCCCGCGTCCACCACCGCCGGCGCCTTCGCCGAGGCGCTGCCGGAGTCTCAGAGGAACTCCGCGCTGCGGCGGGGCGACTGGCGCTTTGCGCTGCCCGGCGCGGAGCTGGTAGAGCGCCGGCGCTTGCCGTCGCTCGGCGGCGCCCGCCGCGCGCGGCGGCGGGCCGAAGCGGCCGGCTATGAGGACGTGCGCGTCTACTGGGCGGGACCGCTGCCTCATCGCCTGCCGCAGTTCTGGCTACCGATCGAATCGCAGGAGGCGGTGCGGTACCTGCTCGAGACCCGCCGGGTGGGGTCGATCGCGGGAAGGGCGCTTCGCCCGCTCTGGCGCCTGGCGCACGCAGCTGGTCTGCTGGCGCCCCTCTACGTGGTGGGACGACGGGCCGACTCGGCAGGCGAGGACGTCCCGCTGCCTCCCTCGGCTCCGCTCCTGCTCCTCACCGGCGGCCACCGCAGCATCAACAAGGTCGTCGGGCTCGCCTTCGAGGCCGGGGCGGAGAAGCCGACCGCGGCGGTGAAATTCGCCCGCGTCGCCGCGGCCGAGCCGGGCCTGGCGCGGGAGGCGTCCGTCCGGCGCGGGCTGGGCGAGGAACGCCCGGCATTGGCGGGCGTTCCGCGCCTGCGGGGGGAGGGCCGTCGCGGCGGTCGCTTCGCCGTGGTCGAGGACACGGTCGAAGGAGAGTCCCTGCTCGACCTCCTGCGGCCGGAGAACTTCGAAGAGATGACGATGCGGGTGACCAGCGTCCTGAGCCAGTTGGCCGACGCCAGCAGTCAGATTCACCACACTGCAATCGAGCACCCTCTAGGTGCCGGATCGCAGGCTCGCGGTCCAGAGCTGGTTGGGAGGGCGCTGGAGCGCTTCGAAGCGGAGTTCGGTGCCGTGGTCGAGCCGTCGGCGATCGACCGCGCCCGCGCCCTGCTCGACGGCCTCGGCGACCTTCCGCCTACTCCCGAGCACCGCGACTGCTCACCGTGGAACATCGTGATCAGCCCAGAGGGCGACCCGGTCCTCCTCGACTGGGAGTCGGCCGAGCCCGACGGCCTACCGGGCCTGGACCTCGTTTACTTCCTCGCCAACTGCGCCTTCGTCCTCGACGGCGCGATCGAGAGCGGTCGCACCCGCGAGTCCTACGCCCGCCTGCTCGACCCCACTGCGCCATACGGCCGCATCTCCGCCAAGGCGATCGGCGACTACACCGCCGCCCTGGGCATCGACCCCACCGACTTCCGCCGCCTCCGCCTCCTCTGCTGGCTGATCCACAGCCACAGCGACTACCGCCACCTCCAGCTCGAGCACCCGACCACCGCCCCGGAGGCTCTGCGCGGGGGGATGTTCCTCGGCTTGGTCGAAGAGGAGCTGCGATGAGCCTGCGGGCGATCCTCGAGGAGCGGCTGGCGCTGATGGCGCCGGCCCGGCGGCTGCGGCTCGCCCTCGCCGAGCGGGAGGTGGCCCGGCGGCTCGGCGGCAGCAGCAGCTTGCGCGTCCTCGACGCCGGCTGCGGCGACGGCCTCCTCTCGCTGGCGCTCGCCAAGCGCCACCCGAGCTGGTCGCTGACCGGCCTCGACCTGCGCGAGGACCTGCTCGAGGGGGCCCGCAAGCGGGCCGCCGCCCGCGGCCTCCCCAACGCCCGCTTCCTCCCCGCCAACCTCGAACAACCGCTGCCCGAGAGCGGCTGCGACGCGGTGCTGGCGGTCGAGTGTCTGAGCGAGATCCCCGACGACCGCCAGGCGCTGCGGATGATGCGCGAGGCCCTAGCCCCCCGAGGGCTCCTGGTCGTCCAGGTTCCCGAGCGCGACTGGAAGCCCGTGCTGCCCGGCAGCTCCGGGACCTGGCGCGAGCAGGTGCGCCAGGGCTACACGGCGGAAGAGCTGGAGGCGACTCTGCGCGGGGCCGGCTTCGAGGACGTCGAGGTGCGGCCGACCTACCGCAGCCTCGCCGCCGCCGCCCAAGAGATTCGTGACCGGATCAAGGACCGCGGCCTCCTACTGCGCCTGGTCGCCTTCCCGTTCCTCGCCGCAGCCGTCCGCCTCGAGCGCTGGGGCCTCACCTGGGGCCGTCCCAACGCCCTGCTCGCCACCGGCGTAGCGCGCTAGCGCCTCCTCCCAGGCTCGCGCCGGGTCGTCGGCGGCGACGACGCCGTCGAGGGTGCCCTCGTCGGTCGCCTTGAACCGGGTCGCGTAGAAGTTGTGGTAGACGAGGTCGCCGAAGACGGTGCCGACGTCGCCGGGGCCCCGCTGGCTAGTGACCTCGAAGAACTTGAGGTTCGGCGCCTCGGCCGCGGAGATTTCCTCGCCGACGTCGCCGGAGGCGTCGCGGCCCTCTTCGCGGGGTCGGTAGCGGGAGCGGAAGGAGTGGCCCTGGGAGACGAAGCGGGCGGTCCGCATCGCCCAGCAGCAGGGATGGACGTACTCGCGGTTGAGGCGGGCGCCGGACACCTGCGCCCCTTCGGAGAGCGGACCCAAAAGCCGCTCCAGCCAGTCGTCGTGGAGCGGGAAGGCGTCGACGTCGAGGGCGACGGCGAACTCGGTCTCGCAGAGGAGGACGCCGAGGTCCATCGCCAGGTCGTGGCCCATGTTCACCGGCAACAGCAGGTGGCGGACGTCGTCGCGCTCGCGCAGCCGCTGCCGCGAGCCGTCTTCGGAGGCGTTGTCGATGACGAGAATCTCGGTTCCGGCCGGGCTGCGCCGCCGCACCAGGTCGATCAGGACCGCGCAGTGCTCCCAGGAGTTCCAGTTGACGGTGACGATCGTCGCCGCGCCCGGCCGCAGTGAGCCGAGGCGCCGGCGGGCGCGGCGGCGGAGCAAGGGGACCGCCACTCGCCAGCCGAGACCGCGAGCCAGCCACTGGGCGCCGGGGAGCTTCGCAAGGCGGTTTTGCATCCCGCGGCTGACTCTATTGTGTGCCCACCTTGGAACCGGAGCTGAGCGTCGTCGTCGCGACCCACAACCGGCGCGAGCTGCTGGTCCGCCTGCTGGAGTCGCTGGGCGCGCAGGACGCGGAGCCCGGGAGCTTCGAGGCGATCGTCGCCGACGACGGCTCCAGCGACGGCACCGGCGAGGCGGTCGAGCGCCTGGAGGCCGAGTTTCCGCTCCGCTACCTGCGGCTGGAGAAGGAGGGGCAGGCGGCGGCGCAGAACGCCGCGGTCGAGGCGGCGAGGGGCGCGATCGTCCTCTTCCTCGACGACGATGTGATCGCCGAGCCGCAGCTGGTCGCCGAGCACGCAGCGGCTCACCGGGAGAACCCGCGGCTGCTCGGCGTCGGCCACCTCGAACAGAGCCCCCGCCGCGGACGCGACTGGTACGCGCAGATGTTCGCCCGGACCTGGAACCGCCACTACGAGGAGCTGGGGGAGCGGCGCCTGGACTGGACCGCCTGCTTCGGCGCCAACCTCTCGGTCCCGCGCGAGGCCTTCCGGCAGGCGGGCGGCTTCGCCACCGACCTCCCGGTCGGCGAGGACATGGAGCTCGCCTACAGGCTGGAACGGGCCGGGTGCGAACCGCGCTTCCTGCCCGCGGCGAAGGCCGTCCACGATGACCAGAAGGGCTGGCGCAAGCTGCTCGCCGACTCGCGACGACAGGGGGGCGGGCAGGTCGCCCTCGCCGAGCGCCACCCGGAGATGACCGCCAGGCTCTACGGCTGGTTCGGGGCGACGAGCCGGCGCGAAGTCGCGGCGCGGCGCCTGCTGCTGGCGCTGCGGGTCTCGCCGCGCCTGCTGGTGCCGCTCGGGCGCCTCTTTCCCGGCGCGGGCCGCAAGGAGATCTGGTTCCACTTCGTCTCCCGCCTCGCCTTCTGGCGCGCCGCCCGCCAGGGGCTCGGCGCCGAGCGCTGGGAGCGGGCGACGCGCGGGGTGCCGGTGCTGATGTACCACGCCTTCGGCGAGCGGGACGAGGGCGACCGCTACGTGATCTCGCGCCGGGCGCTGTCGCGGCAGCTGCGAGCGCTCTCGCTGCTCGGCTACCGCGGTGTCGAGTTCTCCGAGGTGGCCCGCTGCCTGCGCGAAGCGCGGCTGCCGCCGCGGCGGGCGGTGGCGGTGACGATCGACGACGGCTACCTCGACAACCTCGAGGTCGCCGAGCCGGTGCTGCGGCGCCACGGCTTCCCGGCGACCGTCTTCCTCGTCAGCGGCAAGCTCGGCGGCGTCAACGACTGGACGGGGGAGGGGGCGCTGGCCAACCGGCCGCTGCTCTCGCGCGAGCAGGCGCGGCAGCTGCGCGAGCGGGGGATCGCGATCGGCGCCCATACCCGCACCCATCCGGTGCTGCCGGAGGAGGGAGACGCCGCCGTGCGCGAGCAGGTCGAGGGCTCCCGCCGCGACCTGGAAGGGGAGTTCGGCGGCGAGATCTCGACCTTCGCCTACCCGTTCGGCCGCTTCGACGAGCGCGCCGTTGGCGCGGTCGCCGAGGCGGGGTTCGGCGGCGCCTGCACCGTCGAGCCGCGGCTCGTATCGCTCCTCGACGACCCCTTGCGGGTGCCGCGGATCGAGGTCAGGGCGGGGGAATCGCTGCCGCGCTTCCTGCTCAACGTCTGGCTCGGGGCGGCGTGAAGCCGGCGGAGGCGCCGAGCTTCGCCGTCGTCATCCCCGCCTACGAAGCGGCGGCGACGATCGGCGCCGCGATCGACTCGCTGGGGGCGCAGACCCAGCCGCCGGCGGAGATCATCGTCTGCGACGACGGCTCCGCCGACGACCTGGCGGGGGCGCTGGCGCCCTACGGCGACGCGGTCACCCTGCTGCGGCAGGAGCACCGCGGGGTCGCCGCCGCCCGCAACCGGCTCCTGCACGCCGCCGGCGCCGAGTTCGTGGTGCCTCTCGACGCCGACGACGTCTACGCGCCGACGCGGCTGCAGCGGCTGGGCGAGCTCGCCGCCGCCCGCCCCGAGCTCGACATCCTCTCCACCGACGCCGTCTTCGTCAGCGCCGGCCGGCCCGGCGGCCGCTTCGGCGAGGGGACTCCGTTCGCGTTCGAGGATCAGGCGGAGGCGATCCTCGAGCGCTGCTTTGTGATCTGCCCGGCGATGCGGCGGCGGCTGCAGGAGATCGGCGGCTACGACGAGGCGCTGCGCACGGCGGAGGACTGGGACGTCTGCATCCGCCTCATCCTCACCGGCTCCACCGCGGGGCTGGTCGACGAGCCGCTGCTGGAGTACCGGCTGGGATCCGCGAGTCTCACCGCGAGCCGGGTCGAGACGCTGCGCGAACGCGCCTACATGCTGGAGAAGGCGGCGGCGATGCCGGGCCTCTCCCGGTCGCTGCGCCAGGCCGCCGAACAGGCCGCCGCCCAGCAGCGGGCGCGTGCTCTGGAACAGGCCGCCCGCGAGGCGCTCGCCGCGGAGGCCGCGGACGCCCGCCGCCGACTGCTCGCGGTCGCGGGTTCGAGCGCCGTTCCCGCCCGTGCCCGTCTCGGCGCCCTGGGCGGCGCCATCGCTCCCCACCTGCTGCGCCGCCTGGTCGAGGCCACCGTCTCGGGCTCGAGCGGCCGTCCCTCAGGGCGGTAGGCGCCAGATGTGGGGGAGGACGATGTCGCCGTCGGAGCCGGCGGCGGGGGTGGGACGGCCGTTGACGACCCCGGGCTGCACCTCGAAGAAGCCGGCGGCCTGGAGACCATCCTGGATCTGTCGGCCGGCTTTCAGCAGCAGGTCGATCCGGTAGCGGCCGGGCAGCAGCGGCAGCGACTCGACCTCGCACTCGATCCGCGCGCCCAGCTCGGGGTCGCGGACATCGGTCGCGGCCGAGATTTCGCTGTCGAAGGTGGTAACCGGCTGGCCGAGCCCGTCGACGATCGTGATCCGGCACTCCATCGTCGCCAGCCGCTCAGTCAGCTCTACCGCCAGCGTCGCCGGCTCACCGGCGACGACCACGTCCGGCGGGCCCTCGCCGCGGCCGCGGATCTCGACCCGCCGGATCCGCGTGTCGTAGTAGCCGCGCCGGTCGCGGTCGGTCCGCTCCAGCAGGTCCTTCGATGCCCCTTCCTCCAGCGAGGCGAGGTATTGGTCGATCGTCGCTTTCACCGGCCCGTCGGCGATCGCTTCCCCACGCTCCAGCAGCACCCCGCGCTCGCAGAGCGCCTGGATGATCGCCAGGTTGTGGGAGACGAAGATCACCGTCCGCCCCTGGCTCGCGACCTCGGTCATCTTCCCCAGCGACTTGCGCTGGAAGGCGGCGTCGCCGACCGCCAGCACCTCATCGACGAGGAGGATCTCCGGTTCCAGGTGCGCCGCGACCGCGAAGGCCAGCCGCACCGACATCCCGCTCGAGTAGCGCTTCACCGGCGTGTCGAGGAAGCGCTCGATCTCGGCGAACTCGACGATTTCGTCGAAGCGGGCGCGGATCTCGCCTTTCCGCATGCCGAGGATCGAGCCGTTGAGGAAGATGTTCTCGCGCCCGGTCAGCTCGGGGTGGAAGCCGGTCCCGACCTCGAGCAGCGAGCCGACCCGGCCGGTGACGTCGGCGTAGCCCTCGGTCGGCTCGGTGATCCGCGAGAGGAGTTTCAGCAGCGTGCTCTTGCCGGCGCCGTTATGGCCGATCAGGCCGACGACTTCGCCCGGCTCGATCATCAGCGAGAGGTTGCGCAGCGCCCAGAGGAAATCGGGACCGTCGTAATCGGATTCGTCGGAGCCCTCGCGGCGAAAGGCGCCGGCGATCGCCTCGCGCAGGGTCCCGTAGCCGCGCCGGTAGAGGCCGAGGCGATAGCGCTTGCCGAGCGCGTGGGTCTGGATCGCGGTCGCCATCGGCTCAGATGTGGTCGGCGAAGCCGCGCTCGACGCGGTCGAAGTAGGCGAGGCCGGCGAGGAGGAGGACGACGGCCGAGGCGGCGGAGATCCCGATCAGGTCCCAGGGGGCGTTGCCGGTCCCCAGAGTCGCCCAGCGGAAGCCTTCGACGACCCCGACCATTGGGTTGATCGCCGACAGCGTCCGCCACGGCTCGGCGATGCTGCTGCTCGGGTAGACGATCGGGGTGATGAAGAGCCAGAGCTGGATCGCGAAGGGGACGATGTAGCGAACGTCGCGGTAGCGGACGTTGATCGCCGAGAGAGCGGTGCTGACCCCGAGCGCGGTCGCGATCGCGACCGCGATCAGCAGCGGCAGCGAGAGGATGGCCAACGAGGGCACAAATCCCCAGATCAGCACGATCGCCATCAGGATCACCAGCGAGATCGCCATGTCGACGCAGCCCGCGACGAGAATGCCGGCCGGCATGAAGACGCGGGGAAAATAGATTTTCGAGACCAGGGCCGAGTTGGAGACGAGGCTGTCGGAGCCGAGCAGGATCGCGTTGGAGAAGAAGGTCCAGGGGACGAGGGCGGAGAGGCTGAAGAGGGGGTAGGGGAGCCCGTTCGAGGAGATTTCGGCGACGTTCCCGAAGATCAGCGAGAAGACGACCATGTAGCCGATCGGCTGCAGCACCGCCCAGGCCGCCCCGAGCAGCGTCTGCCGGTAGCGGACGGTGATGTCGCGCAGGGCGATCTGCCCCGCGAGGTCGCGGTAGCGCCACAGTTCCTTCGGCGCCAGCACACGGCTGAAGCCGCGAGTCGGCTGCAGGCGAATCGTCTCCGGGACGGACTCCACGGGCCGCAGCATAAGAACAGCGTCGGTTCCGCCAGCGCCAACTGACAGGATCGCGCCAGATCATGCATGCCATCCGCCTCGCCCGGGGCTCCTTGTGTCCCTCACCACGGCTAACTTCGCCGCCATGACGACCCCATTCTTCAGTGTCGTCATCACCACCTACAACCGCGAGCGAATCGTCCGGCGCTGCGTCGACAGCTGCCTGGCGCAGACGTTTGAGAGCTTCGAGGTTGTGGTGGTCGACGATGCCTCCGACGACGGGACGGTTGCGGCGCTGGAGGCCCACGATGACCCGCGGCTGCGGACCGTCGTTCACGGGCGCAACCGCGGCATCAACCCGGCTCGCCAAACTGGTACGCAGGCGGCGCGGGGAGAGTGGATCGTCGTCCTCGACAGCGACTGGGAGCTGTTGCCGAATGCGCTGGAGAGACTCCACGAGACGATCGCCGAGCTGCCCGAGGACGTGCGAGTGGTTCGCTATCGCTTGCGCTGGGACGACGGCTCGGTGACCCCGAAGTTCGTCCCGCCCACGCCCTTCGGCTACGAGGGCAGAATCCGCTGGGCCGAGGAGGAGGGCGGCAACGACGCCGGTCGCTGCATCCGCGCCGCCGTCTTCGAGTCGACCCCGTACTTCGCCGACCGCCGCGGCGCGATGGAGAGGCTCTTCGAGCTCGACCTCGCACAGGCGGAGAAAACCCTCTGCCTCGACGAGGTGCTCGGCTTGGAGCACGGCGACGCTCCCAACAGCTGGCTGCGCAGCGTTTCCGCCGCCGAACTGCTGCCGCGCCTGCGCGACGAGGCGCCCGACATGCTCTGGATGGCCGAGGCCGTCCTCGCCCGCCACGGCGAAGCGCTGCGCCGCTGGGGCCCACGACAGCTCGCGGACGTCCAGCGGGTGGCGGCGGTGCAGGCCTTCCTCCTCGGCAGGCGTCGCGAGGGGTTCCGCCACGCCTGCGCCGCTCTGCGGCGGCGCCCACTTGCGGGCATGGCGTGGGTCACGCTGGGCCTGGGGATGCTGGGTCCCACGGCGGTGGGCCGCGGCACGCTGGTCCTGCGGCGCCTGCAGGCGCGGCGCCTGTAGGGCACCCTCAGCCAGGTCTCGAGCGAGGGGCCGGGCCGAAGCGTTCGGGCAGGACCAGGGGCCTCAGGGTGGTCGCCAGCAGGATGGCGGCGAGGAGGAACTGGCTACCCGCCCAGGTGAGGCCGACCGCTTCGATCCCCATGCTCGGCAGCAGCGGGGCGCTGAGCCCGAGCACGATCGCGAACTGAGCGGCCTGGACCGCGACCACCACCTGCCCCTTGTGCTCGATGCGGGCGACCCCGATCCCGAGGGCGACGATCACGTTCGGGATCGCGCCAAGGGCGAGCAGCCGCAGCAGCCCGGTGCCGCTGTCGGCGTAGGCCTGTCCGAAGATCAGCAAAGCCACGGGCGCGACCAGCGCGACCAGCGCAGCCAGCGGCGCCACCAGCCGCATCGAGTGCGCCAGCGCCCGGCGGCAGAGCTCCCGCAGTCGCGGCATGTCGAGGGCCACCTCGACCGTGAGCGAGGTGGTCACGTTGAGCGCCACCAGCTGCAAGGAGAGCGAGATCATCCAGGGGACGTAGAAATACGCCGCCTGCGAGGCGCTGATCTGGTTGGCGACCAGGATCGGCAGGTACATGTTGCCGACGAGGGCGAAGAGGTTGCCGCCGTAGTTGCCGGCGGCCATCCGGATCACCTTGCGCCGGTTTAGCGAGCCGAACGAGCGGTCGGCGGGGATCAGGCGGCGGAAGATCAGATAGTTGACGAGGACGATCGCCGGTAGCAGCGGCGCGTTCCAGGAGACGAACGGTCCCGAGGTCGGCAGCACTCCCGCGAGGGCGATCAGCAGTACCAGCTTGGCCAGCGCGTAGAGCGAGTTCTCGAGCGGGATCCAGCGCGCGGCCCGCAATCCCGTAAGGACGCTGTCCTCGAGGGTGAACACGGTCGTCGCCGCGGTCGCCAGGGTGAAGCCGGCGAGCCAGGCTGGTTCCCGCAGGAAGGAGAGGGCGGGAGACCAGACTTCGCTCGTCGCCGCCACTGCCGCGCCGAAAACCAGCGAAAGACCGAGCGTGAGCCCGTAGCTGCCGCCGACGAGCCGCTTGGTCGCGGTCCCGGCGATCGGCAGGTAGCGGACGAGGACCGCCGAGAGGCCGAGCGAGCAGACACCGGAGACGAGGGTCATCGCCGAGATAGCTGCTGCGTTCTGGCCAACCTGGTGGGCGGAATAGGAACGCGCTGCCAGGGCCCAGAAGGCGACTCCGAGCAGGCTCGTGATCCCGGTGCCGATGATCAGGTAATAGCCCGTGCGGTAGAGCTGGTCCTCGAAATGGCTGCGCAGCCGGCTGAGGCCGCGTGGCGCCGCCTGGGTGGAGGTCGAGCTCTCCACGGCTAGCGCGCTCCGCTGCGCTTGGCTTCCCAGAGGACCTCGTCCCGTCCCACCGCCCGCCAGAGCGCCCTGGCGTCGGGATGGCGGTGGCCCCACGCTTCGCCGCTGATGACGAAACGCGAGGGCGGGGGCTGTCGGTTGCCGTGGAACAAGGTCAGCATCGTCTTCGGCATGAACCACTGGACGGTGTAGAGGCCGATCGTGTCGTAATGGTCGAGGTCATAGGCGATGGTCTTGGCGCCCGCGCCTTCGACGGCTGCCCGGGGGCTTTCCCAGCCTGGAGGGTAGACGGCGCGTTGGGAGCTGCGAACCGGATTCCAGACACCGTAGGCGACGACGGCGACGAAAAGGCAGACGGCCGCTCCTCCGAGCACATTGTTGCCGCGAGCGCGCGCTCGCCAGAGCAGGGAGGCGCCGGCGAGGGCGACGAGAGCGGCCCCGATCAGGATCGCCGGCCCGAGCTGGACGGTGATGAACGGCAGCGCTGAGATGTTCCAGCGATTGGGCGCCTCTGGATCGGAAGCCGTGGCCCGGATCCCCGCCACGACCGCGGTCAGGGCACCGAAGCCGAGCAGCGGCCAGGCAAGCCGTCGCACCGAAGTGTGGTTGAGCTTTCCGTCCCGATCCGACCGAGTGCTCAACCACACCCGTTTGAGGCCAACCAGGCCGAAGGCGATCAGGGCCGGCGCGACGATCTCCGTGTAGCGGCCGTAGATCAGCATGTCCGGCCGCGTCCGTTCCGGGAAGGCGGCGGACGAGATCAGCAGCAATAGCGCGGTCAGCGCCAGCAGCACGCCGAGGACGGGGGCGGGGCGCTCCGCCGCCTCACCCCGGCGCCGGCCTGAGAAGAAGTCGGCTGCCGCGGCGGCCGCCAGGCCAAAGGTTGCGACCAGCAGGTACCAGCTCTGGCCGATCAGGTTGGCGAGCACCGTGCGCAGGCCGTGAAAACCGAGGATGCTGTCCATCCGTTCGCTCAGTTCGTCGGGGGCAGAGCCGGCGTAGTTGTGGTCGATCAGATAGCTATCGAGGAAGTGGACGCCGACGAAGGCGACGGCGATTACCGTCAGACCCACGGCCATCGCCCCCGGCCGCAGGCGGCGGCGCCACGCCAGCCAGACCAGCCCGGCGGCGGCGATCACGATGGCGACGATCATCCGGTTGTGGACGGCCCAGAGGGCGCCGCTGGCGGCGCCGAGCCCCGCGGCCCAGAGCAGCCCCCCGTGCCGTCCCTCGCCCGTGAGCAAGCCGCCGAAGGCGATCAGCCAGAGGCAGACGAGCGGGAAGAGGGCGTTCTCCGACATCGCCACCTGCGAGAGCACCGTCAGCGCCGGGTACACCGCGCCGGCCAGCGCCGCCCAGATCGCCAGCCCCGGCCGCACCCCGCCGAACCGGGTCAGCAGCAGGTAGAGGAGGGGGAAGACCGAGGCCGCCAGCGCCGCGTTGAGGACGAGGACGAGGTGGTAGACGAAGGTCGGGTTGGAGCTGAGGTCGACCAGCGGCGCGATCAGGAGCGAGTAGCCACCGCGGTAGAAGGGCGCCTGTTCGAGCTGCCCGGCGATGCCGCCGGCGAGGACGCGCGCATTGGTCAGGTAGCCGATCTCGTCGGCGACGAGAACCGGCCCGGTGCGGATCAGGGAGAGGACGAGGCGCGCAGCGAACAACACCAGGGTGCCGGCCAGGAGCCGGTTCCGCAGGGACTGGTTCATTTCTCCCTGAAAACGGAGGAGGTATCTCGCCGTCAGGGCAAAGATGAAGCCGTCAGCGGGACTGCGCGCGGCGGCCGTCGATCGCGATGCGGTAGGCCTCCTCGTAGAGCGGCACGATCGCCGCCGGGTTGAAGCCCGCCGCCCGCTCCTTCGCCGCCGCCCCGAGCCGCGCCCGCAGCTCGCCGTCGGCGATCAGCCTGCGCAGCGCCGCGACCAGGGCCGACCTGTCTTCCGGCGGGACCATCAGGCCGGTCTCGCCGTCGACGACGATGTCCCGCAGGCCGCCGATGTCCGAGGCGACGATCGGATTGCCCGCCGCCGCCGCCTCAAGGGCGACCAGCCCGAACGGCTCCGGCCAGAGCGAGGGGGCGACGCTGAACAGCGAGCGCCGCAGCGCCTCGATCGCCAGCGCGTGCGGCCAGGCGCCCATCGCGTGTACGTCAGGCCGCTGTTCCAGCTCCGGCAGGTAGCAGCGGCCGATCAGCACCAGCGGCGGCGGATCGTCGAGCTGGGCATAGGCCTCGGCCAGGTGCCAGGCCCCCTTGTCCTCGGTCACGTCACCGAAGAAGAGGATGAAGGGCTCCTCGGGTAGCTGCGCCAGCCGCGGGTCGTCACTCGGGGGGTCGGGCAGGCCGGGAACGAAGTTGGGAATCACCCGCGAGGTTTCGCCGGGGCCGATCCGGCAAAGCTCCTCGACGGTGGTGCTGACCGGGAGGAAGACATCGACCGCCCGCCGCAGCCGTGACTCGCGCGAGCGGACGCCGAAGGCGGCGACCACGCCCTTGGTCGCGCCGTAGTGCTCGGCGGCGCAGAGCTGGCACTTGACCGGCGCCGGCCCCGAGCAGAAGCGGTCCTTGCGCCGCAGCCGCTTGGTCGCGCAGATCAGCCCGTAGTCGTGCAGCGAGAGGGCGAGGGCGCTGCGGGCCTCCCGCGCCAGCGGCAGGTAGGAGTGGACGATCCAGTTGTGGGCGTGGACGATTTGCGGCCGCTCCCGCCGCAGCACCCGCTGCAGGTCCAGGACCGTCTCGGGATCGGGGGCGGGGGGCGCGTGGCGGCGCTCGGTGTCCTGGTGGGCCCTGGTGACGCGGTAGCTGGTGCTGCGCAGCGTGTGCACCTGCGCCCCCGCGACTTCGCCGGGGACGACGCCGCCCGGCTGCTGCAGCGTCGCGATCGAGACCCGGTGCCCGCGTGCGACCAGCTCGCGGCTGAGGTCCTCGACGACCCGCTCTTCGCCGCCGACGATCGGGGCGAAGGACTGGGCCAGCATCATCACTCGCATCGCTGAAGACTCGCACGAGGAGGGGCGGCGGGCCTGCCACAATCGCCCCGTGCCGAGCCAGCCGCCCACGATCTCGGTGGTCATCTGCGCCTTCACCCGCGAGCGGCTGGAGGTGATGGGGGAAGCGATCGCCGCGCTGCGCGCGCAGACGCTGCCACCCCGCGAGGTCGTCCTCGTGATCGACCACGCGCCGGAGCTGCTGGAGGAGGCGCGGGGGCTCTGGCCCGACCTGAAGATCGTCGCCAACCGCGAGCGGCGGGGCCTCTCCGGGGCGCGCAACACCGGCGTCGCCGAGGCGGGCGGCGAGGTCGTCGCCTTCCTCGACGACGACGCGATCCCCGCCCGCGACTGGCTGGAGCGCCTCGCCGCGGCCTACGCCGACCCGAATGTGCTCGGCGCCGGCGGGACCGTGCGGCCGCGCTGGCTGCAGGGCAAGCCGGCCTGGTTCCCGCCCGAGTTCGACTGGGTCGTCGGCTGCACCCACTCGGGGATGCCCCAGCAACTGGAGCCGGTGCGCAACCTGGTCGGGGCGAACATGTCCTTTCGCCGCGAGCCGCTGCTCGCGGTCGGCGGCTTCAGCCACGACCTCGGCCGGGTGGGGACGCTGCCGGTCGGCTGCGAGGAGACCGACCTCAGCATCCGCGTCCACCAGCGCTGGCCCGAGGCGGAGATCCTCTATGACCCCGCCGCCACGGTCGAGCACGTGGTGCCGCCGGCGCGGGGGAGGGTGCGCTACTTCCTCGATCGCTGCCGCGCCGAGGGGCGCTCGAAGGCGGTCCTGACCGGGATGGTCGGCAGCGACGACGGGCTTTCGGCCGAGCGCTCCTACGTGCGGCGGACGCTGCCGCTCGGCTTCCTCCGCGACCTCGGCGACGTGTTTCGCGGCGACCTCGGCGGCCTCGGCCGGGCGGCGATGATCGTCGCCGGCCTCGCCGTCACCAGCGTCGACTACCTGCGCGTCCGCAGCGGCGTTGCCAAGCCCGACGAGACCGCGAGCGCCCATCCGAGCGCCAACGGGGGCGCCCCGCGGGTGCTGATGGTGACCCCGCGCAGTCCGCTCGCCCAGGGCGGGGTGGAGCGGCACGTGATGGAGGTGAGCCGGCGGATGACGGCGGCCGGGATCGGGGTCGAGGTCCTCTGCACCGACCCGGAGCTGAAGCGGGCGACGACCGAGGTCCGCGACGGGGTGCAGATCAGGACCGTGCGCGCCTGGCCGCGCGGCCGCGACTGGTACCTCGCGCCGGGGCTCTGGCGCGAGATGGGGCGGGGGAAGTGGGACCTCGTCCACGTCCAGAGCTACCACACGCTGGTGGCGCCGCTGACGATGCTGCGGGCGCTGACGCTGCGCCTTCCCTACGTCGTCACCTTCCACGGCGGCGGCCACTCCTCGGAGCTGCGCAACCGCGCCCGGGGGATGCAGATGCGGTTGCTGCGGCCGCTGCTGCGGCGGGCCGCGCGGCTGGTTGCGGTGGCGCGCTTCGAGGTCGAGGAGTACGGGGCGGCGCTGGGGGTGCCGCCTGAGCGCTTCGCCCTGATCCCCAACGGCACCGACCTCAGCTTCTCCGACGCCGATCTCGCCGGCGCCGAGCCGGAGGCGCCGACGCTGGCCTCGATCGGCCGGCTCGAGCGCTACAAGGGCCACCACCGGGTGCTCGAAGCCTTTCCGCTGGTGCTGGAGCGCGAGCCTGACGCCCGCCTGCTGATCGTCGGCAAGGGCCCTTACGAAGAGGAGCTGCGCGAGCACGCCGGGGCGCTCGACCTCGACGGCAGGGTCGAGATCACCAGCGTCCCGTCCGACGACCCGCGGGGGATGGCGAGGCTCTTGGGGCGGGTCTCGTTGGTGGTGCTGATGAGCGAGTTCGAGACCCATCCCCTGGTCGCGCTCGAGGCCGCCGCCGCCCGCCGCCGGCTGCTCGTCGCCGAGGCGGGAGGCCTGGCGGAGATCGCCGCCGACGGGTTCGCGCGGGGGATCCCCCTCGACGCCACCCCGGAGCAGATCGCGACGGCGGCGATCGAGGAGCTCGCCAAGCCCTTGCCGCAGCGCTCGCCGAGCCTGACCTCGTGGGACGAATGCGCCGCGGCCCTGGTCGATCTGTATGAATCAATTCTTCGCACTGGACCATCCGTCCAGGGCGGCGAGACATCCGTCCAGCGCCAAGGGGGGTAGCTGAAGTCGGCAGCAGAGGCGGGCCGATGAGAGCCGGGCAATGTCCCGGACCCGCTCCCTCGCCGCCCTCCTGGCCCTCGTCTTCGCCTTCGCCGCGCTGCCGGCCTCCGGCGCAACCGCGGCCGAAGGGATCTCGCCCGCCCGGGCCCTCGCCGTCGTCAAGTCCGGCTCCGCGACCACCGAAAGCAGCTCCTCCCGCCTCAACACCAGCGTCGCCAACAAGGAAACGCTGTCGCTGGTCACCGTGGCTCCGACGGGCGGCCAGACCATCTCCGGCTCGCTCGCCTGGGAAGTGGCGGTGACGGCGGGCTCACCGAGCAGAGTCGAATTCGCGATCGACGGCTCGACCAAAGCCGCCGACTCGAGCGCGCCCTACACCTACGCTCTCGACACCACCAAGCTCTCCAACGGCAGCCACACCCTCAGCGCCACCGCCGTCGGCTCGCGCGGGGTGAAGGCGACGACGAAGGTGACCGTGGACGTCTCCAACAAGCCCGCCCCCGAACCGGAACCGACGCCCGAACCGGAACCCGCACCCGAACCGACGCCCGAAGCGACCCCGTCCCCCAGCGGCGGCCCGATCTACTGGGGCGCGACGATCGGCTCACAGCTGACCGGCAACCAGGCGCCCTGGGACATGACCGCGGTCTCCAAGTTCGAGGAAGAGACGCACAAGAAGGTCTCGCTGGTCCAGTTCTTCCAGCCCTTCGCCCAGTGCAACCCCGGCTGCTCCTTCTACGGCTTTCCGACCACGCCGCTGGAAAACATCCGCCAGCACGGCTCGATCCCGGTCCTGAGCTGGAGCTCGCAGTCGATCCCGTCGAGCAACAACGAGCCCGACTTCCAGCTCTCCGACGTGATCTCGGGCCGCTACGACTCCTACATCCGCGAATTCGCTACCAAGGCCAAGGCTTGGGGTCACCCCCTCTTCCTTCGCTTCGACTGGGAGATGAACGGCCACTGGTTCCCCTGGCACGAAGGCGTCAACGGTAACCAGCCCGGCGAATTCGTCAGCGCCTGGCGTCACGTCCACGACATCTTCGCCACGGTCGGCGCGACCAACGTCACCTGGGTCTGGTGCCCGAACGTCGAATACAGCGGCGCCACCCCGCTGGCCTCGGACTACCCCGGCGACGCCTACGTCGACTGGGTCGGCCTCGACGGCTACAACTGGGGCACCAACCCGAACAAGCCCGACAAGTGGAAGACCTTCAGTCAGGTCTACAGCGCCACCTACAAGAACATCGTCAACAACATCGCCCCCTCGAAGCCGATGATGATCGGCGAGGTCGCCTCCAGCGAGTACGGCGGCTCGAAGGCGACCTGGATCAAGGAAATGTTGAGCGAGGTGCCGACCGAATTCCCGCAGATCCGCGCCCTGCTCTGGTTCGACAAATACGACAGCAACATGGACTGGCCGATCGAGACCTCGAGCACCGCCACCAGCGCCTTCGGCGAAGGCATCCAGAGCTCCGCCTACCTCGGCAACAGCTTCACCAGCCTCAGCGCGACGAAAATCCTCCCCGCCGGCTGAGCGGCGGATTGCAACCCCGTCTGGACGAATGTCCGGGTCTGGGGGAAAGAGCTGAAACAGGCGGCCAGGCCGCCGATGGGCCTGTATGGCCGAAGGTTTCACTCGTCGCTCCGCCGCCCTCGTCGTCTGGGTGGCCCTCTTCCTCTTCGCTGCCGCGCTCGCCTGGGCCGGCAGCGCCGACGCCAGGTCGGCCGGCCACAGGCACCTGCACTTGGCCGAGGCGAGGGCGGTGGGGAGCGGAAAGAGCTGCATTCGCGGCCGCGTCAAGCGGGTCAACACCACCGGCGTCCGCCGCCGCTGCGCCCGCCAGCCGGCGCGCGCCAGCCGGGCGCCGCAGCCGCTCTACTGGGGGGCGACGATCGGCTCCCACCTGACCGGCGAACAGGCGCCCTGGGACATGAGCGCGGTCGCCAAGTTCGAAGAAGACGCCCAGAAGTCGGTCTCGCTGGTCCAGTTCTTCCAGCCCTTCGCCCAGTGCAACCCCGGCTGCTCCTTCTACGGCTTTCCGACCAGCCCGATGGAAAGCATCCGCGCCCATGGCTCGATCCCGGTGCTGAGCTGGAGCTCGCAGTCGATCCCCTCGCAGCTGAACGAGCCGGACTTTCAGCTCGCCGACGTGATCGAAGGCCGCTATGACGAATTCATCCGCGAATTCGCCACCGAAGCGCGCGAATGGGGCCACCCCTTCTTCCTCCGCTTCGACTGGGAGATGAACGGCAACTGGTTCCCCTGGGGGGAAGGCGTCAACGGCAACCAGCCCGGCGAATTTGTCACCGCCTGGCGCCACGTCCACGACATCTTCGCCTCGGTCGGGGCGACCAACGTGAGCTGGGTCTGGTGCCCGTTCGTCGACCCGACCGGCTCGCTGCAGAGCCTCGCTTCGCTCTACCCCGGCGACGCCTACGTCGACTGGACCGGCCTCGACGGCTACAACTGGGGGACGAACCCCGCCTCGCCGCGCGGCTGGAGGAGCTTTAGCCAGCTGTTCAGCCGCAGCTACGGGGAAATCGCCGAAGGCATTGCCCCCTCGAAGCCGATGATGCTGGGCGAGTTCGGCTCCAGCGAGCGCGGCGGTTCGAAGGCGGAATGGATCCGCGACGCGCTCGGTCGGATCCCCACCGAATACCCGCAGATCCGCGCCGCGGTCTGGTTCGACAAATTCGACGACGGGATGGACTGGCCGATCGAGACCTCGACCAGCGCCACCCAGGCTTTCGCGGAAGGGATCCAGCAGCCGGCCTACGTCGGCGCCTCCTACGCCGGCCTCGCCGGCGGCCCGATCCAGCCGCCCAGCTGAGCGGGTTCCCCGTGCCGCGGAAGCCGTTCCCTACACTTGCCGTTCTGTCCTTTCGGCCTCACCTGGGGAGCCCTCGCCGGGCGCGTGCGATTGCGGTGCTGCTGCTGGCGGCGCTGGTCGGCTGCTGCCTGCTGGCCGGGAACGTTGCGGCGGCCGGCGGCCACAAGAGGCATCACCACCACCGCAAGCACGTGAAGCCGAAGCCGATGTACTGGGGCGCCTGGATCGGCGACCAGCTGACCGGCACCGACGCCCCCTGGGACATGAACGCGGCCGCGACCTTCGAGCAGATCGTCGGCAAGGGGATGTCGCTGATCGAGTTCTCCTCGCCCTTCCAGAACTGCCACAAGAGCCCCTGCGAGTACTACCGCTTTCCCTTCGAAGGGATGAACAACATCCGTGCCCACGGCTCGATCCCGCTCTTCAGCTGGGGGTCGGAAGCCTCCCCGCGCACCTCGGCCGAACAGCCGACTTTCACGCTTTCCCGCCTGCTCGACGGTACCTACGACTCCTACATCACCCAATTCGCCACCGAAGCGCGCGAATGGGGCCACCCCTTCTTCCTCCGCTTCGACTGGGAGATGAACGGCAACTGGTTCCCCTGGTTCGAGGGGGTCAACGGCAACAGCCCCGGCCAGTACGTCGCCGCCTGGCGCCACGTCCACGACATCTTCACCTCGGTCGGGGCGACCAACGCCACCTGGGTCTGGTGCCCGTACGCGGACACGCCGCAGCGCCTCAAGCGGCAGCACCTGAAGAGTCTCTATCCCGGCGATTCCTACGTCGACTGGACCTGTCTCGATGGCTACAACTGGGGTCAAAACCCGGTCAGCCCGCGCCCCTGGCGCAGCTTCAGCGAAATCTTCGACCCCGCCTACAAACTGGTGACGAAGAAGATCGCCCCGCGCAAGCCGCTGATGCTGGGCGAGTTCGCCACCAGTCCCTACGGCGGCCACAAGGCCCTCTGGATCAAGAAGATGTTCCAGCAGCTGCCTCGGCGGTATCCGCGGGTGAGGGCGCTGGTCTACTTCGATACGGTCGACCGCGGGGTGGACTGGCCGCTCGAGACCTCCCCCGCCGCCACGAGGGCGTTTGCGAAGGGAATCCACAAGGGGATATACGCGAACAACCGCTTCGGCGAACTGGTGGGCGGTCCGATTCTGCCCTTGCGCTGATCCCAGCGGCCGGCGCATCCGTATACGGGGTGTAAAGATCGGCCGGGGAGCGATGCCGCAGCGATCGTCACCCGGCGGGGTTTGAAATCCAGAAGATGAAGGCGAGCGACCGCAAGAGGGACCGGAAGCGCCGGCGCCGCCTGCTCTGCGCCGGCGCCGCCTGTCTGCTCGCATCCTCGCTTTTGCTGGCGCCCGGGGCGGCGGTGGCGAAGAAGCGCCCGCCCGCCTCGCTCTACTGGGGGGCCCAGATCGGCGAACAGATGACGGGCGAAGCGGCGCCCTGGGACATGGTGCCGGTGCAGCGCTTCCAGAATCTCGCCGGCAAGGGGCTCTCGCTGATCGAGTTCAGCGCCCCCTTTGCCGAATGCGACGCGGGCGGCTGCACGATGACCAAATTTCCCAGCACGCCGCTGGAAAACGTGCGCCGCTACGGGGCGATCCCCGTCTTCAGCTGGAACTCGACCTCGAGCCCGCCCAGCCTCGACCAGCCCGCCTTCAGCCTCGGGGCGCTGCTGAGCGGCACCTACGACTCCTACATCCGCGAATTCGCGCTCAAGGCGAAGGCCTGGGGCCACCCCTTCTTCATCCGCTTCAACTGGGAGATGAACGGCTTCTGGTTCCCCTGGTCGGAGGGGGTCAACGGCAACAGCCCCGGCCAGTTCGTCGCCGCCTGGCGCCACGTCCACGACATCTTCACCTCGGTCGGGGCGACCAACGTGAGCTGGGTCTGGTGCCCCAACGTCGATCTCTACAACAGCCTGACGCCGCTCGGTGAGCTCTACCCGGGCGACTCCTACGTCGACTGGACCGGCATCGACGGCTTCAACTGGGGACAGCGCCGCGGCTCGCCGGGCTGGCAGAACTTCAACCAGGTCTTCCACCGCACCTATAAGCGGATCATCACCCGCGTGGCGCCGCACAAGCCGGTGATGCTGGCCGAGGTCGCCTCCTCCGACAAGGGCGGCGACAAGGCGGCCTGGATCAAGAACATGCTCTCCAAGGTCCGCCACCGCTATCGCAAGATCCGGGCGCTGATCTGGTACGACGTCAACGACCGCAACACCCACTGGCCGCTGGAGACCTCGAAGCAGGCCAGCAACGCCTTCCGCGCCGGCATCCGCAGCGCCGCCTACAAGCCCAACATCTACGGTGGCCTGACCGGCAGCCCCATCCAACCCCCCGCCCCCTGAGCGCTAAGGCTGAGGGACCAAGCCTCACTCGGTAAGGAGGGTGGGTGTCCCTCTCGCTCCCTGGGTTGCTCGCCTGAATTGGAGCTGGCTGCCGCGGGAGCTTTGGGTGCGAGCAAGAGGACGCCGGTCGCGAGAGGGACACCCACCCTCCTTGCGACAGAGCTCCGTTAGACGCCCGAGGGCCGACAGCTCTTTTAAAAAAGCTGTCGTCAGCTCGGTCGTCTGCCGGAGCTCTGTGGTGGAGGGGACGGGTATTCCCCGGACCGACCGGCGTCCTCATGCTCGCACCTGCGACGTTGGCGGTCAGCTGGCTCCGATCCAGGCGAGCAACCCAGGGAGGGAGGGGAATACCCGTCCCCTGTACCGAGTGAGGTTGGTCCCTCGACCTAAGCGGTCGCTTGCGCCTCTTGCTGCTCGGCCACCTCAGGCGAGGGCACGTGCAGGCGCTCGTGGCGGAGGCTGCGGCGGCGGCGGGCCTCCTTGAGGATGGTGCCGAGGACGCGGAAGCCGTCGCGGAAGGTCTTCAGGTTGCTCTGGCCGGAGATGCGCTCTTTCTCGTAGCTCGGCACCTCGACGATCTTCATCCCGGCCGAGGCCATACGGAGGTTGATCAGGGTCTCCACCTCGAAGCCGGGGGCGTCGAGCGAGATAAAGGGCAGGCAGCGCGCCCAGAAGGCGTTGTAGCCGTAGCAGAGGTCGGTGAATTCGGTCCCGTGCAGCGCGTTGGCGGTGTTGCTGAGGACCCAGTTGCCGGCGCTCCGCACCCGGGTGATGTCGGCGCTGCCGCCGCCCTCCATGTAGCGGGAGCCCTTGGCGAAATCGGCGCCGGCCTCCAGCGCGGCGATGAAGCGGGGGATCTCGGCTGGGTCGGCGGAGCCGTCGGCGTCGAGCATGACGACGAGGTTGCCGGTGACGGCGGCGAAGCCGGTGCGGAAGGCGTCGCCCTTGCCGCGCCCGCTCTGGGTGGTGACGCGGATGTCGGGGTAGGCCTGGCGGGCGGCTTCGACGGTGTTGTCGCTCGAGTTGCCGTCGACGAGGATCACCTCGTGCAGGTCGCCTGGCAGTTCGGAGAGGACCTGGCCGATGTTGTACTCCTCGTTCATCGCCGGCACGACGACGCTGACCTTGGTCTGTCGGGTGCGGCGGCGGTTTGGGCCCTTGTAGGGAACAGCGCCGCGGGCGGCCAGCGCCTCGACCTCGATCAGCGGCACGCCGCCGACCCGGCTCGGGATCACCGACTGCGCCTCCAGCAGGTCGAGCGGGCGGGGGAGGAGGCTGACCGGAACGCCGATCGACTTGAAGGCGCGGACCAGCTCCAGCAGGCCTTCGTCGTCGGCGTGCTGGGTGGAGATGACGACGCGGTCTGCGTGGTAGCGCTCGACCACCTCGAGGGCGGCGACGCGTCCTGCCGTGCCGGGGTCCTTCTCGGCCGGCGGCACGGTGCCAACGACGCTCGCGTACTTCTTCAGCGGCGTATATGCGCGCAGCCGCTCGGCCGTCTCCTCGTCGCCGACCAGCACCCAGCGCTCCTGTGGATTGAGCCGCGCCAGGTAGGGGGACAGGCCGGCCCGGCAGGCGGTGTCGAGGACGATGAAGCCGGCCCAGAGGGCGAGCTGCTCGAGCCCCTCGATTGGCGTCAGCAGCGAGGCCGACCAGACGAAGGCGCCGGCGACGAGGAAGCGGATGACGGGCCAGGCGGTGCCGTTCTCATCCGCCCCCGCCGACGGGGAGCCGTAGACGCCCAGCAGCATGTAGATCGCGACCAGCACCAGCGGCGCGACCGGGAAGGCGGGAAGGAAGGACTCGCTCGCCAGCCCGACAACGACCCCCAGCGCGATCGAAGAGGAGATGAAGTCCACCAGCGGCAGCAGCCAGAGGCCGGGCCCCCGGCGCGCCATCGGCATCGCCCCCAGCGTCGGCCGCTCCTGGACCAGCGCTTCGCGGGTGGTCGGCTGGGGTCCGAAACGGCGCTCTAGGGGGAGATCGGTGGAAGAGTGCATGGGGGAACGAGAGGGGAAGTTGACTGGGTTTATCTGTAAGGCCGGGGATGGGGGATGGTTGCGGTAGTCAACGCCCTCTCCGTATCGGCAGCGCCTCTGGATCACATGAGCCACTGCACAGCAAGGATCTTTATCCCGCAGATTAGGGGATCAAAGAAAGGTAAAACGGGTTTTTCTTATGTGTGGGGACGGCTGTTGCGAACCGTCCTATTACTGAGCCGACTGGCTACTTATTACTTGTAAGCCTCGGCCAGGTCGGGGTCCTTCTCGGCCAGCATCTCGGCCAGCTCGACCATCACCTTGCACTGCTTCCAGGTGGCGTCGTCCTGCATCTTGCCGTCGATCATGTGGACGCCGCGTCCGTCGGGGATCGCCTCGATCACCTTCTTCGCGAACTTGACCTCGTCCGGCGGCGGGCTGAAGACCTTCTTCGCGATCCCGATCTGGACCGGGTGCAGCGACCAGGCGCCGACGCAGCCCATCAGGAAGGCGGCGCGGAACTGGGTCTCGCAGCCGGCGGTGTCTTTGATGTCGCCGAAGGGCCCGTAGAAGGGGAGGATGCCGGCCGAAGTGCAGGCGTCGACCATGCGGGCGATCGAGTAGTGCCAGAGGTCCTGCTGGGCGCTGACGCGGTCGGCCTCGGGGTTCTCCGGGTCGGCCGGGTCCTCCATCACCCGGTAGCCTGGGTGGCCGCCGCCGACGCGGGTCGTCTTCATCCGCCGCGCCGCCGCCAGGTCGGCCGGGCCGAAGCTCATCCCCTGCATCCGCGGGCTGGCGTTGGCGATCTCCTCGAGGTTGACGACGCCCTGCGGGGTCTCGAGGATCGCGTGAACGAGCAGCGGGCGCTCCAGTTCGGCTTTCGCCTCGAGCTGGGCGAGCAGGCGGTCGACGTAGTGGATATCCCAGGCGCCCTCGACCTTCGGCACCATGATCACCTCGAGCTGGTTGCCGATCTCGGTCACGACCTGGGTGAGGTCGTCGAGCACCCACGGGCTCTCCAGTGCGTTGACGCGGGTCCAGAGCGAGGTCTGGCCGAAATCGTTCTCCTTGGCGGCGCGGATCAGGCCCTCCCGCGCGGCCTCCTTGCGGTCGACCGGGACCGCGTCCTCGAGGTTGCCGAGGAGGATGTCCGTTTTCTGGGCGATGTCGCCCGCCTTGGCGACCATCTTCTCGTTCGAGAAGTCGAGGAAGTGGATCATCCGCGAGGGCTTGACCGGGATCTCGCGGAGGGGCTCCGGGGCGCCGATCGCCTGCGGGAGGAAGAAGTCGCGTGGGTGTCTCAAGGTGCTCCTAAAGGTCGTGGTCTGGGGAAGGCCGCGGGTAAATCTAGTGAGAGCGCGCGTTTGCCGCCTCCCTCGGGCCTAGATTGCCTGCTATCGAGGAATCGGAGCGCGACAACACCCAGGACTGGATCGTCCCCCGTGGCACCGTGCCGCTGGTCAGCGAGCTCGAGGCGCGGATCGACGAGGCGCTGGTGATCGCCCGTGCCTCCGAAGAGGGGGTGCGGGAGGTGGGCGAGATGGCGCTCGACGCGGCGCGGCAGGCGCGCCGGGCGGCCGAGGCGGCGGAGGCTGCGAGTGCAGCGGCAGTAGCGGCGCGAGAGAGATCCGAGGCAGACGCTTCTGGGCCGGCGGGTCCTGTCGCCGAAATTTAACCACCCCCCCCCCAACCGGGGGTCCCCCAAATCGGCGCCACCCACCGGCATAAATGCGGACGACAAGGCTGCTTCACCTCCTTCGCATCAGCCCCGCTTCGAGACCCGGTTTCGCAGCTTTACCGAGAGAGCAGATCGGGTTTCGGCGCGGTTGCGGCAGATCGGGGCGCATCCCTCAGGCCCCAGCGTTGCCGGAGGGCGGCGGCGAGGCGATTACTGAGGGCGCCGCAGCCTCCGAGCTGCTGTCCGTCTAGTTCCTCTGCCGGCTCGATGCCGCGGATCGAGTTGGTCAGGAAGGTCTCCTCGGCGGTGAGGAGGTCGGTAGGGGAGAGGGGGCGCTCGGCGGTCTCGATTTCTTCGCCGGCGGCGAGGGCCAGGAGGGCCGCCCGGGTGGTGCCGGGAAGGATGCGGCCGTCTAGCGGGGGTGTGAAGAGGGTGCCGCCGCGAACGGCGAAGATGTTGGCCCAGCCGGCCTCCAGCACCTCGCCCTCGTCGACGATCAGCGCGCCTGCCTCTCCGGGAGCGGGGCGGTCGATTCCCGGGCGATGGGCCCACTTGTGGGGACCGAGGCCGCCGCTGACAGGGTGGGTGTGCAGCCGCATGCCTTGGGCCGGGAAGACGGCCTCCTGCTCGACCTCCCCGGCAAGTAGGTCGAGCAGGAGGCCGTCTTTGGTGGGGACGACGGTGAGGCGGAGGCGACCGAGCCGGATCCCCTCTGCTGCCCCCCGCAGCTTCTCCTCGGCTTGGGGGGGCAGGTCCTGCGAGTAGACCGCATCCAGGCTCAGCGCCAACCTCTCCAGGTGCGCCTCCAGCTCCACCGGTTCGCCCGCCACCACGAGGAGCGTCTCGAAGATGCCGCGCGAGCGGTCGGGGCGCCAGGGGTCAGCCATCGAGTGGATATCTTGCCGACGCGGCCGGCTCGATGCGCACGCTGCTGATCGACAACTACGACTCGTTCACCTACAACCTCTTCCAGCAGCTGGCGGGGGTGAACGGCGTCGAGCCGCTCGTCGTCCGCAACGACGAAGCGAGCTGGGAGGAGCTGGAGCGGCTCGGCTTCGACAACGTCGTCATCTCGCCCGGCCCCGGACGCCCTGACGTGCGAGGCGACTTCGGCGTCTGCGCCGACGTCATCCGCCGCTGCGAGCGGCCGCTGCTCGGCGTCTGTCTCGGCCTGCAGGGCATCGGCTGGGCGGAGGGGGGAAGGGTCGAGCGGGTGGATGAGCCGATGCACGGCCGCCTCTCCGCGGTCCACCACGACAGCTCGCCGCTCTTCGCCGGCATCCCCAGCCCCTTCAACGCCGTCCGCTACCACTCGCTCGGCCTCGCGCGCCCGCTGCCGTCCTCCCTGCGCGAGATCGCCTCCGCCGACGGCGTACCGATGGCGATCGAACACAAGGCCCGCCCCCAATGGGGCGTCCAGTTCCACCCCGAGTCGGCTGCCACCGAGCACGGCAAGCGCCTCTTGGAGAACTTGCGCGACCTCACCACGGCCCGCCAATCGCGTGGTTGCTTTTTTCGGGCGATAAAGACAAAAAAAACACCGGGTTACCAAAAAGCCCCCCCCCCCACATAGCGGGGGGGGGTGGTTTTTTTTTTTTTTTTTAATAAAAAAAAAACA
>JBQCIG010000192.1:0-5716 GCA_051953975.1 Solirubrobacterales bacterium | reverse complement strand
CCTGTTGCTCGCACCTGCGACGCTCGCGGTCAGCTGACTCCGATTCTGGCGAGCAAACCCAGGGAGCGAGAGGGACACCCACCCCTCCCTACCGAACAAGCTCTGTCTAGTACCCCGGCGGATGCCGGACTACGAAGCCTTCGGGATATGGAGGCTCGGTGTGCCAGCGCGGGCCGGTTCCTTCGGCATCCCCCACGGTGTCCCAGCGCAGGCCGGCGACCTCCATGTAGGTGTGGGTGGGGCTGGCGTAGATCGTGATCCACTTGCCCGGGCCCGGTTCGCCGTAGCTCTCCAGCGCACCCGAGGTGAGGGGCGTGTCGAGCAGGCCGCCGCCGTAGAGGGCGAAGCTGACGGCGCCGGAGCAGTCGTAGCCGTAGGAGTACCAGGAGCCGTGGCCGCCGCCCCAGACGTAAGGGGTGTGGGCGATCGAGTTAGCGGCGGCGATCACGGCCTTGATCGCCGGCGGGGCGCTGCGCGGGGCACTGGCCAGGCCTTCGGGGCCGATCACCGCTTTCGCACCGGGGGTCTCGAAGCCGGTCGCCAGCGGCGCGATCCGCCAGTCGATGTAGTGGACCTTGCAGCCGCCTTCGATTTCGCCGGCCTCCTGCATCACCTCCTCGACGTACCACTGGGCCTGGTTGTGGGTGAAGACTCCGGCCTCGATGCTGCCGCGGGACCAGATCATCCGCGCCAGCGTCGCCGCCGCGTCGGCGATGTCGCCGTGACGGACATGGCCGTCGTTGTCGCCGTCGACCGCGTAGCGCTTCCACTCCATCGGGTCGAGCCCGAGGGCGCTTTCGGTCCGCAGCTCGCGCTTGGTCATGCCGCGGCCGAAGTTCGACTCGAGGTGGGCGATTGCCGCCAGCGCCCAGACGCCGCGCTTGCCGAGTTCGTAGCGGGCGGCGGCGTCCTCGAAGGCGCTCATGTAGGCCGCCGGGATCTGGTCTTTCCAGGCCGGGGCGGCTTCGCACTGCAGGACCGGGATCTGCGGCCCCAGCCCGACGGCGCTGAAGGAGTTGCTGCCGACTTCGTTGGCGTAGCAGCCGGCGTTGGCGAGGACCTCTTCGACGTACCAGTCGGCGTGGTTGTAGGCGAAGATCGCGCCGTAGGTGTCGGCCGGCATCCCCGCCGCTTTGAGGTAGCTGGCGGCGGCGAAGATCGCGTCTTCGGGGTTATTCGGGTCGGCGACCCCGTCGCCGTTGGCGTCGACCCCGTAGGTGGCCCAGGTCGACGGCATGAACTGCATCCAGCCGACCGCGCCGGCCGAGGAGGGGCCGAGGTTGGTGCCGAAGGCGGTCTCGACCGCGTTGATCCCGGCCAGCACCGCCGGCCCCTGCGGGCCCAGTTCGTAGCGGGCCGAGGCCCGCTGGTAGATCGGGACCAGGACCGGGGGCACACCGCTGATCGCGCAGCTCGAGGCCGGCAGCGAGGGGATCGCGAAAGTGGTTGGGCCGGGAGTGGTGGCGGTGGCGCCGGTTTCGGTTTCCGTTTCGGAGCTTTCGGATTCGCTCGCTTCGTCGCTGCCGGCGTTAACGCCGCCGGTGGGTGGCGGCGTGTGGGTGGCGGGAGGCGGGGGCGGCACCAGGGTGGCACCGTGCTTGACCGGCTCCTTCTTTTCGGCGGGCGGCGCCGCGGGCGCTTCGGCGGGCGTAGGGGGCGCTTCCAGCGTCGCGCCCTGAACCGGCGCCGTCGAGGTCGCGGCCTCGGCCCGGGCGACGGCGACCGGCACCGCCAGCGCCGCCGTGGCCGCCGCGGTCGCGACGACCGCTTTGATCTTGCGCGCCTGCTCCATCAGCCGAGGACGTTGGTTACGCGCCACTGTTTGTTTTTCAGCTGTTCCATCTCCAGCCGCAGCTCGCTGGTCGCCCCGACCCGCAGCAGCGAGACGCTGAGCGGGTAGACGTTGCCGTGCGAGGGGGCGGGAACCACGTTGAGGACCTTCGCCTTCGGAACTTCGATCCCGGCCGGCTGCCGCGGCGGCCGACGCAGCAGCGCCTTGGTCAGCTCCGGGCTGGCCGTCGCGCTGAACGCCTTGCGGACGGTACCCTTGGTGCCGCCGGTCTCGTAGACGACGAAGGCATCGGCGAACTTGCGGGCGACGGCGATGGCCTCGGGCCCGGCGGGCGGTCCGTCGAGGACGGCGGTTGAGGCGGAGGCGGAGGGTTCGCCGGCGGACCGCGCCGCCGGCGTGGAGGAGATCCTGTCGGTGGCGGCATTGCCGGTGTCGCTCGCGGTTGCCACCGCGGCTTCGCGTTCGACTTCTTCCGAGCCGCCGACGGAGGCATCGCTTTTCTGCGGCGCTTTGAAGACCGGCGTCGCCCCGTGCAGAGTCGGCACCGGTGCCTGGGCGGGAGAGGACGGAGCGGCCTGCGGGGCAGGCTTGGGGGCGACGGCAACCGGAGCCGCGCTCGGCGCCTGCGAGCTGTCCGAGCCGAGCGCCGAGAAGCCGAGGACCCCGATCCCCAGGACGAGCGCCGCGGCGCCGCCGGCGACCGCCGCCCGGCCGCGGTCGCTGAGCCCGAGGAAGCCGTCCTCGAGCGGCCAGAGCAGATGCTCGCACAGCGCCAGCGAGGCGCCTTCGACGGCGGCGGGAGACCGCCGCCTCGGGCGCGCGTTGATCGGAGTCTGGTCGTCGTTTATCGAGGTCAGTTGAATCTCTCCCTTGCCCAAGGGTGGACAAGCAAATTAAAGAGCACCTTTGCCGTAGGGATGTTTCGGCAGGAACCGGCCGGAAGATGAGGCCCGGCCCACGGGCTGGGCCGTGCTTTGCGGGTGACTATGAAGGCTAGGCGGCCGCGGCTGCAGCCGCCTCGGCCCGCGCGAAGACGATCTCGCCTTCGGCGGCGTCGACCCGCACCGTGTCGCCTTCTGAGAACTCGCCCTCGAGGATCTTCAGCGCCAGCTGGTCGACCAGCTGCTTCTGGACCACCCGCTTCAGCGGTCGCGCTCCGTAGGTGGGGTCGTAGCCGAGGTTGCCGAGCAGCGTCCGCGCCTCGTCGGTCAGCCCGATCTCGATCCCGCGCTCGCGCACCCGGCCGACCAGCTGGCCCACCTGCAGCTCGACGATGCGGCCGATGTCCCCCTTCGAGAGCCGGTGGAAGATCACCGTGTCGTCGATCCGGTTGAGGAACTCGGGCTTGAAGGTCGCCGCCAGCACCTCTTCGATCTGCTCGCGGATCTTCTCGTCGACCGACTCGCCGACGATCCGCTCGGAGCCGACGTTGGAGGTCATGATCAGGACCGTGTTGGTGAAGCTCACCGTGCGGCCCTGGCCGTCGGTCAGCCGCCCGTCGTCCATCAGCTGCAGCAGCGTGTTGAAGACGTCGGGGTGGGCCTTCTCGATCTCGTCCAGCAGCACTACCGCGTAGGGTCGCCGCCGCACCGCCTCGGTCAGCTGCCCGCCCTCCTCGTAGCCGACGTAGCCGGGGGGCGCGCCGATCAGCCGCGCCACCGTGTGTTTCTCCATGTACTCGGACATGTCGAGGCGGACGATCGCCTGCTCGGAGTCGAACATGAACTCGGCCAGCGCCTTCGCCAGCTCGGTCTTGCCGACCCCGGTCGGGCCGAGGAAGAGGAAGCTGCCGATCGGCCGGTTCGGGTCCGCGAGCCCGGCCCGCGAGCGGCGCAGCGCGTTGGAGACGGCGGCGATCGCCTCGTCCTGGCCGATCACCCGCTCGTGCAGCCGCTCCTCCATGTGGATCAGCTTCTCGACCTCCCCCTCCATCAGGCGGCTGACCGGGATCCCGGTCCATTTGGCGACGACCTCGGCGACGTCCTCCTCGGTCACTTCGTCGGCCAGCATCGTGCCGCCGCCGGCGTGCAGCTCCTCCAGCCGCGCCTCCTGTTCTTCGACCTTCGCCTCCAGCTCGGGGATCTGGCCGAATTTGAGTTCGGCCGCGCGCTGCAGGTTGGTCTCGCGTTCGGCCCGCTCGACCTCGAGCCGCGCCTCCTCCAGCTGCTCCTTCGCCTCGCGGATCGCCTCCAGCGGCTCTTTCTCGTTCTGCCAGCGGGTGCGCAGCGCTTCGGCCTCCTCGCGCAGGTTGGCGAGGTCTCCTTCGAGCGCCTCCAGGCGCGCTTTCGAGGCCTCGTCGGTCTCTTTCTTCAGCGCCTCGCGCTCGATCTCGAGCTGCTGGATGCGCCGCTCGACCTCGTCGATCTCGGTCGGCACCGAGTCAATCTCGATCTTCAGCCGCGAGGCGGCCTCGTCGATCAGGTCGATCGCCTTGTCGGGGAGGAAGCGGTCGGCGATGTAGCGCTCCGAGAGGGTGGCGGCGGCGACCACGGCGGAGTCGGAGATGCGGACGCCGTGGTGCTGTTCGTAGCGCGGTTTCAGCCCGCGCAGGATCGCGATCGTGTCGTTCAGATCGGGCTCGCCGACCAGCACCGGCTGGAAGCGCCGCTCCAGGGCCGCGTCTTTCTCGATGTGCTTGCGGTACTCGTCGAGGGTGGTGGCGCCGACCGCGCGCAGCTGCCCGCGCGCCAGCATCGGCTTCAGCAGGTTGGCGGCGTCGACCGCGCCTTCGGCGGCCCCGGCGCCGACGATCGTGTGGAGCTCGTCGAGGAAGAGGACGATCTGTCCCTCGGCCTCCTGCACCTCCTGCAGCACCGCTTTCAGCCGCTCCTCGAATTCGCCGCGGTATTTGGAGCCGGCCAGCAGCGAGCCGATGTCGAGCGCGATCACGCGCCGGTCGCGCAGGCTCTCCGGAATGTCTCCGGCGACGATCCGCTGCGCCAGCCCCTCGACGATCGCGGTCTTGCCGACGCCGGGGTCGCCGATCAGCACCGGGTTGTTCTTCGTCCGGCGGGAGAGCACCTGGATCACGCGGCGGATCTCCTCGTCGCGCCCGATCACCGGGTCGAGCTTGCCGTCGCGTGCCTCGGCGGTGAGGTCGCGGCCGAATTTCTCCAGCGCCTGGGCGGTGCTCTCGGGGTTGGGGGAGGTGACTTTCTGCGGCCGCACCTCGGCAATCGCCCCCTCCAGCGAGTCGCGGTCGGGAAGGATCTCGCGCACGCTCGCGCTCTCGGTCAGCGCCAGCAGCAGGTGGTCGGTCGAGATGTACTCGTCGCCCTTGGCCGCCATCTCCTTCTCGGCCGCGCGGATCACCTGCGCCAGGGCGGATGAGAAGCGCGGCTCCTCGCCCTCGCGGCTCAGCTTCGGCAGCGCCGCCACCGCCTCGTTGGCGCGGGCGGCGAGCGCGGCGGTGTCGGCGCCGAGCCGCTGCAGGATCGGCACGACCAGGCCGTCGTCCTGTTCGAGCAGGGCGACGAGGAGGTGCGGCGGCGCCACCTCGGGGTTGCGCCGACCGGCGGCCAGCGACTGCGCCGCCGCCACCGCTTCCTGGGATTTGACCGTGAACCGGTCCGCCTGCATCAGCCCTCGTCTCCGTTCTCGCCTTCGAGCTCGGCGACCCGCTTGCGCAGCCGCTCGGCTTCGGCGCGCAGCTTCTGCACCTGCGCTTCCAGCGCCAGCACGGTTTCCACCCCGGCCAGGTTCAGGCCCTCGGCGGTCATCTGCTGGATCCGCCGCAGCCGCTCGACGTCGCGCTGGGAGTAGAGGCGGGTGTTCTTCGGCGAGCGCTTCGGCGCGATCAGCCCCCGCTGCTCGTACATCCGCAACGTCTGCGGGTGCATCTCGGCCAGCTCGGCGGCGACCGAGATCATGAACACGCCCTGCTCCTCGTCGAAGGTCGCTTTCACGGTCCTGCGCCGGAAGGTC
>JBQCIG010000191.1:0-2761 GCA_051953975.1 Solirubrobacterales bacterium | reverse complement strand
CAGCGCGTCGCGCAGCGCCTGCAGCTCCACCAGCTCGTAGTTGCGGTGTTTGCCGGCGGTGCGCTTCGGCGTCGGATAGCCGTAGCGGCGCTCCCAGCTACGCAGGGTGTTGGGGCTCACGCCGAGGACTTCGGCGGCGGCATTGGTGCGGATTCCGGGCATTGGTTAAGAAAGTTCGCTTGGGTGGCTACGCAGGGGTGTTTCGACACCCGCGCGGGATTCTCCCACCCGAATCTCGGGTTTACACCGGTTATCGACAGATTTCGCAGAATCTGTTAGCGATCTTGCAAGGCGCCGACGCCCACCGGCTGCCCCAGCGCCCGCGCGCGCCACATCGCCGCGTCGGCCTTGTGCAGAAGCTCTTCCGCGTCGGCGCCGTGGTCGGGGCAAGCAACCACCCCGGCCGAGACGCAGATCCGCAGCCCGCCGGCCCGCTCGAGGTCCTCGAGCTGGCCCAACAGCCGCTCCGCCATCTGCACCCCTTCGACCGTGTGCTGGTTCGGTGCCAGCACGCAGATCGCGTCCTCCTCGAGGCGGAAGGCTTCGTCGACGATGCGGATGCTGTCCCGCAGCGCTGCCCCCACGATCGAGAGCACCGTCTCCTGGCCGACGTCGCTGGGACGGGTATCGGGGCCGGACGCGTCGAAGACGGCCAGCCCAAAGGGGTGCCCGTAACGGCGGTTCGTCTCCAGCAGCTGCTCGAGCCGGCGCCGCATGTGGCCGGGCTGGTAGAGGCTCGGGAGTTCTTCCAGGGGTTCGTCGATTGCCTCGCCGTTGGGGGGAGCCGGGGGGACGCCCTCCGTCGCGAGATTGGGGAAGCTCCTCCGGGTGTCCCCCCGGCTCCCGTCGACAGCTTGCGTAGCTTCGACTGAAGTGGCGGTTACCGAGCCGAAGTCACCTGCGAGCTGCGCGGCGGCTTTGGCGAAATCAGAATTATTGGTGCCAATCTCCTTGTGCAAGGTGGTGAGGAGATCGGCGTGCAGCGCTGAGACCTTGAGGGCGAGGCGGGCGGCGGGCGACCCGCCGGCAGCTGCTGATTTCGAGCCGCGGTCTTGACTGGACTGGTCGGGCACGGGCCGACGATGGCGGACGCGGCGGACGCCCGGCTCTTGAAAACTCGCTATTTGCGAGAGGACGGTTGTCCAGGACGGATGTCCGGTCGCGCTTATTCCAGGCTTCTTCGGCCCGCCAGCGCCTTGCCGAGCGTCACCTCGTCGGCGTGCTCGAGGTCGGCGCCGACCGGGAGCCCACTGGCGAGCCGGGTCACCTTGACCTGGCCGCGCAACATGTCGGCGATGTGCAGCGCGGTCGCCTCGCCGGTGGTGGTCGGGTTGGTCGCCAGTACCACCTCCTCGATCCCGCCGCGCTCGACCCGGCGCCGCAGCTCGCCGATCTTCAAGTCTTCGGCGTCGATCCCATCGATCGGCGAGAGCGCCCCGCCGAGCACGTGGTAGAGGCCGCGGTATTCGTGGGTGCGCTCGATCGGGATCACGTCGGCGGGCTCCTCGACCACGCAGATCGTCGCTCGGTCGCGGTTCTGGTCGGCGCAGATCCGGCACAGCGGCCCCTCGGCGAGGTTGAAGCACTCCTCGCAGAGGCCGACCTTCTCCTTCATTTCGCGGATCGCGTCGCCGAGCGCGAAGGCCTCTTCGTCGGGGGCGCGCAGCAGGTGAAAGGCGAGCCGCTGCGCGGTCCGCTGGCCGATGCCCGGCAGCCGCGAGAGCTCGGCGACGAGGCGCGCGAGCGGTGCCGGGCCGTCGCTCAACCGAGCATGCCCCCCAAGCCGCCGAGATCGCCTCCGGCGATCCCACCCATCTTCGAGCTGGCGAGCTCCTGGGCGGCGCGCAGGCCCTCGTTGACCGCCGCCTGCACCATCTCCTGGAGCAGCTCGGCCTCCTCGGGGTCGATCGCCTCGGGGTCGATGACGATCTCACGCAGGGTCAGATCGCCGCCCATCTTCACCTTGACCATGCCGCCGCCGGCGCTCGCCTCGACGACCTCGTCTTTCAGCTTCTCCTGGGCTTCCAGCATCTCGGTCTGCATCTGCTGGGCCTGTTTCATCAGGGCGTTGATGTCGAAACCGCCCGGTCCTCCTCGCGCCACCTAACCGACCTCCTCTGCGTCGAACTCGCTCTTCAGCCGCTCCAGCAGCTCTTCCTCGTCAACTTCCTCGCTTCCCGGGGCCGGCGTGTCCGGCGGCGCCTCCCCGTCGAGCAGCACGTAAGTGGGCCGGAGCCCCTGGCCGGTCACAGCCGCAAAGGCCGCCGCCACGGTGTCCCGCTGGTCGGGCCTGTCGGCCTTCTTCTTGTTGAAGGTCATATCCGGCGGAAACCCAACCTGGAGTCCCTCGTCGCCGAAGCTGACCGGGCGAGCCCCCTCCAGCGTCGCCGCCAGCGCGGGAGCGGTCTCCGAAAGCTTGTGAAGCACCGAGGGCCAAACGCGCTGAACATCGTCCAGGGACAGATCGGTTTGGCCGGCGGGTCCTGCCGCCGAGGGAGGCGCCTGCGCTGCATGCTCGGCACCTCCCTCGGCGTCACCCGCCGGAGAGTCGTTACTCGCTGACGCCGGTGCCTCGGCCTCTTCCTCTTCAGCAGGAGCTGGGTCCTCTCTGCGAACTGGGTCAGATGGGTGAGCTGATTCGTCTGGTGAAGGCGCATCTGCCGTGGGTGGCGTCGTAGGGGGGACCCCCCCCCAAAAAGCAACAGGGGGGAGTGGACCAACAGCGACAACAACACCAGCCCCAACACACCCCCCCCCCATT
>JBQCIG010000190.1:0-2726 GCA_051953975.1 Solirubrobacterales bacterium | reverse complement strand
TTCCTGATCTTGCGGCCGTATCGGCGCGGTCGTGAAGGGTAAGGTCGCGATGGCCTGGGCCGCTGGGCGCTAGAAGCCCGCCTCCTCGTCTTCTTCTTCCCGGCTCTCTTCTTCTTCCGCTAGCCGCGCGAGGCCGAGCATCACCGACTCGTCGTGGGACTGGCTGAGCTTGTCGAGGCGTTCGGCTAGGGCGGAGAGCTCTTCGTCTTCGTCGAGCAGCTCGCGGATGCGGTCGTGGCGCTGGGCGCCTTGGACGTCGGTGCCGATGCGGTCGTCGATCTCGCGACGGAGGCGGTCCATGAGGCGGATTTCCTCCTGGACGATCGCCTTCGTCGGCTGGTCGGCGAGCTGGTAGACCGGTTCCTCCCGCGGCGGCGGCATCGGCGCGTCGAGCTTCTCCTTGAGGTAGGTGCCGCCTCCCATCTCCGCCATCGAGGTCACCCGGCAGAGCAACTCTTCGATCCCGGCGTGCTCACCGGCGGAGTCCCGCATCGCCTCGATCGCCTCGCGCACGCTCGCTCCCGGCGGCACCATCCCTTCCATGCGGGCCACCAGCTGCTCCCACAGCTCCCGTTCGTGCTCCTCGAATTCCTGCTCCGCATCCCTAAGCGGATTCATCACGGCGGCTCCCCTTGCGAAAAAAAACGAAACGTACCGGACCAATCGAGAAGTTCCAAGGGGTACGAGTGACTATCGTGCCACGTATGTGCCGAGTTTGTCTCGTGGCCGCGCTCCTGTCCCTGGTGCTGATCACAAGTGGTTGCGGCGGCCCACAAGAGCGCTCGACGACGATCCCGCCGGCGACGAGCGCGCGGCCGCCGCGGGAGGCGCCGAGGCACGAGCTGGCGAAGGGGGGCTCGCCACCGCCCTCGCGCCGGGCGCCGCAGGGGAAGCCCCGCCTCGTGCCCGGCGAGCTCTGGGGCCGCCATTTCGTCGCCGTCTCGTTCGAGCGGCGCGGCGATCGCCCCGGAACCGAACCGGTTCCCCACACCCGCTTCTCCTTCTCGCGCGAGCGCTTCGCCGGGCGGGTCCGGGAGACGATCGGCTGGGACGACGGCTGCAACGACTACGGCGGCTTCATCCACGTGCAGGGCGACGAGATGCGCGTCTGGAACGTCGCCGGGACCATGGTCGCCTGCATGCGGGTCGACAAGAACGGCAACCCGGTCCGCGAACGCGGCCCGCTGCTGATGAACTTCTTCGGCGGCAAGCTCCGCTGGCGCCTCCACGACGGCCGCCTCGTCCTCGTCTGCGGCACCCAGACGTTGCGGTTGCGGGAAATGCGGAGCTGACCGCTGTGCTGGGCAACGATTTGAAGGTCGTCGACGGTGCGGCAGCCGGCGCCTGGATCGAGCCGAGGCTAGGGGGCGAGTTCGGAGCGGTGACGCTCCAGGTTCCGAAGGGCTACGAGTCCTACGCCCGCATCTTTCATCCGGCTGACGACCAGGAGGGGCAGCCGGTCAGGTGGGCGGATGTGGCAGAGACCTTCGGGACGACTGCCCACAGGGAAATGCAGTGGCATGCGATCACCGGGTCTCCGGACCCGTGCATGGTCTCCGATTCCAAATGGCCGGGCAGCGAGCCGGATATCGGGTCGATGGATCTGGACGAGCTCGATGCTCTATGCGGGATCCTCTCCGATCACACGAGCGATCCTGGGACCTGCTTCTTTGGCCTTTGCACGATCCAGAGTTGGCTGGACGCATTCTCGCCCGATGAGCTGAAGCCGCTCCTCGAACTTCCTTGTGGCCGCGATCACATAGTTCTCACCGGCCCGCTTTCCGCTGTCGATCAGATCGTCCGCGACTGGTCGAAGCCGAGTTCGACCCACGCGGTGTGGATTGCCTGGCGGGGCGAGCCACCCCTTGATCCCCCCAAGCTCGACTGGACCAGACGCAAGCCCCCCAACCTGATCTGGCCCGAAGACTGCTCCTGGCTCGTCGCCAGCGAGGTCGACTTCGATTCCACTCTGGTCGGCGGCGGCGCTGAGCTGATTGAAGCCATAGTCGCATCCCCCGCGCTCGAGGCTTGGCAGGTCGAGCCCACGACCTCGCTCGCCTGCTATGCCGACAAGATCAACGTAGCCCCTCAATAAGCTTGGCTGGATGAGTAGGACGGGCCTGACCATCGGCGTCTGCCTCCTGGCGGCAGCGGCATCGGCCTTGGTTGCCGTTCAAACGAACGATGAGGTGGTGCGCGTACTCAACATCGCCCTCTGCGTGATCATGGCGATCGGATCGGGCATGCTCCTCTTTCGTCCGCGGTAACGAGCACTAGGCGACTGCCCGAGTAATAGGCCCACCGTTACCGATCTTGTGGATAAGCTCACGGCGATGAGACGGGTGGGGACCCTTGGATCGCGGTGGCTTGTCGTGGGCGCGGTGGCGGTCGCGGGTCTAGGCGTGGCCATGGTCGCCGCCAGTACGTCGACGGCGGGGAGCCCAGCGCCGGTGACGCTGCGGGCGACCTTCGCTTCGTTCCCGGATTACATGGACCCGCAGCTCTCCTACACCGCTGAAGGGTGGGACGCGATGTATGACACCTACATCCCGCTGCTCACCTTCCGGCACGCGAACGGGAAGGCGGGGTCGGAGGTGATCCCGGGGCTCGCCAGGAGCATGCCCAAGATCAGCGACGGCGGCCGCACCTACACGCTTTTCCTGCGGCGGGGGCTGAAGTACTCCAACGGCAAGCCGGTCAGGGCATCGGACTTCAAGTACACGGTG
>JBQCIG010000189.1:0-5730 GCA_051953975.1 Solirubrobacterales bacterium | reverse complement strand
TTTGGGCTGGGGGGGGGGGTTGGTTTTGGCCGTCCACTCCCGTTGTTTGTCGGGGTTGGCCCCCCCCCCCGGACCCGCACAGCCGGCTACTTGATGTATTCGGCCGATTCGAGGTACGACTTGGCCGCGGCCGCCGGCGTTTCCTTTTCGAGTTCGACCCGGGCGTCGAGCTCCTGCATCACCGGCAGGGTCAGCCCTTCCTGCACCAGCAGGATCGTCTTTTCGTAATCCGGGCCGGCTTTTTCGGCCGTCGATTTCTTGCTGACGAAGATGACGTTGCCAGCCGGGAAGACGTGCTTGTCGTCTTCGAGGATGACGAACTTGTCCTTCTCGGCCGAGAGCTGCGGGTCGGTGGTGAAGAGGATCGAGAGATCCGCTTGCCCCTTTTCCAGCACCGTGTAGCGGAGCCCGATGTCGACCGGGTGGAAGGCCTTGAACTTGAGCCCGTAAAGCTTTTCCAGCCCGGCCAGGCAGTCAATCCGCTGGCGGCACTCGGGCGAGCCGTAGAGGGTCAGCTTTTCGGAGACGCCTTCGAGGTCGGAGACCGTCTTCAAGCCGTACTTTTCCGCCGTCGATTTCAGCGTCCCGACCGCGTTGGCGCTAGCGAACGGAGTCGGTTCGAAGGCGATGAGGCCTTCCTTTTCGAATTCTGCGTTCGCCTTTTCCCACGCTTCGGTGGCGTCGGAGGGGACTTCTTCGGGTTCGAGCCCGAAGAACGAGGTCAGCGCCGTCGAGGCATACTCCGGGTAGCCGGAGATGGTCCCGTTCTTGACCGCCTGGTGGGCGACCGTTTCCGAGCCGAGGTTGAGGTCCGACTTGACCTTGTAGCCGGCCGCGCTCAACGCCTGCGCGTAGATTTCCCCGAGGATTTCCTGTTCGGGGAAGTTCTTCGAGCCGATCGTCAGGCTGACTTTGGCGTTTTCGGGGTTGGACTTGATCGCCCCGGCAGCTTCACCGCCTTCTTCGCTTCCGCTGGTGGTGCTGCTGCCACCGCCGCAGGCGGCGATGCCGAGCGCTAGCGCGAGCGCGGCGAACGCTGCCAGCAGCACCCGAGCTCTCGTTTGGTCGATCCTCACTTATTGCCTCCTCTTTTGGGTTGATCGGTCAAGTCAGGCGCCCTGCAAACGCAAGCCTTTCGAAGTGAGCAGACGTTGCAGCCCGGCGAGGGCGAACTCGAGCGTGAGGGCGAGGAGCGCGATCAGGATCGCCCCCGCGAGCACGCCGTCGGTCCCGTAGACGTTGCGGTTGATGACGAAGTCGCCGAGCGTGAGGACGCCGGCCAGCGGCGCGATCGTCGCCGTCGCGACGATGTTGATCGTCGCCGTGCGGATCCCCGCGAAGAGGGTGGGGATCGCCAGCGGCACCTCGACCTTGCGCAGGACTTCGAGCTCGGTCATCCCCATCCCGCGCGCCGCTTGCACCGTCGCCGGATCGACCTGGCGGATGCCGGTGAAGGCGTTGGAGAGGATCGGCGGGATGCCGAGGACCGAGAGCGCGATCGTCAGGTTGAGGACGCCGACCCCGATCGCCGCCGCCATGAAGGCGATCAGCGCCAGCTCGGGCACCGCGCGGCCAGCGTTGCCGAGCCCGACTGCGAGCAATTCGCCGCTGCCGCGGTGGCCGAAGTAGAGGCCGATCGGCAGGGCGACGAGGAGCGAGAGCGCCAGCGCCAGCACCGTCAGTTCGAGCTGGTTCAGGGTCAGTTCGACCACCTGGTGGAGGCCGCCGACCTTGTTGCCGCCGGTCACGTTCGAGACCTGCGGCGTGAAGATGAATTCGATCGCGCCCCCGATCGAGGCGAGCGGCAGCTGCGCGAGGGCGCTCATGCCGCCTCCACCCGCCGCCAGGGAGTCGCCATCCTCGAGGCGACGAAGAGGATCGCGTCGAAGGCGAGCGCCATCGCGATCGCGATCCCCCCGGCGATGATGATGTTGGTCTCGAAATCGATGTTCTTGAAGATCGGTTCGCCGAGCCCGCCGCCGCCGACGAAGGTCGCGAGCGTCGCCAGGGCGACGGTGCTGACGGTGGCGATCCGCAGCCCGGCCGTGATCTCGGGGATCGCCAGCGGCAGCTCCACCCGCCAGAGAACCTGGCGCGGGGTCTGGCCCATCCCCTTGGCGGCGTCCTTGATCGAGGCCGGCACGTTGCCGAGCCCGACCATCGTGTTGCGGTAGATGATCTGCACCGTGTAGAGGCTGAGAGCGATGATCGCGGTCAGCATCGTCCGCCCGGTGATCGGTTCGAGCAGGAAGAAGAGGGCGACGCTGGGGATCGTGTAGAGGATCCCGGTGCCGGCGATCAGCGGCGGGTGCAGCCAGCCGTGGCGGTGGGCCAGCAGCGCCAGCGCGAAGGCGATCACGAAGCCGATCAGGACCGAGGCGACGACCAGCTCGAGGTGCTGGAGGGCGGGGGTGACGTAGCGGTGGAGGTTTTCCCCCGCCCAGCCCCAGCAGAACAGTTCGTCTTTGGCCTGGCAGGGGAGGGTCGCCGAGGTGCGTTCGTGGAAGAACCCTTCGCCAACTTTGCCGACTTCGGCCAGGGGCAGGGCGAGCGCCGCGAGGCTAGCCATGGGGCCGCTCCACCGCCGGGTGCTCGTCGCTCTTGGCCTCCGGCGATCCCAGGAACTCGGAGATGATCTCGACCGAGAGGACGCCGGCGATCTGCCCGCGGCGGTCGACCACCGCCGCGTACTGCGCCTCCCCCTGGAGGAGGTCGGCGAGGGCGTCGCGCATCACGTCCTCGCTTTCCAGCACCGGACCCAGGGGCGAGTCCGGCTCGCGCGGCACCACCTCCCGGGCGAGGTCGCGCTCACTCAGCCAGCCGAGCGGGCGGCGCTCGCTGTCGACCAGCAGGGCGTGGGGGACTTCGACGTCGGGCGCCGCCAGCTTCGCCCGCACCTCGGCGGTCGCCTGGCCGACGTGCGCCAGCGGCGCTTCCCAGAGGTCGATGTCGCCGACGCGCATCAGCGCCAGCCGCTTCAGCGCCCGGTCGGCGCCGACGAAGTCCTCGACGAACTCGTTGGCCGGCGCCATCAATAGCTCCGCCGGCGTCGCGTACTGCTGGACCCGTCCGCCCTCGCGCATCACCGCGATCCGGTCGCCCAGCTTGATCGCCTCGTCGATGTCGTGGGTGACGAAGAGGACCGTCTTGCGGATCTCCGCCTGCAACCGCAGGAACTCGTTCTGCAGGCGCTCGCGGTTGATCGGGTCGATCGCCCCGAAGGGCTCGTCCATCAGCATCACCAGCGGGTCTGCTGCCAGCGCCCGGGCGACGCCGACGCGCTGCTGTTGGCCGCCGGAGAGCTGGGCCGGGTAGCGGTCGCCGAGCTCGGGGTCGAGGCCGATCAGCTCCAGCAGCTCGGCGCTGCGCTCGCGGATGCGCGCCTTGTCCCAGCCCAGCAGCTGCGGGACGGCGCCGATGTTCTCGCTGATCGTGCGGTGGGGGAAGAGGCCGATCTGCTGGATCACGTAGCCGATCTCGCGCCGCAGCTGCGCCGGCTCGCGCTCGCGGACCGAGCGGCCGCCGATCAGGATGTCGCCGGAGGTGATGTCGACGGTGCGGTTGACCATCCGCATCGCCGTCGTCTTGCCGCAGCCCGACGGCCCGACGAGGACGCAGATCTCGCCGGCCGGGACCTCGAGCGTCAGCCGGTCGACCGCCGGCTCGCTGGCGCCGGGATAGACCTTCGTCGTTTCCTCGTAGCGGACCGACGAGGCTTCGGATTGGGACTGGGTTTCGCTGCCGGACGCGCCGGACGCCATCGGGGCGAGCCTATACCCCGGCGGCCCCCTGCTCACTCATGTGGTGAGCGTGGGCCTGGCGGGCGTCGTGCTCGCAGCCGTGCGCGCCGCCGCGGCCGCGGCCGACCCAGAAGAGGGCGGCGAAGATCGCCAGGCCGAGGAGGTCGAGGAAGAGCTTGTAATCGACCTCGACCGAACCGAAGACGTCGGCGCGGGTGGGGCGGGGGCCGGCCGGGATCAGCCCGAAGAGGCTGAAGAGCCCGTCGACGGCGAGGGCCGCGATCACGATCGTGACGAACATCAGCACGGTGATCCGCAACGCGAACGGGGCGCCGTAGTACTTGCGGTAGGCGAGCACGATCGGGATCACGATCAGGTCGGCGAAGAGGAAGGCGACGACGCCGCCGAAGCCGATCCCGCCCGACCACAGGACGGCCGCCAGCGGCACGTTGCCGACCGAGCAGACGAAGCTGAGGATCGCGATGACCGGACCGACGAGGACGTTCTCGATCGTCTGCACCACGGGCGGCGCGTCGGTGACGAAGAGGAAGTTGAAGAAGTCGTTGCCGAGCAGGCCGATGAAGCCGGCGAGCAGGAAGCCGATCGCGATCTCCTTCCAGAGCATCTGCCAGTCGCCGCGGAAGTTGCCGCCGACGTCGGCCCAGGCGGCGCGGGTGGTGAGGCGCCGACGCCAGGAGACCGTTTCGCCCTCGCTGCCGTCGCCGTGATGGTGGCCGGCCTGCGCCTGCTGCGCGTGGCGCCGTGCCCGCTCCTCCAGCCGCGGGGAGACGAAGGAGCGCAATAGCGCCGCCATCAGCGCGATCAGGATCAAGCCGCCGATGAACTCGGCGAGGGTGAACTGCCAGCCCATCAGCACCCACAGCACCAGCCCCAGCTCCCAGACCAGGTTGGTCGAGGCGAACTGGAAGGCGAGCGCGGTGACCGCGGAGGCGCCCTTCTGGAACAGCGACTTGGCGATCGCGATCGCCGCGTACGAGCAGGAGGAGGAGGCGGCGCCGAGCCCGGTCGCCTTGGCGACCGGGGCGAAGCCTTCGCCGGAGAGGGCGCCTTCGATCCGCGCCCGCGGCACCCAGGCCTGGACGATCGCGGAGATCGCAAACCCGAGCACCAGCGCCCACCAGACCTCGTAGGCCATCAGGAAGGCCATTTCCAGCCCTTCCCAGATCTTGCCAAGTACGTCGCTCACCGGCTCACGAACCTCCCCAGGGCGGCCATCAGCTCGTCGACCTTCTCTACCCGCTCGCCGCCCTCGGCCTCGACCACGCAGTGGCGGGTGTGGTCGTCGATCAGCCCCAGCGCGACCTTGTCGAGCGCCGCCTGGATCGCTCCGATCTGGGTCAGCACGTCGATGCAGTAGCGCTCATCGGTGACCATCTTCGCGACCCCGCGCACCTGCCCCTCGACCCGGGCGAGCCGCTTCAACAGCTTCTCCTTGTCCTCCTGATATCCGACCATGGAGGCACCGTAGCATATACCCCCCCTGGGTATAGGGGGAACGCGCTTAGAGGCCGAGGCGCTTGGCGCGCTCGGCGGCGCGGAGGACGATTTCGTCTAGCTCGGGGATCTCGCCGCCGCGCATGAGGACGCGGCCGGCGACGACGACGGTGTCGACGGTGCTGCCGCTGGCGGCGTAGACGAGATCGGTGGTGAGCTCGCCGATCCCGAGCTCGGGCGAGTCGGCGCGGAGGAGGAGGAAGTCGGCGGGGGCGCCGGGCTCGAGCGGGGTGGCGCCGAGCAGCGGGGCCTTGGCGCCGGTGGCGACGGCCCAGGCCTCGGCGGCCTCGATCGCGGTCGGGTCGCCGGCGGCGTGCTTCTGGGCGAGGGCGAAGAGCTTCAGTTCGGCGAGCAGGTCGAGCGAGTCGTTGGAGCCGGCGCCATCGGTGCCGAGCCCGACCCGCGCGCCAGCGGCGCGCGCCCCCCGGAAAGAGAAAACACCGCCGACCCCGAGCATAAAGTTAGCCGCCGGGGT
>JBQCIG010000188.1:0-13777 GCA_051953975.1 Solirubrobacterales bacterium | reverse complement strand
AAACTAAAATTATTTTAATATAATCCCACACCCATACATACACCCTCCCCCTTTACTTCTTTATCTTTCTTTTCTTGGGGTTGTTTTTTTATTTGTCCCAACACACCCCCACCCCCCCCCCCACGGAACTGGGAGCGCCTTCGTCAGTTGGCGTCTGCCAGGGCTCTGTCGCAGAGGGGATCGGCACTCCTCCGGAGGAATGTTCGGCGATATGCAATCTGTCTCTTGCGGGCGAAGCCCGCAGCAGGTTCTCCCCGACCGGAGGGAGGGGAGGTCGATTCCGGAGGAGGAGTGCCGATCCCCTCCACCGCCGCGCTCAGTCCTGCGGGTCGTTCATCACCTCGGTCGCTGCTTCGGCCAGCTTGGCGTAGGTGTCGGGGCGGCGGGTGGTCAGGAAGGGGAAGAGCTCTAGCCAGTCGCGGCGCTGGTCGAGGTCGAGGTCGGCGACGAGGACGGCTGGCTCGTCGCGGGGGGCCTGGGCGAGGATACGGCCGTAGGGGTCGGAGACGAAGGAGGAGCCGTAGAAGGTGAGCGGCGGCTCGAAGCCAATCCGGTTGACGGCGACCATGAAGACGCCGTTGGCGATCCCGTTGCCGACGATCACCCGCTCCCAGAGCGGCTGGGTGTCGAACTCGGGATGGTCGGGCTCGGAGCCGATCGCGGTCGGATAGACGAGGACGTCGGCGCCCTCGAGACTGTAGGCGCGGGCGACCTCGGGGAACCACTGGTCCCAGCAGGTCGGCAGGCCGAGCCGCGCCTCGCCGAGGCCGACGAGCGGGAACGCCTCCGAGTCGCCAGGGCCGGGACGGAAGTAGCGGTCCTCGTGGTAGCCGGCGGTGATCGGGATGTGGAGCTTGCGGGTGCGGGCGAGGAGCTCGCCCTGCGGCGAGACGACGATCGCGGTGTTGAAGCCGAGGCCGTCCTCCTCGTCGGCGCGCTCGTAGAGCGAGGCGTGGACGTGGACGCCGGTCTCGGCCGCCATCCGGGCGGCGAAGGCGTGGGTGCGGCCGCCGGGCAGGTCCTCGGGCTCGGCGCCCCCGGGACCGGGCCCCGCCGGATCGACCGCGAAGTAGGGGCTCAGCGTCAGCTCCTGCAGGCAGACCAGCTTCGCCCCCTCGGCCGCCGCCATGCGAATCCCCTCCGCCAGCGCCGCCTCGTGCTCCTCTGGGTCGGGGTGCCAGGCCTGCTGGACGGCGCCGATGCGAAACGGCGGCCGCGACGGCGGGCGGGTCCGGGCGGGCGAGGGCGGTGGCGCCTCGGCGCAGATTAGGCGGATCTCCTCCACGGGGTTCAAGATAGAGGGAGGTGAGCGCGACCCTCAAATCGACTCCCGCGGCGGACGGCTTCCGGATGCCCGGCGAGTTCGAGCGACACAGCGGCTGCTGGATGGCGTGGCCCGAACGACCCGACAACTGGCGTCTCGGTGCGAAGCCGGCGCAGGAGGCCTTTGCGGCGGTAGCGGAGGCGATCGCCGCCTCCGAGCCGGTGACGATGGCGGCCTCCGACGCCCAGTTCGAGAACTGCCGCGCGATGCTGCCGCCGCAGGTGCGGGTGGTCGAGGTCTCCACCGACGACGCCTGGATGCGCGACACCGGGCCGACCTTCCTCGTCGACGGTAGCGGCGGCCTCCGCGGGGTCGACTGGCGGTTCAACGCCTGGGGCGGAACCGAGGGCGGCCTCTACTTCCCCTGGGACCGCGACGACCGGGTCGCCGCCAAGGTATTGGAGGCGGAGGGAGCCGACCGCTACCGGGCGCCGATCGTGCTCGAGGGCGGGGCGATCCACGTCGACGGCGAGGGCACGGTGCTGACGACCGAAGAGTGCCTGCTCAACCCCAACCGCAACCCGGAGCTGTCAAAGGAGCAGATCGAGCGGGTGCTGCTCGAGTACCTGGGGGCGGAGAAGGTGATCTGGCTCGGCGCCGGCGCCTTCGAAGACGAGACCGACGGCCACGTCGACAACCTCGCCTGCTTCGCCCGGCCTGGGACGGTGCTGCTGAGCTGGACCGACGAGGAGGACGACCCTCAGCACCGGATCTCGCGCGACGCGCGCGAGCGGCTGGAAGCGGCGACCGATGCCCGCGGCCGCCCCCTACAGGTGGTACTGCTCCCCTCCCCGGGCCCGCTGCAGATCTCAGCCGAGGAGGCCGCGGGAGTGGACGCCGCGGAGGGGACGATCCCGCGCCGCGCCGGCGACCGCATGGCCGCCTCCTACGTCAACTTCTACCTCGGCAACGCGCGCGTCGTCTACCCCCTGCTCGATCCGCGCTACGACGAGGCGGCCGGGGAGATCCTCCGCCGCTGCTTCCCCGGGCGCGAGGTGGTCGGGGTGCCGGCGCGGGAGATCCTGCTCGGCGGCGGCAACATCCACTGCATCACGCAGCAGGTGCCCGCGGCTCAAGCGCTGGCCGGGGCCGCGAGGCTGAGCGCGTAGTCGCCAGCCTCGTCGGTGAACCAGCCGCGCAATTCGAGTCCGGCGCCGGTGTAGGCCGCCTCGATCCGCTCGCGGGTGAACTTGGTCGAGATCTCGGTCCGCATCTCCTCCTCCGCGGCGAAGGCGATCTCGAGGTCGAGGCCCTCGAGCCGTACCTCCTGGTCGGCGAGCGAGCGCAGGCGGATGTCCATCCGCTCCGCCTCCTCGTCGTAGCGGGCTACGTGCTCGAAGGCGTCGAGGTCGAAGTCGGCGCCGAGCTGGTCGTTGAGGACTCGAAGCACGTTCTTGTTGAACTCGGCGGTGACGCCGGCGGAGTCGTTGTAGGCGGCCTCGAGGCGGGCACGATCCTTGATCAGGTCGGTGCCGAGCAGGAGGTGGTCGCCGCTGCCGAGCAGCGCCCGGATCCGCACCAGGAAAGCGTGACGCTCGCGCGGGTAGAGGTTGCCGATCGTGCCGCCGAGGAAGGCGATCATCCGTGGCCCTGAGCCGTGCGGAACCCGCTCCAGGTGCTGCTCGAAGTCGCAGACGAGGCCGTGCACGTTGAGGCCCGGGTACTCGTCGACCAGTTCGGCCGCGGTGCGCTGGGTGATCTCCTCGGAGATATCGACGGGGACGTAGGTGTCGAGGGCATCGCAGTCGCGCATCGCGCTCAGCAGGTGCCGGGTCTTGGCCGCCGAGCCGGAGCCGAGCTCGATCAGGGTTTCGGGACAGCCGGCGGCGGCGTGGATCTCGCCGGACCGGTGCGCGAGGATCTCCCGCTCCGCCCGGGTCGGGTAGTACTCGGGCAGCTCGGTGATCCGCTCGAACAGCTCCGAGCCGCGCTCGTCGTAGAAGTATTTGGGCGCAACCTCCTTCGGGTAGGAGCAGAGTCCCTCGCGGACGTCGCGCGCCATCTTCGCCGCCGCGCCTTCGTCGAGGTGGACGTCGATCGCGATCATGCGTCTCTCGCGCAGCGCAGGCCGGCGAAGATCTGGCTCCGCTGCGGCAGGTCCCAGTTGCGGAAGGTGGGGCGGGCGACGCGCGGGTGGGTGGCCCAGGAGCTGCCGCGCAGCACCTTGTAGGTATTGCCGAAGAAGACCTCGGAGTACTCGCGGTAGGGGAAGACCTCGAAGCCCGGATAGGCGAGGAAGTCCGACGAGGTCCATTCCCAGCCGTGACCGAGGCCGTCAAGCCGATCGCGGGCGGCCTCCCACTCGAACTCGCTCGGCAGGCGCTTGCCGGCCCAGCGGGCAAACGCGTCGGCCTGGTTCCAGGAGACGTGGATCACCGGCTGGCCCGGGTCGATCGCAGCTCGGCGCCCGCGCGTGGTGTCGACCCACCCCTCCCCCTCGCGCTCCCAGTACATCGGTGCCTCAGCGCCGGTGTCCCTCATGAACTCGACGTACGCGCCGTTGCTGACCGGGGTTCGATCGATTTCGAAGGCACCGAGCTCGACCACATGGCGTGGGCGCTCGTTGTCGTAAGCGAAGCCGCGCGGCGGTGCGCCGACCTCATGCTCTCCGGCCTCGATCCGGACCATCTCCGGTTCGTCGGGAACGGGCTCCGCGCCCGGTTCGAACTCCGCTCTCACCGGCTCGTAGCCGTCGACCAGCTGCAGCAGCTGCAGCATCGTCTCGTCGTGCTGCAGCTCGTGGGCGAGCAGCATCTCGTAGACGAAGCCGTCCCGCAGCAGCAGGTCCGAGGCGTCCGGTCCGATCTCCACACCCTCCAGTACGTCGAGGGTGCGCTCGCGGACGTCCGCCATGTAGGAGCGCAGCTCCGCGTCCCGCAGGATCGGCAACTCGCCGCGGATCTTGCGCGGATTCTCGATCGCGTCGTAGAAGCGGCCGAGCTCGCCGTGCAAAGGCTCCCGTCCCCCGACCGTCTGCACCAGCCACAGCTCCTCGAAGTTGGCGATGTGGCCGAGATCCCAGGCAAGGGGACTGAGAATCGGCGAATAGACCCGGTTCAGCTGCTCGTCATCAAGCGGCTCGATCAGCGCCAGCGTGCGCTCGCGGGCCTCGGAAAGCGCTTCCGCGATCGCTGCCTTCGACACTGAGGACACATCGGTGGCGATAACCCACCTTAACGGCGTCTGCGAACCAGAGTGTGAAGTTCCTCAGCCGGCGTGAACGACGACCGGCGGCTCTCCCTCAGATCCCTCCAGCGGAAGCAAGTGCCATTGGACCCGGAAGCCCAACGCTTCCGCGTACCGATCGATCGTGGATAAGCGCGCATCGCCGGCAGATCCCTCCAGCCGAGCAACAGACGATTGGGACGTTTTCATCTCGGCGGCCAGGGTCGTCTGCGACTGGCTTCTCCTCTCACGCACGGCCGCGAGTTCCTGTAGCAGTGCCCGCCTTCGTTCAGCGGCTTTGAGCAATTTTGGGAAAGCGGGATTGCGGGCAGTGTGCTCTTCGATGATCTCGTCCAGAAAGTCGCGCTCCGCCATGACCCCTCCTGCGCTTGTTTATATTAGAAATAAGATATCAAAAAGGATATAATACTGTTTTCTACTGCTGCGTCCGCGGCGTTCCCAATCTTGCAACCGCTGCCTCGCCAACCTGATCGTCCGCAGCGGCGTCTTTTGGCTCTTCTTCTTGAAGGCCTCGAGGGCTAGCAGCACTTGGCCGTGTTTGCCCTGGGGAGCGAAAAGGATGCGATAGATAGCCCTATTGCCACTGGCGCGGACCTCGTAGATGTTGCCCCCAAGATGACGCGCTGCAGGTAGCCCTCTGACCCTTACCTCGTGCATCGCAGTCGCAACTGCAGCCACATCCTCCTCGCTGAGCTTCTCGATGAACAGCTTCACGGGACGGCGCCCAGCCTCGGTCTGATAATCCCGCCAGCGCCTCATCAGTTGGTCCCCTCCGCCTCGGGGTCGAGCCAGACTTGCTTGAGCCAGGGCGGGGAGATGGCGAAGCGGGCGGTGCTGGTGGCGGCGATCGGTTCGAGCGGGATGAGGTGGACGCGACTACCGGGTATGTAGCGGTCGGTGTCGGAGAGGCCGACGGCGTTGCCGGCGTGGCTGCCGCCGGAGACAAGCAGGAGGTGCGTCTCGGGGCCCCAGCCGTTCTCGACGTGGCCGCCGACGGCCTCGGCGGCGTCGTTCAGCGGGCCGATGCCGGCGTCCGAGCCCCAGTTGCCGACGCCGCGGCCGTAGTTGTAGCCGTCGTGGGAGGAAGCCCGCTCGTCCACCGCCCCATCGGGGCCGAAGCGGAGCTGCACTCCCTCCCAGTCATCGTGGTGATAGCCCTTCTCCCCCACCACCGGCAGATCGCGGAGGGTCGCCGAGTCGGCGTAGTAGGTCCAGTACTGGACGTAGAGGTTGCCGGCGCGCTCGCCGGAGCAGTCGGCCCCTGCCGCTTTGATGCGCTCGGCCCGGCCCGGGCGGCAGTCGACTACGTGGACGAAGACGGTGACCGGCAGGCGCCCGTCGGTTCTGTGGACGAGGCCGTCTGAGGCCGCATCGCCGCAGCGGGTGCTGCGGCAGCGGCGGAAGTCGACCGGCACCGCCCGCGACCCCCGCTCGAAGAGGATCGTCGGCATGTGCCGGCGCACCAGCTCGCCGACTTCGGTCCCGTAGGCGGCGATCAGCGCCGGCTCGTCGCCGCACCCGTCCGCCAGCGCCGCCGCGCAGAGGATCCGATCGGCGAGCGCCCGCGCCAGCGGCGCCCCCGGCACCCGCACCCCGGCCGCCACCAGGCCCAGCATCGCCACCGCCACGACCAGCAGCACCCCGACCCACTCGACCGTCCCCTGCCCCCGCTCCGAGCCCATGGGCCGACGCTAGGCGGCGCCGTCCTACGCGTGTGTGTCATTCGCGCCGATTCGCAAACGAAGCCGTAAGAACTCTCGCAATCGCTCGGTTTGTCGCTCGCGAGGTAAGAACCCGCGCCCTCGCGACGCGAACCTCGGTATGACTCTCAAAGAGGTTTCGCAAAGCAATGGAGCCGGCCCCGCTCCCACGGACGGCCGGCACGTTGATCGCGCCGCGGCGGTGCGCGCCGCCGCCGATCTCCTCGCCGCCCTGGGGGCCGACCTCGAGGCGGACGGCCTGCGGGAGACGCCGAGGCGAATGGTCGACGCATATCTCGAGCTGCTGACCCCGCAGCTCTTCCGCCCCACGACCTTCCCCAACGAGGAGGGCTACGACGAGCTGGTGCTGGTCAAAGCGATCCCGTTCCACTCGCTCTGCATGCACCACATGCTGCCCTTCCACGGCGTCGCCCACATCGGCTACCTGCCGAACGAGCGGATCGTCGGCCTCTCCAAGCTGGCCCGCGTCGTCGAGCTGTTCGCCCGCGACCTACAGGTCCAGGAGCGGCTGACGACCCAGATCGCGGACTGGATCCAGGAGCAGCTGGCGCCGAAAGGCGTCGGTGTGGTGCTCGAAGCCGAGCACCTGTGCATGTCGCTGCGCGGCGTTCAGAAGTTCGGCGCCACCACCGTGACCTCGGCGCTCCAGGGCCAGGTCCGCGACGACCCCCGCACCCGCCAGGAGTTCCTGGCCCTGACCAAGAGGAGTGAGCCATGAGCGACCGCGAGCAGACCTTCGTCATCGTCGGTGCCGGCCTCGCCGGCGCCAAGGCCGCGGAGACCCTGCGCGAGGAGGGCTTCGAGGGCCGCGTCGTCCTCGTCGGCGCCGAGCCCCATCGGCCCTACGAACGCCCACCCCTCTCCAAGGACTACCTGCGGGGCGAGTCGGAGCGCGAGAAGCTCTTCGTCCACGCCGAGTCCTTCTACCCGGAGCACGAGATCGAGCTGCGCCTGGATGACGGCGCCGTCGGCTTCGACGCAAGCGAGCACGAGGTCGAGCTGGAGAGCGGGGAGCGGCTGCGCTTCGACCGCCTCCTCCTCGCCACCGGCGCCGAGCCGCGCAGGCTGAACATCCCCGGGGCGGACCTGGACGGCATCCACTACCTGCGCAGCGTCGAGAGCTCGGACGCGATCCGCGCCCGGCTCGAGGGAGGCGGCAAGGTCGTCGTGGTCGGAGCCGGCTGGATCGGCTCGGAGGTCGCCGCCTCTGCCCGGCAGGAGGGACTCGAGGTCGTCGTGATCGAGCCGGCGGCGCTGCCGCTGGGACGGGTGCTCGGGCCGGAGCTGGGCTCGATCTACCGCGACCTCCACGCCGACCACGGAGTCGAGCTGATGCTGGACACGGGCGTCGAGGCGTTCGAAGGCGACTCCTCGGTCGAGCGCGTCCGCACCTCCGACGGCGGCTCGATCGACTGCGACTTCGCGATCGTCGGCATCGGCGTCGAGCCAAGGACCGACCTGGCGCGCGGCGCCGGGCTCGAGGTCGACAACGGGGTCATCGTCGACGCCAACCTGGAGACGAGCGTGGCCGGCGTCTTCGCCGCCGGCGACGTCGCCCGCCACCGGCACCCGGTCTTCGGCCCGCTGCGCGTCGAGCACTGGGCGAACGCGCTGGAGCAAGGGCCTGCCGCCGCCCGCAACATGCTCGGCCTCGCACAACCCTACGACCGCGTCCCCTACTTCTTCTCCGACCAGTACGACGTCGGCATGGAGTACGCGGGCCAGGCGACGAGCTGGGACCGGGTCGTCTTCCGCGGCGACCCCGCGAGCCGGGAGTTCATCGCCTTCTGGCTCGAAGACGGCCGCGTCCTGGCCGGGATGAACGTCAACGTCTGGGACGTCAACGAGACGATCCAAAAGCTCGCCGGCGATCGGGCCCAGGTGGACGCGGCCGAGCTCGAAGACCCCGACGTTCCGCTGGAGAGCCTGCTCGGCTCGGCTTAGAGATTCCCGATCTCGCCCGCGATTTCGCTGGCGGCAGCTTTGGCGTCGGCGAAGAGCATCGAGGTGTTCGCTTCGTAGAAGAGGTCGTTGTCGATGCCGGCGAAGCCGGGGCTGAGGGAGCGCTTGATCACGATCACCTCGCTTGCCTCGGAGACTTCGATGATCGGCATCCCGGCGATCGGCGAGTTGGGGTCGTTTTTCGCCGCCGGGTTGGTGACGTCGTTGGCGCCGACGACAACGGCGACGTCGGTGCGCGGCAGTTCCGGGTTGATCTCCTCCATCTCCTTCAGCTGCTCGTAGGGCACGTCGGCCTCGGCGAGGAGGACGTTCATGTGCCCCGGCATCCGGCCGGCGACAGGGTGGATCGCGTAGTTGACGGTGACGCCGCGCTTCTCCAGCTCGTCGGCGACCTCCTTGATCGCGTGCTGGGCCTGGGCGACGGCGAGACCGTAGCCGGGGACGAAGACGACCGAGTCGGCGTAGGCGAGCTTGATCGCCGCGTCCTGGGCGCCGATCGAGACGTGCGGTCGTTCCTCGCCATCGCCGCCGGCGCCGGCCGCGGGGGCGCCGCCGAAGCCGGCGAAGAGGATGTTGGCGACCGAGCGGTTCATCGCCGTCGCCATCTCCAGGGTGAGGATCGTTCCCGAGGAACCGACCAGGGTGCCGCCGACGATCAGGGCGACGTTGTGGAGGGCGAAGCCGGCGGCCGCGGCGGAGAGGCCGGTGAAGGCGTTCAGCAGCGAGATCACCACCGGCATGTCGGCGCCGCCGATCGGCAGCACGACGAGGTTGCCGAGGATTGCGGCGACGATCAGGATGCCGATGAAGAGCCCTTCGGAGGGGCTGCCGTGGTCAATCGCGATCGCCACTGCGGCGGCCACCGCGGCGATCAGCAGGACCGCGTTGACCACCTGCTGGCCCGGTACCGCCAGCGGCCGGGTCGGGATCAGGTCCTGGAGCTTGGCGAAAGCGATGTTCGAGCCCCAGAAGGAGACCGAGCCGACGATCGCCGCGAACAGGGTCGGGATCAGCTCTTCCAGCGGCATCCCGGAGCTGCCGTGGCGGATCTCCGACCAGGCGATCAGGGCGACCGCGCCGCCGCCGACGCCGTTGTAGAGGGCGACCATCTGCGGCATCTCGGTCATCTGCACGCGAACCGAGGCGATCGCGCCGATCGCCGAGCCGATCCCGAGGCCGATCACGATCAGGCCCCAGTTGCCGATCCCGTCGAGCAGCAGGGTGGTGACGATGGCGACCGCCATGCCGACGGCGGCGATCAGGTTGCCGCGTTTGGCGGTGGTCGGGTGCGTCCCCTGCTTGATCCCGATGATGAAGAGGGAGAAGGCGACGATGTAGAGGGCGGTGGCCGCGTCACCGCCGGGCGTGAGGACCGCCAAACTCATTTGGCCGAATCCTTCTCCGACCCGGCCGCCCCCGGACGCGAAGCGGAGGAGGCGGACGGCTTTGATTTTTTCGAGAACATGCCGAGCATCCGGTCGGTGACCATGAAGCCGCCGACGATGTTGATCGCGCCAAAGGCGATCGCGATCGTCCCGATCAGGTACTCAATGCCATCGTTGGCCTCGCCGACGACGATCAGGCCGCCGAGCATGACGATGCCGTGGATCGCGTTGGTCTGGGACATCAACGGCGTGTGCAGGGTGGTCGGCACCTTCGAGATCACCTCGAAGCCGACAAAGATCGCAAGCACGAAGATCGTGATCTCGGCGAACAGGTTCACTTGGCTGCCCTCTCGTTCTTGATCTCGCCGCCCTGGGTGATGCAGGCGGCGGCGATGATGTCGTCCTCGAAGTCGACCTTGACCTCGCCCTCCTCGCCGACGAGCAGGCCGAGCAGGTTCTCGAGGTTCTTGGCGTAGAGCTGGGAGGCCGGCGCCGGCATCTCCGAGGCGAGGTTGCGCGGGCCGATCACCTTGACCCCGTTCTCGACCACGGTCTGTCCCGGCTGGGTCAGCTCGCAGTTGCCGCCGGTCTCGGCGGCGAGGTCGACGATCACCGAGCCCGGAGCCATGTTGCGGACGCCCTCGGCGGTGATCAGCAGCGGCGCCGGGCGGCCGGGGATCGCGGCGGTGGTGATGATGATGTCCTGTTTGGCGGCGTTCTCGGCGAGGGCGTCGCGCACCTGCGCGTTCTCCTCGTCGGTCAGCGGCCGGGCGTAACCGCCCTCCCCCTCGGCGTCGGGGATGAAGTCGAGTTCCAGCGGGCGGCCCCCGAGCGAGGCGACCTGCTCCCAAGCGGCGCGGCGGATGTCGAAGCCGGTGACGATCGCGCCGAGGCGCTTGGCGGTGGCGATCGCCTGCAGCCCGGCGACGCCGGCGCCGAGGACGAGCACCTTCGCCGGCGGCACCGTGCCCGCGGCGGTGGTCATCATCCCGAAGAAGCGACCCGACTCGCGGGCGGCGATCAGGGTCGCCGCGTAGCCGGCGGCGGCGGCCTGCGAGGAGAGCGCGTCCATCGCCTGGGCGCGGGTGGTGCGCGGGATCGCCTCCATCGCGAAGGCGGTGACGCCGGCGCCGGCCAGCGCTTTGTTGGTCTCCGCCGCGACCCAGGGGTTGAGGTGCGAGATGAAGACCTGGTTGCCGTTCAGCTTCGCGATGTCCCCGGCGCCGGGGACGGCGACGTGGAGGACGATGTCGGCTCCCCAGGCGGCCTCGGCGGAGCCGACCTCGGCCCCGGCCTCCTGGTAGGCGGCATCGGTGTGACCGACCGCCTCGCCGGCGCCGGACTCGACGACGACGTCGACCTTCTCGTTCTTCTTCAGCGATTTGACCACGTCAGGGACGAGCGCGACCCGGCGCTCCCCATCGGCGGTCTCTTTCGGCACTCCGATCTTCATATTCCGCGGCGCGGAAGGCTATGCGATTTGGGATGAAGCGCGAAGTCCGGTCGCGCCTCAGCCGCTGATCGAGGCGTGGAGCTGGCCGACGCAGCCGGTGCTGCCTTCGTTTTCGAAGCCGCCACCGTCGATTTCGAGCGTTTTGGTGGTGCCGAGGATCGCCGCGGTGAAATGGACGTAGAGGCGGCGGCCCTGGGTTCCGTATTCGCGGCTGCCCGCTTCCGTCATGAAGGCGTCGATCGGGAAGACTTCCGGCGTCGAGATCGGGAATTCGTTGGCGACGAGGACGCCGGACTCGATCGCTTTCGACCCCGGCGTGTTCGACTCGTTGAAGGAAATGATGTCTTCTTCACCGCACCGCAGCCAGAAGCGGCCGAAACCTTTGACGCTGAGTTCCAGCGTGTTGGTGAACGGTCCGGCCACGTTCTGTGCCTGGACGACATTCGCCGGTGAGATCTGGCTTCCCCCCTGGCCCGCGAGCGCGTCGGCAACGGCAGCATGGGCGGCGTTGGCCGCGCTGCCGGCCGAGCCCGCGGTGTCGGCCGAGTCGGCGTGCGCCGCCAGCGGGACTTTGCCGAGCGTTGCCAGCTTGACTTTGTCGCCGGTCACCGCGCCCTTGGCGATTTTGGAGTTCTTCACCGCTTCTTTGGCGATCTGCTTTGACTTGACCGAATTCTTCGGCAGCGAGAGCGCAATCGCGGTGGCACCGCCGGTCACTGCCAGGATCAGGGCGACGGTCGCCACGACGTTGGCGTAGGTGAAGCGCTCCCTCAGTCCACTCCAGCTCATCGTCGCCAGCCTATCTGCCGAGCGGCGAGATGCAAGCCGCTCAGGAAACGCCGGCCAGCGCCGCCAACCGCTCCAGCGTGTGCAGCTGCTCGGAGCGCTCGACGTGGACCGGCGAGCAGATCAGGCGGTCGATGCCGGCGCCGCGGAAGCGCTCGATCCGCTCGGCCACTTCGGCCTCGGTCCCGACCAGCGAGGTCGCCTCGACGATCTCGTCCGGCATCGCCTCGAAGGCGCCGCCGCGGTCGCCGTCCTGGAAGCGGCGCTGGACCTCGTCGGCGACCTCGCCGAAGCCGAAGCGGTGGGCGAGGTCGACGTAGAAGTTGGTCTTGCGGCTGCCCATGCCGCCGAAGTAGAGGACGAGGCCGGCCTTGACGACGTTCTTCGCCGCCTCGAGGTCGCCGTCGATCGCCACCTGCAACGACGGGCTCACCTCGAGGTCGGAGCGCTGCCGCCCGCCCTTGGCAAAGCCCGCCTCCAGGTGCTCTCCCCAGGTCTGCTCGAAGGCGTCGACGCTGAAGAAGATCGGGATCCAGCCGTCGCAGATCTCCGCCGCCATCTCCACCGATTTGCGCCCGATCGCGCCGACGAAGACCGGGATCCGGTTGCGCAGCGGGTGGAAGTTCAGCTTCAGCGGCTTGCCCTCGCCGCCCGGCAGCGGCAGCGGGTAGTGCTCGCCCTGGTGGTCGAGCGGGCCCTCGCGGGCGATGATCGCGCGCACCACTTCGATGTACTCGCGGGTGCGCCCCCACGGCTTCGCGTAGGGAACCCCGTACCAGCCTTCGGAGACCTGCGGGCCGGAGGGGCCGAAGCCGAAGAGGAAGCGGCCGCCGGAGAGCTTGTCGATCGTCGCGCCGGCCATCGCCGCGGCCGCGGGGGGGCGGGCCGGCACCTGCAGGATCGCGGCGCCGAGGTTGATCTTCTCGGTCCGCGCCGCCAGCCAGGCGAGCACGCTGACCACGTCGGAGCCGTAGGACTCGGCCGCCCAGACCGACTCGTAGCCCATCCCCTCGGCGGCCAGGACCAGCTCCGCGGCCTCCTCGCCGGCGGGTCCGATCCCCCAGTAACCGAGGTTGAGTCCGAGCTTCAGGCCCATCGCCCCCGCACCCTATTGAATAGGGAGTCGCATGGCGAACGGCCGACCTTCACCCGAGCAAGGGCTCTCCAGCAGGGAGGCGGCGGCGCGGCTGCGCAAGCTGGGGCCGCCACCGGAGACCTCCTCGCGCTCGGTCTCGAGCATCGTCGCCGGCAACATCTTCACCCTCTTCAACGCGATCATCGGCGCCTTCTTCGTCCTCGACCTCGGGCTCGGCCTCTACGCCGACTCGATCTTCGGCCTGATCGCCGTCGTCAACTCCTACATCGGCATCCGCCAGGAGCTGAAAGCAAAGGCGACGCTGGACGAACTGGCGGTGCTGGTGGCGCCGCACGCACGGGTCGTCCGCGACGGCCAGGTGGCCGAGCTGCTCTCGACCGAAGTGGTGCCCGGCGATGTGATCGCGGTCGGGCCGGGCGACCAGCTCGTCGCCGACGGCGAGGTGATCGCCTCGCGCGGGATGACGATGGACGAGTCGCTTCTGACCGGCGAGTCCGACGGGATCAAGAAGGGCACCGGCAATCGCGTCCTCTCCGGCTCCTTCTGCGTCTCGGGCTCCGGCCACTACGTGGTCGACGCGGTGCGCGAGCAGAGCTACGCCGGCCGCCTCGCCGGCGAGGCGAAAACCTTCCGCCACCCGCCCTCACCGCTGCAGGAGGAGGTCAACCGGGTGATCATCGCCTCCACCTACGTGATGCTGCCGCTGGCGGCGCTCCTGATCGTCAGCCTCAAGGTGCGCAGCGTCGGCCTCGAAAGCGCGGCGCAGACGGCGACGGCGGGTCTTGTGACGCTGATCCCGGAGGGGCTGGTGCTGCTGATGAGCGTCACCTTCGCGGTGGCGGCGGTGCGGCTAGCGCGGCGCGA
>JBQCIG010000187.1:0-28837 GCA_051953975.1 Solirubrobacterales bacterium | reverse complement strand
GGCCGGCGACCGCCGAGGCTGCGTGCCAGACCCCCTCCCCCGGCAGCGGTGGGTGGATCAGCGGCTTGATCGGCGGCGGCCGGTAGATCGGATGCTGGGATTCGCCACCTTCTTGGGACGAGGCGGCGACGCCCACCTGCGGCAGCGATTTCAGCGCCGGCCCGCCCTTCGAAGGCGCGTTCAGTTCGTAATACCAGTCCTCGATCTGCGAGACGAGCGGGTTGCCACCGTGCTGGCGCACCCACTCGACCGTGGCGATGTTCCAGCTGACGTTGCGCGACTGGTTCAGCGCCTGGACCCAGGAAATCGCCGCCGGGAGGAGGCAGATCGTCGCGGCAAGGAGGACCACGCGCCGCACCCGTCGCCACACGGGCAGCGAAGGGACTTCCCGCCGGATCGCAACAGCCACGCGAGGAGAGTGCATCCGCTCAGTAAAACCAAGCTTAGAAACTCCTGAGTAGGTTCTTATCGGCCCGCACTGCGAGCGGAACGGTTAGGTTTGGCCCGTGCGCATCCTCGCCTTCAGCGACCTGCACTGCGACCTCGAGCAGGGGGCGAAGCTGGTCGAGATGTCGGCCGACGCCGACGTCGTGATCGGCGCCGGCGACTTCGCCTCCGTGCACGAGGGGCTGGCGGAGACGATCGGCGCCCTTGCCGGGATCGAGACCCCCACCGTCCTCGTCCCCGGCAACAACGAGACCGCCGAGGCGCTGCGCGAGGCCGCCGCCGACTGGAGCGCTGCCACCGTCCTGCACGGCGAGGGGACGACGATCGCGGGGGTCGAGTTCTTCGGCCTCGGCGCCGGCATCCCAGTCACGCCCTGGGACTGGAGCTTCGACCTCGACGACGAGGCGGCGGCGGAGATGCTCGCCGCCTGTCCCGAGGAAGCGGTCCTGGTCCTGCACTCGCCGCCGCGCGACCACTGCGACAGCGCCGGCGACGGCGGCCACTTCGGCAGCCCGGCGCTGCTGCGGGCGATCGAGGAGAAGCGGCCGCGGCTCGCGGTCTGCGGCCACATCCACGAGTCCTGGGGTTGCGAGAGCCAGATCGGCCCGACCCCGGTCCGCAACCTCGGCCCAGCCGGGACCTGGATCGAGCTCTAGATGGCGGCGCGCTAGCGACAATGGAAGCTGGCGCCCCCAAGCGCGCCGGAGCGGTCCTCGCGTCGCTGATCCTCGTCGCCGCGGTCGCCAACCTCAACCTCGCCGTCGCCAACGTCGCCCTGCCGGACATCGGCAAGGCCTTCGACGCCGGCCAGACCACGCTCAACCTGGTCGCCGTCGGCTACTCGCTCGGGCTCGCCGCCTCGGTCCTCTACCTGGGGGCGCTCGGCGACCGCTACGGGCGCAAGATGATGCTCGTCCTCGGGATGGGCCTCTCGATCCCGGCCTCGCTGCTGGCGGGGCTGGCGCCGACGATCGGCGTCCTCTTCGCCGCCAGGCTGATCGGCGGCGTCGCCGCCGGGATGGCCTTCCCGACCACCCTGGCGCTGATCACGGCGCTGTGGGAGGACCCCGCCCGCACCCGTGCGATCGCGCTCTGGTCGGCGCTCGGCGGCGCGATCGCGGCGCTGGGGCCGCTGCTCTCCGGCTTCCTACTCCAGCACTTCGACTGGGGCTCGGTCTTCTTCGTCACCCTGCCGCTGGCGGTGCTGGCGCTGTTCATGGCCCTGCGCTTCGTCCCCTCCCACGTCAACGAGACGAGCAACCCGGTCGATCACCCCGGCGGTCTGCTCTCGATCGTGATGGTGGCGATGCTGGTGATGGGGATCAGCATCGCCCCGGCACCGGGCAAGCTGACGCTGGCGATCGGGCTGATCGCCGTCGCCCTCGCCACCGCGGCCGGCTTCTTCCTGCGGCAGCGGCGCGCCCCCGAACCGCTCTACGACCTCGCGGTGGCGGGACGGCGGACCTTCTGGATCGCCGCCTGCGCCGGGATCATCGTCTTCGGCTCGCTGATGGCGGCGATGTTCGTCGGCCAGCAGTTCCTCCAGAACGTGCTCGGCTACTCGACCCTGGGCGCCGGGGCGGCGATCCTGCCGGGGGCGGTCGCGATGGTGCTGGTGGCGCCGCACTCGGCGAAGCTGGTCGAGGAGCGCGGCGCCCGCTTCACCCTGCTGGTGGGCTACGCCTTCTGCCTGCTCGGCTTCGCGGCGATGCTCGTGCTCTGGGAAGAAGGCATCTCCTACTGGGAGATCGCCCTGGGCTACGCGCTGGTCGGGGCTGGAGTTGGCTTCGCCGGGACCCCGGCCTCGCACTCGCTGACCGGCTCGGTGCCGGTGCGCCGGGCGGGGATGGCCTCGGCGACCGCCGACCTCCAGCGCGACCTCGGAGGCGCGGTGATGCAGTCGATCCTCGGTGCCCTGCTGACCGCTGGCTACGCCTCGGCCGCGAGCGCGGCCATTGCCGCCTCCTCGCACCAGGTGACCCAAAACGTCGAAAACGAACTCACCCGCTCCTTCTCCAGCGCCGCCACCACCGCCGCGCGCTACCCGCGCTACGCCGAACAGATCGTCGCCGGCGCCAAGCAGTCCTTCCTCCACGGCGGCGACTGGGCCTACACCGCCGGCATCGTCGCCGTCGTCCTCGGCGCCGCCCTCGTCTTCTTCCTCTTCCCAAAGCGAGACGAAGAGCGCCGCCTGCTCGAGCGCTACCACGCGGAAGACACCGCGGAGGCGCCGGCGAGTCGACTTACTCGCGCATAGCGAGAGCTTCGCGCCAATACGATTCCGGCATGGCCTACCGCGTGCTCCCAGCCGCCGATGCCTTCTGGCGGCGGTCCAACCAGATGAAGACGCCCAATACGAACCTTGGTGGGCAGCTGGAGGCGACGGCGCTGGGGGCGCGGATGTGGCGGCTGGAGCCGGGGAAAGCGTCGACCAAGCACCGGCACCTCCAGCAGGAGGAGCTCTACCTGCTGCTCGAGGGGACCGGCCGGGTGCGGGTCGGCGAGGAGGTGCTGACGCTGGCACCGCGCGACGCGCTGCTGGTCGAGCCGGAGACGGTGCGCCAGCTCTTCAACGACACCGACGCCGACCAGCTCTGGCTCATAGTCGGCGCCCCAGCGGAAGGGATCACGAGCACGCTGGAGATGAGCGAGGAGCAGCTGCGGCACATGTACCCGGACGGCCCGAAGGCGCTGCCACCGGAGCTGGGCGGCGGCCAAGCGGACTACGAGTAGCTAGAGGGCGAGCGTCACGGGCTCTTCGAGCAGGGCCTTGACGCGGGCGAGGAACTCGGCACCCTCGGCGCCGTAGAGGATGCGGTGGTCGCAGGCGATCGTCGCCTTCATCAGGTGGGCGGGGACGATCTGGCCGTCGCGGACGGCGGGGGCCTCGCGGATCGCGCCGACGGAGAGGATCGCCGCCTGGCCCATGTTGATCACCGCCTCGAAGGAGTCGATCCCGTACATGCCGAGGTTGGAGACGGTGAAGGTTCCGCCCGAGAGCTCCGGCGGCGTGATCGAGCCGTCGCGGACTTTGGCGGCGAGGGCGCGGGTGTCGGCGGCGATCTGGCGCAGGCCCTTGCGGTCGGCGTCGAAGACAGTCGGCACGACCAGCGCTTCCGGGGCGGCAACGGCGACGCCGACGTTGACCCGCGAGTAGAGCTCGAAGCGGCCGTCGCGGTAGGCGCCGTTGGCTTTCGGGAACTCGCGCAGGGCGATCGCGCACGCCTTCACGACCATGTCGTTGAACGAGGGCACCGCGTCGCCCTCCTTGGCGGCGGCTTTGATCGCCGCCCGCGCCTCAACCGCCTTGGTCATGTCGATCTCGACCGTCAGGTAGAAGTGCGGCGCGGTCGCCTTCGACTCCGCCATCCGCCGAGCAATCGTCTGCTGCGTCTTGTTTAGGTCCTGGGTTCGAGTCTCACCTTTGGCCGTCTCGATCGAGGGACCAGGGCCTTTGCCCGCGGGTCCTGCCGCGGCAGGGGACCCACCCCCACCGACAACGTCGGTGGGGGTCCCCCCTACCGCGTCACCCACGGGAGATTTCGCACCCTCGACATCTGCCTTGACGATCCGACCCGCGGGACCAGAGCCCTTTAGCTGAGAGAGGTCCAACCCGCGCTCCCGAGCAAGTCGCCTCGCAAGAGGGGAAGCTTTCACCCTCTCCCCATCGTCGCCAGCCAGCCCCGTTGGTCCCTCGGCGCTGGGCTCCTCCGCATCTCCCGCGGGTGGCGCGGTAGGGGGGACCCCCCCTTGCTGTGCATGGGGGGGTGGGTCCCCTGCCGTGACAGGACCCGCGGGCTCGGCGGTCGGTCCCTCCAGCGAATCACCAACAACCGCAATCGGTGCTCCGATCGGCAACGTCTCCCCCTCCTTCGCCAAGATCTCGCTCAGGGTGCCGGCCACGTCGCTTTCGTAAGCCATGTTCGCCTTGTCGGTCTCGATTTCGACCAGCTCGTCGCCGACCGCGACCTCGTCGCCGACCTGTTTCAGCCAGCTGAGGATCGTCCCCTCCTCCATCGAATCGGAGAGGCGCGGCATCACCACCTCAGGCATCGGAGCGCTCCATGCCTACAGGTTTGCACCTCGCGCCGTCGCCGCTCACGGGCCGCCGACCAGCGGGCCGAGGAGCGCCGTGACGGCGGCCTGGCGCAGAAGGTCGGCCCGGATCGCGCCCATCACCGCCTCCTCCCGCGCCTGCAGCCGCCCGACCGTGGCGATCGGTTCGACGTGGGGCCGCGCCACCGAGGGCGGCGGCGCGGTGGTGCGGGCCTGCTCGTAGGCGAGGCAGCCTTCGACGCCCTGGGCGATCAGCTGGGCCCGGAGTTCGGCTCCCGCCGGGATCGGGTGCAAGTTGTCGGCCTGCATCAGCTCGGGGTGGGTGGCGACGAAGCCGTTCCAGTCCGGCACCTGGGTTCCCGGTCGCGAGGCGGCGAATTCGGCGACGACGCGGTTCTTGCCGGCGTCGCTGACGCCGCCGGGGTGAAGGCCGTGGATCGTCGGCACGACCATGCAGCGGTTGCCGACGATCGCCGCGACCTTGGCGAGGTTGCCGGCGAGGATCTGGGGATAGGCGGGGTTGTCGTTGGTGCCGGCGTCGAAGACGATCACCGAGTCGGAGGGTTCGTAGCTTTCCTGGAAGAGGTCGAAGATCTGGTAGCTGTTGGAGCCGCCGACCGCGTTGACGACCAGTTCGACTCCCGGCAGGTAACGGCTGAGGTAGGGCGAGGTGAGTTCCTCGAGGCTGTCGCCGACCACCAGCACCTTCGGCGCCGCCGCGGCGGGTGCGGCAGTGGCAACCAGCGCCAGAAACGCGAGCAATAGCGTCGCCATCGTCGCTCGTCCGAAGCCAGCGATCCTCCGCACGAGAGTGTTTCTACACTGCCGCGGGTGTCAGCCGCCGTTCGGCTCCAGCTTGCCGGCTTCGCCCTGGTAGCCGCGCTGCTCCTCTGCGGCTGCAGTGGCGGTGATTCGACCGCCGGCGGCTCCCCCACCGTCACCAGTCGCGAATCCACCCGGCCCGCGACGACGGCCTCCACGAAGCAGGCCCAGCCCAAGCGGCAACGCCGCCCCCGCGCCGGCTCCCTCTGCCAGAGCCAGCTCGGCAGCTTCGTCGGCTCGATGGACGGGCTGCGGCGCCGCCTCGCCGTCGGCGTCACCTACGACCAGTACGTCAACGAAGTCCACGCGATCGACTCCACCTACCGCGACGTCCCGGTCGACGAAGTCGAGATCGACTGCCTCACTGCCGTCGGCACCCCAGCCGAGAAGGCCTTCAACCGCTACATCGAGGCGGCCAACGACTGGGGCGAATGCGTCTCCGAAGCCGGCTGCAGCTCCGCGACCGTCGAACCGGTGCTGCAGCGCCGCTGGCGGATCGCCTCTCACCTCCTCGCTGAAGCCGAGGACGGGCTGCGCGAAGTCAGCGGCTGATCCAAGCGCCAGACGCACAAAAAAAACCGGGGCCGCCTCACGGCGACCCCGGCCTGGTGCTTGGGAGCGAGCGCGGGAACTGCGACCGGATGGGACAAAGTCCGGCTCCCAACGGCTCGCCGGTGCCCGGGGTGGATTCCGCCGGGCGCCCGAACCAGTGCGGCGCCTAGCGGCCCTGCACCTCCAGAGTCCCCTTAAGCATGTGATTCAAGTTAGGACCACCTCCTTTCTCTGGTGGAGCAAGTGAAGCAGACGCGGTGGTCGGGCTCGACTGACAATCCCTCTCGCCGCAGACAACGTCTATTCCGTCGCCGCCTCGGGCAGCTCGTCGCCGAGGATGTCCTTGCCGCGACGTCGCTGCAGGCGCCGCCAGACTTCGAAGCCGAGGCCGACCGCCATGGCGACGCCGAGCGAGGTCGCCAGCGGCAGCCAGAGGCTGTTCTTGAAGGTCTCGCCGCCGAGGTAGCCGAGCATCGAGACGTAGAGCGCCCACAACACCGCCGCGCAGGCATCGGCGGCGAGGAACTGGCGGTAGGGCATCTCCAGGGTGCCGGCGGCGAAGGTGGTCGCGGTGCGGCCGCCCGGGATGAAGCGGCCGACCCCGATCAGGATCGCGCCGCGGCGGCAGAGCGCTCGCTCCGCCCACTGCAGCCGCGCCTGTCCCTTCTCTCCCTTGAAGAGGCGGTCGGCGACCGGGTCGCCGATCTTGCGCCCGAGCAGGTAGCAGAGGTTGTCGCCGAGGAAGGCGCCGACGGCGACCAGCGGCACGATCCCCCAGATCAACAGTTCTCCCTGCGCGGCGAGGACCGCGGCGGTGATCACGATCGTCTCCGACGGGATCAGCGGGAAGAGGACGTCGGTCGCGCAGGCGACGAAGACGAGCGGGTAGGTGATGGCGCTGTTCGAGACCTCGTGGGTGAGCCAGTCGAACACAGCCTTCAGCTACCCGCCCCCGCGCTTCCGGATCGGGATGGTTGACCAACCGTCCAGACGGGTAGGAGGCCGGCATGGCCGTCTGGCTGATCGCCGTCATCGTCGTCGCCGCCATCGCCGTCCTGGCCTTGGTCGCCGTCTCCGCCCAGCGCGCCAAGAAGCGCCGGGAACTGGAGCGCATGCGGCTGAGCGAACGGGCCGGAGGCCACCGCCACGAGGCCGAGGCCCACGCTTCGAAAGCCGAGGACCACGAGCAGCGGGCGAAGGAAGCCGCCGAGGCGGCCGAGCGCGAGCGCGAGCTCGCCCAGCACCACGGGGAGAAAGCCGAGAACCTCGAGCGCAAGCTCTAGGCAACCGAGGGGAGAGACTGATGTTGATCGCGCTCGTCATCGGAATCTGCATCCTGCTGGCGATCCTCGGATTCCTCGTCCCTTCCCTCTCCAACCACGCTCGCCGTGGCACTGACAAGGGCTTTGCGCTCGGCCAGCGCGCCGGCAGCAAGGCGCCCGGCCCGCTCGGCCGCCTGCTCAGCAAATCCGCCGGCAAATCCCAGCGCGCCGCCGACAAGAGCCACGCCGCCGGCAAGGACGCCCGCGAGAAGCTGCCGTTCTGACGCTGCCGCTCTAACCTCTCCACATGACGGTCGTCTTCTTCCCGGAGGGGGCGTTCGGGCCGACCAACAACTGCGTCGGCATCGGCGACGTGCTGCGGCGGCGCGGGCACCGGGTCGTCTTCATCGTCGAGGAGTCGTTCGCGGGGACGCTGGAGGAGAAAGGCTTCGAGGAGCGGACGATGCGGCTGACGCCGCCGCCGCAGACCGAGGAAGCGCCGGGGCAGTTCTGGAAGGACTTCATCCGCGACACCGCGCCGGTCTTCCGCAAGTCGACCACCGAGCAGCTGAGCGAGTTCATCGCCCCCACCTTCCAAGCCCTGGTCGAGGGCGCCGAATACGTCGACGAGCGGCTGCGGGAGATCATCGCCGAGCTCGAGCCCGACCTGATTGTCGAGGACAACGTCGTCGCCTTCCCCGCCTTGCTCGCCAGCGGGCGGCCCTGGGCGCGGATCGTCTCCTGCAACCCGGCCGAGATCAAGGACCCGGCGGTGCCGCCGCCGTTCTCGGGCCTGCCGGCCGGCGAGCGGGACGGCTGGGAGGACTACTGGGCCGCCTACCGCGAGGCGCACCGCCCGCTGCACGAGCGCTTCAGCGAGTTCTGCCGGGAACGCGGCGCGCCTCCTCTGCCCGCCGGCGAGTTCATCCACGAGAGCGAATGGCTGAACATGTACCTCTATCCCGACGAGGTCGACTACCGGCGCGAGCGGCCGCTCGGCCCCAACTGGCACAACCTGCAGGCGAGCGTCCGCGCCACGGACCCGGCCTGGGAGCTGCCGGAGAAGCTGCGCGAGCGCGAGGGACCGCTGATCTACCTCAGCCTCGGCTCGCTCGGATCGGCCGACGTGGTGCTGATGGAGAGGCTGGTGGAAGAGCTGGCCGAGGCGCCGTACCGCATCGTCGTCTCCAAGGGCCCGCAGGCCTCCGAGTTCGAGCTCGCCGACAACATGGACGGCGCCGAGTTCCTGCCGCAGACCGAAATCCTCCCCAAGGTCGACCTCGTGATCACCCACGGCGGCAACAACACCGTCACCGAGTCGCTCTACTTCGGCAAGCCGATGGTCGCCCTGCCGATCTTCTGGGACCAGCACGACAACGCCCAGCGCCTTGACGAGACCGGCTTCGGCGTCCGCCTCGACACCTACCGCCACAGCGGCGGAGAACTGGCCGGCGCGATCGACCGCCTGCTCGGCGACGAGGAGCTGGCGGCACGGCTCGCTCAGACCTCGCAGCGCCTGCAGCAGGCCCGCGGGGTCGAGCGCGCGGCTGACCTGATCGAAAACGCCATCGCCTCGTAGGGCAACGCGTTCCGACCGCACGGGCAGCGATCCTGCCGGACTGCACATGACCGATTCCCCCTCGAGGACGCCGCGGTCGGCGCCCGGCCTGATCGCCGAAGCATTCGGCCTCTACCGCCGCTTTCCGGTGTTGTTCCTGGTTTTGGCGGCCGGAGTGGTCGTGCCCTACCGGCTGATCGTGCTGATCGCGACCGGGACGGCTCCTTTCAACAACGAGTCGCTCTCCGCTGGCGCTTCGCTCCTGCTGTTGTTGATCGAGTCGGTCGTGGTCGATCCGCTCATCTCCGCCCTTCACGTCCACGCCGTCGCCGACGTCGAGCAAGGCCAGGTTCCCGCAGCGGCCGCAGTCGCGCGGCGCGGCCTCGCGGTCCTGCCGCTCGTCGCCGCCGCCGCGATCATGGCGGGCCTGGCGATGTTCGGCGGGCTCATCCTGCTCGTGCTTCCAGGCGTCTATTTCTTCCTACGTCTGCATGTCGTCGCGCAGGCGGCAGCGATCGAGCGGGTGTCATGGATGAACGCTCTGCGCCGCAGTTGGTCGCTGACGGAAGGAAGCGCCCTTCACGTTCTCTACTTCGTCGTCTGCATCTTCCTGATCAGCTTCCTCCCTTTCTTTCTGATCGGCATCCCTTTTCGTCACCACGCGACCACCGCCGCTTCCTTTCTGATCGGAGTCGGGGCCCAGATCCTGGTCCTCTCCTTCGCCGCCCTCGCCACCGCTCTCCTCTACTACGACCTCCGCGCCCGACGTGCAGTCCTGGCAAGGGAGTTCACCGCGGCGACGGATGTCTGATCGCCAGAGATTCCCCGGCAATCAACTACCGGCGGGGATGCGGAGGGCGCGTTGCCTCAGCCGGTCCCGATCGCCTCGATCCAGTCCCAGCGCTTGCCGCAGAGCCGACTGGCTTCGGCGGCCGGGACCGAGATCAGCTGGCCGCTTTCCTCGCCGCTAGGGGCGAAGAGTAGCGGCCCGACGCGGGGGCGGGGGAAGCCGCCGCTCCCGGGATGCAGGTCGGCGCCACCGAAGCGGAGTTCGGCTTCATGCGAGCCGGCATCGAGGTGGATCTCCCCGAGTTCGATGAAGCTGCCTTCCTCCTGCAGTTCGTGCCGCGCTTCGCCGACCTTGCGGCCGTCGACGAAGAGCTCGATCGACCCGCGCACCGAGCCTCCAAGCCAGGCGGTGTAGTCGCCCGCCCGCGGCACTTCGAAGGGACCTTCGGTGGCGTCGTAGACGGGGGCGTGGCGCGCGGCGAGGAGGCGCACGTTGCTGAGCCCACTCCCGGTTGCCTGCTGTTCCAGCGCTTCGACTTCGTGGCAGTCCGGCACCGCTGCCGGGTCTTCGGAGTTGCCGAGGGGGTGGAAGACCGCCGGCGGTTCGGTCTCCCCTTCCGGCCGCTGCCAGACTTCGTAGTACTTGCCGCGCCAGGCGAGGCGATAGGGGGACGGGGGACGGCTGCGGAGCGGCGAGCGCCGCAGCACCAGGGTGCGGTAGACGAAGAGGCCCCCCGGGACGATTTCATCGGTGTCGACCGCCGCTCCCTTTTCGGCTTCGCCGCCGCTGGTGAGCGGGACCGTGCGGTTGCGCAGCTCCGAGGCTCCTTCGCCCTGCAGCTTGCGCAGGAAGTGCCGCGCCCCGTAAGGGTTGTATTCGGTCATCAGCGCCGGTCCCTCGCCGGCGAAGCGGTTGCCGACCTGCTCCAGCTCTCGCAGCTGGCCGTAGGGGGCGATGTTGACGCCGCCGTAGGCGAGCACGTTGGACCAGAGGACACCGCCGGCGACCACGACGACGAGCAGCCAGCCGGTGAAGCGGTCGAGGCGCAGGAACGCCAGGGCGCCCACCACTGCGAGCGAGAGGGCGACCGGGGAGGCGGTGGCGAGGGCCTTGCCGCCGGCCCAAGGGGAGCCGAGGACGACGATCACGAAGCAGGTGACGAGGGCGGTGGCGTAGAGCAGGGGCTTGGTGGCGCGGCGCCGCCACAGCGCCCAGAGGCCGAACAGCAGCGCGAGCAGGCCGAGCCCGATCAGGACCGCGGTGACGACGGTCCCGTTGGGATCGACCCGGAAGTCGCCGGCCGGCCAGATGCCGAGCGCCTGCAGCGGGTTCAGCGGGCCGATCAGGTTCCCTTCGCCGTTGGAGCCGACGAGCGGTTTCGTGGTCGGCGGCACGATTCCGGAGGTCCAGACCGGGATCGTCAGCACCACGAGCAGGAGGGCGAAGGCCCCGGCCCTGATCGCCGCTCCGCGCGGACCGAAGCGCTCGACGGCGAGCACCACGAGGACCAGCAGCAGCGGCCCGATCCAGGCCGCGCCGCCGGGGCTGAGGACGCCGACGATCGCCGCCGCGGCGACGCCGAGGGGGACGACGTCCCGCAGCCTCGAGCCCTCCCGCACCGCCGCCGGGGCCAGCGCCGCCGCGAGCGCCACCAGCGCCGCCGCGGCCACCTCCTTGATCCCGCCCCAGAGCGCGTAGCCGATGAGCAACGCCGGCTGGGCGGCGACGAAGACGGCGAGGGCGTGCAGCGACCGGCGCCGGACGATCCCGAGGATCTCCCAGAGCGAGAGCGAGAGCAGCGCCGCCATGAAGGAGAGGTAGGGCTGGAAGACCCAGGCGAGATCGCCGCCGACCAGCTTCTGGGCGGCGCCGTAGGGGATGAAGACGCCGACCGGGTAGCCGCCGGCGAGGTTGAATTCGAGCGTCGCCCGGTAACTGGAGGGTTCGAGGCCGGAGAGGCTGCGGCCGTGTTCCATCACCCGGTCGGTCATCGCCATCCAGGTGGCGGTGTCGTCGAGCTTGATGTAGCCGGCGAAGGTGGGGTCGCCGGTGAAGATGACCGGCGCGCCGAAGACGAAGAAGACGCCGAGGGCGACGATGGCGGCAAGCCGATCGGGCGGACCGAAGCGCCACGGCAGGGAAAGCCCGGCCCCCGCCACCGCCAGGCCCAGCAGCAACGGCACGGTCAGCTCGGCGGTGGCGTCGGTGGCGGTGGTGAACTCGCCGACGACGACGATCGCCGCGAAGCCGAGGGGCAAGATCAGCGTCCCCGGCAGGCGGCGGCCGGTGAGGAGGTCGACCAGCAGCCCCAGCCCCCCGCAGAGCAGTCCCAGCACCAGCGGGTAGACGACCCAGGCGACGAGCATGCTCATCGGGATCCGCCCCCTCTATTCAGCGGGCCCCACCTTGCCCGAGAGAGCGAGGCTCATCGCCTTTTCCGGCGAGGGGTCATAGACCTCCACCTGGACCGTGTTTTCGGGATCGACGAAGTAGACGCTGGTCGGCCGTTCTTCGTCGGTGACGACTTCGCGCCCGTCCTTCCCTTGGCGGGTGAGCGAGCTCGGTTCCGCCGCGAAGCGCTGCAGCGCTTCCGCCGGATCGGGCAGCAGGTAACTGCCGACCGTCAGCGCTTCCGGGGGGGCTTCGCCGGCTTCGCTGCCTGCCGGCACGTAGCGGACCCGCACACCTTCCCCCTGCAGTTCTTCCAGTTCGAGTTCGGTCCCTTCGACCGGGCCGGCCCAGTAGATCGGCTGCCCCAGCGCCGCCGCCCGTTCGGCCAGTTCTTCTTCGTTGACGATCCTGGTTTCCGGCTGCGGCGCCGGCGGCGGGCTTTCGTCTTCGCCCCCGGAGACGAGCGCCGCGATCACGGCGATGAGGACGGCGAGCCCGATCACCCCGCCGCGCAGGATCCACAGCTTTTCGCCGGAGAGCGGCCGGTCCCAGCCCTGCCAGGGCTTCTTGGCGGGTTTCTTCTCGGCTCCGGCCGCGGTTTTACCCCCCTCCATCGAGCGAAGCATATGACTCCGGCGCACCGGAACAGGAAGCCGGCATGAGAGACAGCGAGCTACGCGTCGTGCCCGGCCTCGATCCGGCGGGCGCGGTGGAAGCTGAACTCGTCGCAGGGGATACCGCTGTGGGCCGCGGTCGGCTCGAGCAGGAAGCCGACGTGGTCGCCGAGGTCGTGATGGGCGAGGACCCGGCCGGCGAACCAGTTCTCGCACTCGCTGAGGATCGGCAGGCCGCCGGGCCCCTCGCGCCACTCGCAGGCGGCGAACTTGTCGACCTCGTCCCCGGTCTCGCCGCCGAACAGCTCGGCGAGGCGCTGGGCAGAAGCGGGGACGCAGTGCACAGCGAGGGCTCCGGCGGTGCGGGCGACGCGGCAGGTCCGGTTCTTCCCGGAGAGGCAGACCAGGAAGCGAGGCGGGTCGATGCTGCACTGCGTGGCGAAGCCGACCAGGCACCCGGCCATCTCGGTGCCGGAGCGCACCGTGACGATGAACATCGGGTAGTCGAGCTCGCCGACCAGGTCGTCGAAAGCGTCGGTGGCGCTCCGCTCTTCGGCCATGGTTCGTCACTACCCGGTCGCTCGCATTACGCGCGGCGCCAGACGGAAGCGATCAAAACTGGCTGGCTGGCCAGTTTCCGGGTATGATCTCCGCTGCGTGCCGGACCAAGCCGAGATCGCCGCCGGAAAAGGAGACGTCACCGATGCCCTGGTGCTCGAGCGCGAGCACTGGGAGAACGGGCCGCCGCTGGAGCTGTTCAAGCGGATGCGCAGCGAGTGCCCCGTCCACTGGACCTCCGAAGTGACCGAGCTGCCGCAAGCGAAGGGCTTCTGGTCGGTGACCCGCGCCGAGGACGTCCACAAGGTCAGCCGCGACTGGGAGACCTATTCCTCCGAACGCGGCGGCGTGGTCGTGATCGACGAGGTCTTCCCGATCGAGCTGGCGCGGGCGATGTTCATCGGCATGGACCCGCCCAAGCACGACCGGCTGAAGGCGCTGTTCCAGGCGGGCTTCACCCCGAAGCGGATCGCCGCCCATGAGGAGGCGATCCGCGAGATCGTCGTCGGGGTGCTCGACCGGCTCGACGGCCGCGAGAGCTGCGACCTCGTCACCGACGTCGCCCAGCCCGCCGTCTCGCGGGTGATTGGCAGCTTCATGGGGATCCCGGAGGAGGACGACGCGGCCTGGGCCGAGCTGATGAACATGGCGCTGGCGGCCAGCGATCCCGACTACAGCCCCTCGGTCGACAACGTCGAAGAGACGATCCAGGCGGCGATCCAGCAGGTCTTCGCCCGCTGCAGCGCGATGATCGCCGAGCGGCGGAAGAACCCGACCAACGACTTGACCAGCGTCCTCGTCCACGCCGAGGTCGAAGGGCAGCGACTGGAGGAGCACGAGATCGTGATGGGCTTCTTCCTCCTCGTCGCCGCCGGCAACGACAGCACCAAGGCGACCTACTGCTCGGCGATGCGGGCGCTGATGGAAAACCCCGACCAGCGCCGGCTCCTGCTCGAGGACCAGGCGCGGATCCCCGGCGCGGTCGAGGAGTCGCTGCGCATGTTCCCCGCCTTCGCCCATTTCCGCCGTACCGCGACCAAGGACACGGAGCTCGGCGGTCAGCAGATCAAGGAGGGCGACAAGGTGGTGATGTGGTACGCCTCCTCCAACCGCGACGAGAGCCGCTACGAGGACCCCGACCGCTTCGACGTCCTCCGCAACCCCGAGCACCAGGCCTTCGGCGCCGGCGGCCGCCACTTCTGCCTCGGCACCGCCCTCGCTCGCCTGGAGCTGAAGATCCTCCTCGAGGAGACCCTGGCGCGCTACCCGGATATGGAACTGGCCGGCAGCCCCGCCTTCATCGAGTCAGGCTTCCTCAACCAGCTGAAATCCCTGCCGGTGCGGCTCACGGCCTAGGTGCCAGCGCGCTCACGGGCCGCAGGGCGAGCTGGAGATCTTGCGCCGCGGCCCGTAGGAGGGCGGGGTGTCAGTTGCGGAGCGTCCCCACTTCCGGTTCGGCCGGGTGCTCAGCTGGTATCGGAGGCGGGCGCCGGCGGCGAGTTCGCAGTAGCCGATCCACGGCCGGCCATGCGGCTTCCCGCCTACGGCGAGGGAGTTGACGTATATGCCGTGCCCGCTGGTCGAGATCAGCGCCCGACGGCTGTGGGGAAGGTGGACTTCCGCGTTCGGGAAGAGCGGGGTCGAGAGCGCGAGCACGCCGACGCCGGGGATCTCCGGGTAGAGGCCGAGGGCACCGAACACGTACCAGGCGGAGAGCGTCCCGAGGTCGTCGTTGCCGGGATAGCCGGCGGGGGTCGGGCTGTAGAGGCCGAGGGCGCGGCGCACCGCCTGCTGGGTGCGGTACGGACGGCCCATCCAGTCGTAGAGCCACGGCGTCTGCAGGGTCGGCTCGTTGCCGAGCAGGGCGTGATCGGAGTGGGCGCCCGCCTGTCCGGCGTTGAGGTTCCCCAGGAAGCGGCCGAGCCGCGCCGCGGCTTTCGCTTTGCCGCCCATGCGGCGGATCAACCCGGCCGGGTCCTGGGGGATCATCCAGGTGTACTGCGCCGAGTCCCCCTCGACGAACCCGGGGCCATTGAGGCTGCTGTAGGGGCTGGGAAAGGACCCGTCCGCGTAGCGCGGCTCGATCATCCCCCTCGCCGGGTTGTAGAGGCGGCGCCACCATGAGGAGCGCTGCATGAAATGCGCGTAGGTCGAGCCGTCGTGGAGCGAGCGGGCGGCGAACTGGGCGATCGAGAAGTCGTCGAGGTAGTACTCGAGCGAGGTCGCCGCCGAACCCCAGACCGATTCGGGGTCGCCGTAGATCGAGTTCGCGTTCTTGGTCCGGGTGTCGATGTCCAAGGGCACGTAGCCGTGGGCCAGGTATTCGGCCAGCCCCTGGCGCTCGACGTATTCGCCGTTGGTGCTCCGGCACGGTTCGCTCGCCCCCCGGACCATCGCTTCCAATGCCGCCCCGCGGTCGAACCCGCCGGCGCCGAAGGCCGCCGCCGAGGCGATGATCGGGTCGGAGGGGTCGCCGACCATGGTCATGCTCTGGCCGTTGGCGTAGGGCCAGCGCGGCAGGCAACCGCTCTGTTGCGCGTCGGCGAGCAGCGAGCGGATCATGTCCCCGGTCCGTCGCGGCGTCAGCATCGCGAGCAGCTGGATCTCGCTGCGGTAGATGTCCCAGCCGGAGAAGTCGGCGTACTGGATGTGCCCACCGGCGTTGTGGACCTGCCCGTCCATGCCGAGGTAATCGCCGTTGACGTCGCTGAAGGTCCGCGGCGCCATGAACACGTGGTAGAGCGCGGTGTAGAAGCTCGCCTGCTGGGCGCTCGAGCCGCCGCTGACACGGATTTTCCCCAGCGAGGCATTCCAGCTCCGCCGGGCCGCGGCCGCGACCTTGCCGAACGACCTGTCGTGATTTTCGGCGGCGAGGTTGGCGCGGGCGTCTTCGACGCTGACGAAGGAGACGCCGACGCGGGCCAGGACCACCCGGTTGCGGCGCGTGTCGAAGCTCGCGTAGGCGCCGGCGGCCGCCGTGGAGCGCGGGTGCACGGGCGGCGTCTGGGTCGCCCTCGCCGTGGTCGCGCCCGGCTTCAGCCGGTTTCCTTCCCAGTCGCCGTAGGCCTGGAACGGGCGGTTGAAGACGGCGGCGAAGTAGACCCGGTAGCGCGGCCGCTGGCCGCAGAAGAGCCCGCTGGACGCGGTCCCGGAGATTTCCCGAGCGCCGGGATCGAGGTTGACTTCGGCGAAGTCGTCGGGCTGGGCGCTGCCGCCGGCGTCGATCAGGACGCTGGCGTGCGGGTTCGCCGGAAAGGTGAAGCGCGCCATCCCGGTTCGCGTCGTCGCGGTCAGCTCGGTGGTGATCGCGCCGCCGTGGACCGGGTTGAGGCGGACCGAGTAGTAGCCCGGCCGCGCCGACTCGTGGGCATGGGAGAAGCCGGGCTGGAACTTGCCGTCCAGGCGTCCCCCGGTGCCCTGCGGCGAACTGCGGATCGGCTCGGTGGTGGGCATGAAGGGAAAGTCGCCGTAGAGCGAGCAGCCGGCGCCGCTGAGGTGCGTGAGGCTGAAGCCCGTCAAATGGTGATCGCGGTACCTGTAGCCGGCGAGGTGCCCCGGGGGCGTGGTCGTGTCGGGACTCCACTGGACCATCCCGAAGGGGACCGTCGCGCCCGGGAACGTATTGCCACGGCCGAAGCTGTGAGGCCCGTCGACGGTGCCGGCAAAGGGATCGACGCGGCTGGCGAAGCCCGCCGCCGCGGCCCCCGGGACGGCGGTCGCCCAGCCGAAAAGGACAAGGAGGGCGACTAGGCCGATGAGGGCAGGTGCGGTACGTGTCTCGGTCGTGGTTGGTTCCTTAGATCGTGGTCTGAAAATCCGCACAAGAAGCGGGGCTGAGGGCGCACTCGCCCGAGGAAGATAAGGGTCCAGCCCACGCGCAACCCGTGTGATGGTCGTTTACTCGTCGCCTGCACCGAGCTGGGCGGCTACCCACGCCCCCACTTCGTCGACAAGAGCAATGAGAACCTCGCGGTCGAGCGACTCCGCGTCGAGCAGTTCGTCGTAGCGAAAGGGGACCGCATATTGGGTCAGCACCGCCAGGCGATCACGATCGAGCGGCACCCTGATCCCAGTCGCCTCGACGATTTCAATCAAGCGGTCGATGTCGTGGATAGCGCTATGGCGAACGCCGCTCGCCGCGGTGACAGCCTTGAGCCGCTTCTCGACCGCCTGCTGGGCATGGAAGCCGATGATGCTGTCGCCGATCTCCGAATTACCCGCGAACTCGCGCACGGCGATCGCATCTTCTTCCGCCTTCTTGAGAAGGATTCGGGACGTTTCGGAGAGATCAGGCTCCGGCGAGGACACGGCCTTCCCCGAGAACCCGATGAAGGAAGCTGCCAGGCACGTTGCCCCATTTCTCGGCCTCGCGCTTGCGATAAACCACGAGGTCAATCGCCACGTCAAGGCCCCGAAGCTCCTTGCGGAGCCGTCCGTACTCCTCCCCGCGGCGCTCGAAGTCAGGCTCAATAACGAGCAGGTCTAAGTCGCTATCCGGACGAGACTCACCTCTGGCGCGAGAGCCAAAGAGAATGACATCCGCATCTGGAGCGGCCGCACTGAGCCGCCGCCCAGCCTCCTCAATCAGAGCCTCTTCGGTCATCGCCATAGCCTCAATCGTAGTCGCCGCCCGCGATGCCGACCCATCTTTGCAGCCACCGCGAACTCTGCCGTCGCGGCCTTCGTCGGCCCTGCCCAGGCCTGGACCACCGGATTCGTAGGACGGAACCGTTTCAAATCCTTTCCCTTCTTACGTCGCCAGCATCAGAGACGATCTGGCGATGCCCGGCCCCCAGCGACCACTCGTCCTCCTTGGCGCAGGCGCCTCTCAGGAGGCTGGAGTGCCCACTACGTTTGAAATGACCGAGAAGCTGGTCGCGCGAGTACGCGACTCAACCCCTCCTGGGGGCGCCGCAGCCTCGGCACTCCACTTCGTCTGTGCGTCCCTGATGGCGCACGATGCGGCGACCACGGGGCAGAGCCCATTTTCTGGACTCGACGTAGAGCGGGTCTTCAGCGCGGTGGAACTCCTCGCGGAACGCAACGAGCTAGAGGTAACTCCCTTTGTTGCGTCCTGGCATCCAGCGGTGAACGCTTGGGACACCCAGTCGAAAAGCGCCCCCGCTTTCTTCAACAAGAACCTGCAGAAAGCCGTCTTGGATTCTCCAAGCTTTGGTGGTGCAGGCAAATTGATTACCGAGCTCATCGATGCACGAACCGGATCGGCTGCAGACGGAACGACCTATCGGCGTCTCGCAGAGGAGATGCTGTTGCAGCTAAGGGAGCTGGTGGCAACCACTCCAAAGGCCGTGGGTTATCTGGCACCCCTCGCCCAAGCCGCTCAAAAAGACGCGCTAACGATCGCCACCCTCAACTATGACCTGAGCATCGAGCAGGCAGCGCAGGCCGCAGGTGTTTCGTGTGCAACGGGCGTCGAGACCTGGCTTCGTACCGGCAGATGGGATTGGCCACGTGATGGCATCCGCCTTCTAAAGCTCCACGGCTCAATCAACTGGATTTGGGCAGAGATCCAGGAGGGGCTTGGCCATTTGCCTCAGCGAGCAATTTTCTTGGAACACGAATTGGAGAAAGGCCACAGGCACCGACCCGCGCTCGTCTTTGGACAGCGTGGCAAGCTGCGAGCAGAGGGGCCATTCCTCAGCCTGCTGGGCGAGCTTGAGACGCTCATGAGCGGCGTGGACCACCTTGTCGTCATCGGGTATTCCTTTCGGGATGACCACGTCAACGAGATCATTCAGCGGTGGACCTCCGAGGACATAAGCAGAACGATTACCGTGGTTGATCCCGGATGGCCAGAAGGCTTCTACGGAGATACCCGCCGCGACTTTCGCGCAACGATGAGCCGGCATCTCATCCCGCTTGAGCACGGGCAGCAATTTCCTCCGCGCTTGAAGACCATCAGAGAGGTGTGCTCGGTGGCGTTGCCCGAGTTGTTCTAAATGATCTTGGCCGAAAATCCATGGCGTCCCCGAGCACAGCGGAACGCGCCTGACAGGATTCGAACCTGTGACCTTCGGTTTCGTAGACCGACGCTCTATCCAACTGAGCTACAGGCGCTAGGTCTGCCGGCCGCGGGTGGCGCGGGCCTTGGGGGCAGAAAGAGGGATCTTAAGGCCTGTGGGGGTGGCGGTGCGGCAGGGGCCTGGCCTTGAGGACGACGGGGATTGGGACGGCCGCTTCTTCGTACTCCTGCGCGAGGCGGTCGATCGCCGGGCAGATCTGGTCGTGCTGTTCGGGGGTCATTTCGAAGCCCCAGTAGCCGGTGACGAGGGTTTCGGTCAGTTCCGGGAAGCGGGCGCAGGCGCTGTAGCTTTCGGCGAACTGCTCGGACCAGGCGGTCGAGTAGAGGATGCCGGGAGCGGGGTCTTCGAAGAGGACCGTGGCGATGCGATAGAGGTCCCGCGGCACGAAGGAGCTGTTCGGCGCTTCGCTCCAGCGCAGATCCCAGAGGTAGCTCTCGAAGACGTGGCCCATCTCGTGCGCCAGGGTCTCGGTGTCGAGGCCGCCGGCTTCCGGGTTGAGCCAGATCGTGTCCATCCGGCGCCCCGAGCTGTGACAGCCCTGAGCCGTGGGGTCGCCGGGGCAGGGCGTGACCTTCACCCGCACCGGTCGCGGCAGCGTGGGGACGAGGAAGGTTTCGACCATCGCGCGAACCTGCGGTGGGCCGATCACCCTCGCCTCCGTCGCGGCGTCGGCCGCGGGAGCGAGCAAGAGCAGCGTTGCCGCGATTGCGAGCAGGGTTGAATAAAAACCCCCATGACAAAGGTTGCGCCTCACCCGAGCCGATTCGGGCGCTTCCCCTCCGGCCGTTAAGGCCCGAAAGTTGACTGGACGGATGTTCCTTTAGCCCTTTTGACGGATGTTCGATCCAGCGCTGCTTAAAAGTCGGTATGGAACTCCACGAGTACCGATGGCGCGACGATTTGTATGCGGAGTAATGCGGATGGTGGAACCGGGTTTCCGTCCCTACTCTGGCCCCCTGCCAATCGTCAGGAAGGAAGGCCAATGGCCCACGCTGGGGTCGAAAGACCAGTTTCAAAGTTGATGATGATCTTCGCCGTAGTGGCTTTCGCCGCTTTAACGGTGACCGCCTCCAGCGCCTCGGCGCTGACCGCGCAGGAACGCTCCTGCCGCACCACCGTCAAAAAGGCCTTCCTCGCCGCCGACGCGAAGTCGGTGGCCAAAGCCGTGAAATTGCTCTGCTCGAGCAAACAGGGCGCGCAGGGTTTGCCGGGGGCGAACGGCACCAATGGCACTCCCGGTGCCGCGGGCGCCGCGGGCGCCACCGGTCCGCAGGGTGCGCCGGGTAAAGACGGCAAAAACGGCGCGACCGGGCCGCAGGGCATCCAGGGCAAAACCGGAGCCACGGGTCCTCAAGGCGCAGCCGGGAAAGACGGCGGCAAAGGCGCTACCGGGCCTCAGGGTCCGCAGGGAACGCCGGGTAAAGATGGGAAAGACGGGGCCACGGGTGCCACCGGCGCGACCGGTCCGCAGGGCATCCAGGGTCCCGTGGGTGCCACCGGCGCGACTGGGCCGCAGGGCGCTCCTGGCAAAGACGGGAAAGATGGGGCTACCGGGCCGCAGGGTGTGCCCGGTAAAGCTGGCGCCACGGGTCCCCAGGGGGCTCCTGGAAAAGACGGTAAAGACGGCGCCACTGGTCCTCAAGGTGCTCCGGGTAAAGATGGGGCCACGGGTCCCCAGGGTGCGCCCGGTAAAGACGGGAAAGATGGGGCTACCGGGCCGCAGGGCCTGCAGGGCAAAACCGGCGCTACGGGTGCGCAAGGGAAAGAAGGCGCCACCGGGCCGCAGGGTGCGCCCGGCAAAGATGGGAAAGACGGCGCTACCGGCCCCCAGGGTGCTCCGGGTAAAGACGGGAAAACGGGTGCCACCGGCGCGACCGGTCCGCAGGGCATCCAGGGTCCCGTGGGTGCCACCGGCGCGACTGGGCCGCAGGGCGCTCCTGGCAAAGACGGGAAAGACGGCGCCAAAGGCGCCACCGGCGCTACCGGCCAGCAGGGCGCGCCGGGTAAAGACGGGAAAGATGGGGCTACCGGGCCGCAGGGCGCCCCTGGTAAAGATGGTGCTACCGGTCCTCAGGGCGCTCCTGGAAAAGACGGTGCAACCGGCCCGCAAGGTGCCCCCGGTAAAGACGGGAAAGATGGGGCTACCGGGCCGCAAGGTGCGCCGGGTAAAGACGGGAAAGATGGGGCCACGGGTCCTCAAGGCGTGCCCGGTAAAGACGGCGCCACTGGGCCGCAGGGCGCTCCGGGGAAAGATGGGAAAGATGGGGCTACCGGGCCGCAGGGCCTGCAGGGCAAAACCGGCGCTACGGGTGCGCAAGGGAAAGAAGGCGCCACCGGGCCGCAGGGTGCGCCCGGCAAAGATGGGAAAGACGGCGCTACCGGCCCCCAGGGGACGCAGGGCCCGGTAGGTGCAACCGGTCCGCAAGGACCGCAAGGAAAAACCGGCGCCACCGGCGCACAGGGCAAAAACGGCGCGACCGGGCCGCAGGGTCCGAAAGGCGAAACCGGCGCACAGGGTAAAACCGGGGCCACTGGGCCGCAGGGCCCGAAAGGCGCGACTGGCGCCCAAGGCAAAACCGGGGCCACGGGTGCGCAAGGGAAAACTGGAGCCACCGGGCCGCAAGGGAAATCCGGGTCGACCGGACCGCAGGGCAAAACCGGTGCAACCGGCTCCCAGGGCAAATCCGGGGCGACCGGGCCGAAAGGCGCGACCGGCGCCAGCGGCCTCCTTGCCTCGAGCCAGATCGTTACCACGACCGCAGTGGAATCGGAAAACAAACCGCCCGCTGGCACGCAGGTGTCGGCAACCGCCTCCTGCCCCGCCGGCAAGATCCTGCTGGGCGGCGGTGGCCGGGTCGTGAAAGCCGGCATCAACTCGCCGTTGGCGCTGGTCGAAAGCTACCCGAGCGCCAGCAACACCTGGAAGGTAGTCGGAACGAACACCGTAGCCGGCGGGTCTGGCGAAAAGTTCACCGTCCAGGCCTACGTCGTCTGCAGCTCCTGACGAAGTTGTCGTCCAGCGATCGCCCGGGCGGTGCAGGCCGCCCGGGCGACACGCGCATCTACGGTCTGGCCGGGCTCGCAGCGATCGTCGTCGCGGTCCTCCTCGTCGCCCTGCTGACGAGCGGGAGCGACAGCTCCGGCTCCTCCGCCACCACCGAAGAACAGACCGCCAGCGCGAACTCGGTACGGGTGGTCCCCGAGTCGCAGCTCCTAAGCGCCATGCAGGGCGTCGGCTACCCCGTCTACTGGGCGGGGCCCCGGCTCGGCGTCGAATACGAAGTCTCGCGGTGGGAAGGCCGCGCCTACGTCCGCTACCTGCCCAAAGGCGAAGAAGCCGAAAGCAAGCGGCCGTTCCTCACCGTCGGCAGCTACGAAGACCCGAACGCGCTGGCCGACATCCGGGAATCCGGGCAGAAGCCCGGCGCGATCCTGGTCAAGGTCGAGGGCGGTGGCACCGCCTACGCCGAAGGGACCAAAGCCACCAGCGCCTACATGGCTTTTCCCGGCATCCCCACCCAGATCGAGGTCTTCGACCCCAAGCCCGGCGAAGCGCTGCAGCTGATCCGCTCCGGCACGATCGTCCCGGTCGGCAGCTAGGAAACAGCCGCCGCTACTGCGTGGCCGGCTCTTTCAGCCGCACGTGCCAGTGGACGGTGGCGGTTGCGACGAGGTTGCCGTCCCTGTCGGTCAGCTCGACTTCGCAGGGAAACTCGACCTTGCCCTCGGCGTCGAGGGTCGCGATCGCCTCGGCCGCCTCGATGCCGAGCTTGGCATTGGCGGTGATCGGGCCGTTGGCGATCTTCTTGTAGTCGATCTCGGCCGACTTGGCCAGCGGCACGACGTCGCCCATGCGGACGGCGAAAGCACCGACGAAAGCCGCCCCGGAGGCGGTCTCGGCGGCGGTGAAGAGGGCGCCCGCATGCTGGGAGCCGACGTGGTTGGTGAGCTCGGGCCGGCGTGGCAGCACCACCGTCGCCTCGCCCGCGGCCATCTCGGTTATCTCCAGATCGAGGTGACCGACGAACGGCACGGCCATCGCCAGACCCTTGGCGATCGCGTCGAAGTCGACGTTCGGCATTCCCGGAACTCCCGGCATCTTTTTCACCCTACTCGGGCTGTCCAGACCCGCGCCACGCCAGCCGGTGCGCTCAGCGTCCGTGGAACTCGGCGTGGCCGGGACCGCCGTGCTCGAGGAAGGCGCGGACGGCGTTCTGGAGGTCCTCGCTGGCGAAGAGCTCGGCGGCGTCGGTCCGCACCGCCTCGTCCGCGGCGGGGATCCCGCCTTCGCGGAAGCGGCGCAGGATCAGCTTCGTCATCGCGTGCGCCCTGGTCGGGCCGGCGGCGAGCTCGGTGGCGAGGGCGCGGGCGGCCGCGTCGAAGTCGTGGTCGTCGTAGATCAGGTTGACGACGCCCCAGCGCTCCATCTCCTCGGCGCCGAAGATCCCGCCCGACATCACGAAGTGGCGGGCGCGGCCGGAGCCGGCGCGCTCGGCGAGGCGCTGGGTCCCGCCCATCGAGGGCGTCAGCCCGACGACTTTCTCGACCAGGCCGAACTTCGCCTGCGGCGAGGCGACGATCAGGTCGCAGGCGAGCGCCAGCTCGAAAGCCGCGGTCAGGGTCAGCGCGTGGGCGGCGAAGACGACCGGCGCCGGCAGCTCTTCGACCTTGCCGACCATCCCCAGCAGCTCGTCCCAGAGCAGGCTCGCCTGCTCTGGGGTCAGCCCGGCGAAGACGTGAACGTCGACGCCGCCGGAGACGGCGCGCCCCTCGGCGCGGATCAGCAGCGCCCGCGGAGGCTCGGCGGCGACCTCGTCGATCGCCGCGCGCAGGTCGTCGATCATCCGCTGGTCGAAGAGGTTGAGCGGCGGGCTGTCGAGGGTGATGATCGCGAGGTCGCTCTCGGCGCGCTCGAGCCGTGCCGCCGGCCGGTCAGGGGACACGGTGGACCTCGAAGAGGTTGGTGCCGAGCTCCTGGTCGGGCAGGCCGGCGGTGATCGCGACCAAGTCGCCGGACTTGGCGACGCCGGTGCGCCCCGCCATGTCGGAGCAGGTGCCGATCAGGGTGTGGACGTCGGTCTCGTAGTCGCAGCGGATCGCGGTCACGCCGAACAGCAGGTTAAGCCGCCGCACCGTCTCGATGCGCGGCGAGATCGCCAGCACCGGCACGTCGGGCCGGTGGGCGGAGACGAGGCGGGCGGTGCGGCCGCTGGTCGTCGGCACCACCAGCGCCTTCAGCCCCAACCGGTAGACAGCGCCGACGGCGCTCTGGGCGACCGAGTCGGCGACGTCCTGGGTCGCCTGGTCGGTGCGGCGGAAAAGCCACTCGCCGTAGGGCAGGTCGGGCTCGGTCGCGCGGGCGATCTGGTCCATCACCCGCACCGCCTCGACCGGGTGCTGGCCGACCGCGGTCTCCTCCGAGAGCATCACCGCATCGGTGCCGTCGTAGATCGCGTTGGCGACGTCGGTCACCTCGGCCCGGGTCGGTCGCCGCGCCGTCACCATCGAGGCCAGCATCTGGGTCGCGGTGATCGCCGCCTTCGAGTGGCGGCCGGCGGAGCGGATCAGCCGCTTCTGCACGATCGGCACCTGCGCCAGCGGCAGTTCGATCCCGAGGTCGCCGCGGGCGACCATGATCCCGCCGGTCGCCTCGGCGACGATCGCATCGACGTTTTCGGCCGCCTGCTGGCGCTCGATCTTGGCGACCAGCGGGATGTCGACGCCAAGCCGCTCCAGCCGCTCGCTCACCGGTTCGAGGTCTTCGGGCGAGGAGACGAAAGAGACGGCGAGGATGTCGACGCCGTGGGAGGCGGCGAAGTCGACCCAGTCGAGGTCGACCGCGGTGGCGGCCGGCAGCGGCGCCCCGCCGGGGATGTTCAGCCCCTTGTGAGAGGAGAGAGTGCCCCCAACCTCGACCTCGGCGCCAATGCCGTCGTCCCCGGCTTTGTCGACCCGCAACCGGATCGACCCGTCGGCGAGGTAGACGACCTGGTCCTCGCGCAGGCCGGAGACGCCGGACCAGGGCACCGGGATCGTTTCCTCGTCCCCCTCGACGTCCTCCGGCGTCAGCGTCACGTGCATCCCCGTCTCCAGCTCGGCGACGTCGCCGCGCAGCTCGCCGATCCGCAGCTTCGTCCCCGGCAGGTCGCCGAGGATCGCCACCTCACGTCCGACCCGCTCCGCCGCCCCCCGGATCGCCCCGATCGTCTCCGCCTGCCGTTCCGGCCCGGCGTGGGAGAAGTTGAGCCGGAACACGTCCGTCCCCGCCGCCACCAGCTGCTCCAGCATCGCCGGCTCCCAGCTCGCCGGGCCGACCGTGGCGATGATCTTGGTGCGGCGCCCGAGGTGGGCGCCGGGGGGGTTGTTCAGCGCGGCAGCCATCGCAGATGACTGTAGCCATCCCGCCCTCGATCGCGGTTAAAGCGGTTCGATCGACTGCTGGTGGTGGAAGACGTTGTGCGGGTCGCAGAGCGACTTCGCTTCGCGCAGCGCCGGGTAGTTGTCCTTGTAATAGAGGTACTGCCAGTCCTGCAGATCGACGTCGGGGTAGTTGACGAAGCAGCCGTCCATCGTCCCGTCCGGATAAGGCCCGCGGTCCCCGTACATTTCGTTGTAGAAGGCGCGGATCCAGGCGAGGTTTTCTTCGTCGGCTCCTTCTTCGTACCAGTAGGTCTGGTACTGCAGCTTCATCACCGAGGAGCGCTGCGCGACCGCGGTTTCGTCGGACGAGTGGGCGTTGACCTGGCAGCCGTAGGAGTCGACCTGCAGCAGCGCCTGGATCGCCGCTGCGTTCGGTTCCTCGTGGAGGTATTTCCACATCATTTCGATCTGGTGCGGCGGGAAAGCCTGGTTCATGTAGGCGGACTTGTACTTGCCGCGCTGGTTGGGAGTCGCTCCGTCGAGCTGCTGGGTGGCAGACAGCCAGGGGAGGACGCGGAGCGTCCCGGTCGGACTGGCGATCCCGAAATGACCGAAGCCGGTCCGCTGGGTCACCGGGGCCGGGAGCTTGGCCGTCAGCTCGCGCTGGAACTCCCTCATTAGCTCCGGTTCGTTTTCGGCGACCTGGATGGTGAGGGCGATCTGCGAAGAGGGAGAGCTGTTCTGGTTCAGGTGCAGGAGCGCGAACAGCGGCGCCCATTCGCTGTCCGGGGCGCTGTTGGCGACGTGCCATTCGCCGAAGTTCTCGATCAGTTCGGCGAAGCTGTCTTCCGAGAATTCGCTCCAGTTCCAGGCGAGGCTGGCGAGGAGCACCAGCTCCGGCGCCCGGGGCGGTTCTTCGAACCAGAATCTGGTGACGATGCCGAAGTTGCCTCCGCCGCCGCCCCGGTGCGCCCAGGCGATCTTCTGCTCGGTCGGATCGGAGGCGTCGCGGTGGGCGACGATCGCTTCGGCCTTGCCGTCGGAGTTGACCCTGACGACCTCGACCGCTGCCAGGTAGTCCGTCGTCAGCCCGCGCAGGCGCGACAGCAAGCCATAACCGCCGCCGGTGAAATGGCCGCCGGCGCCGACCGGGTAACAGGAGCCGCCGGGCAAGGTGCGCCCGTACTCGCGGTAGAGGGCGTTGTAGACGTTCCACAGCGTCGCCCCTCCTTCGACGCAATAGAGCGAGTTCTGCTGATCGAGGTAGACGCCGTTCATCGGCGAGAGGTCGATCAGCACCCCTTCTTCGTTTTCGCAGACGAAGTTCTCGTAACAGTGACCACCGGACCGGACCGTGATCCGCTTCCCTTCGTCGAAGGCTTCCTGGACGGTGGCGACAACCTGTTCGGTGTCGCCGCAGACCTGCACCCAGTCCGGATTGGCGATCCAGCGAGGATTGAACCCCTGCACCATCGTCGGATAGCGCGGATTGTCGCGTTCGACCCGGGCGCCCGGAAACACTTCCCTGCACGGCTCCGCCATACAGCGACCCTACACGTTCCGCACTCGAACAGTCAGGTTCTTTAGTGGCAAGACGTTTGCAGTTGGACTACTGAATGCACCGGTGCGAAGGATCCTGGCACCGGACTCTGCGCGGTGATGTGCCCACCCGGTGGCAGACCGGCGCATGCATTCGTCAGCGCCGTGTAATGGGGCTTGAAGGTCCGTGCCCGCAGCACGTGATCGGCCTTGCGGGGCTTGAAGCCGATGACCTTTGGCACGCGCATCAACGGGCGTTCACTAGTTCCGTTGCCAGTTGCAGTGGCCACCTGAAACCCGGGAACGCATGCCAAGACAACAGCCGCCACAAGAGCCCTCGCGGCAACATTCCTCCACTGGTCCAGTTGCATGTTCGGAAGTCGACCTCCCACGCGCTTCGGCTGAGATTACCGCTGCAGAGGCTCTCAGCTCAGGGCGAGAACGAGCGAGAGCGCCTCGTCCACTTCTTGCATCTCGCTCGCGCTCAGGCGTCCCGCGAAGTCATCCAACCGGCGCACATCCAGCGCGCGCAGCTGCTCCACCATCACCCGCGTTCGCTGCCCGGCGATGTCAACCTCGGGTCGGAAGCTCGCCGGCCGGACGCTTTGGGAGGTAGGCGCGACGAGCACAATTGAAAGCCCAAGGAGCTCGTCTGCCTGAACGAGCACGGCGTAGCGCGACCCACGCTGCTCATGGCCGCCACGCGAAGGCAGCCGCACGCGGTAGATATCGCCGCGCGTCACTCAGGCCACTCGGCGGCAAGCGCGTCCATCTCAGCCATCACGCGATTGCGCTCCGCGCTGTCGACGGGATCGTCTGCGAGCCGGGCCACCTCCGCCGCGAGCCCCGACCGTCTCCGCTCGCGCTCCGCAGTCTCGGCGATCGCCTGCCGGGCGGCCTCCGCGCGGGTGAGGCCCCGCTTGCGGGCGATGTCCTCCAAAGCGCGCCAGCCGTCCGCGCCAAGGCGAAGCGAAAGCGGGTGCGTGGAAGCCACAAGAGCAGTGTAGCCCGATCTGCGCTACACGCTAAGCGGAGAGGGAGGGATTCGAACCCTCGAGAGAGCTTGCGCCCCCTACTCGCTTAGCAGGCGAGTGCCTTCAGCCACTCGGCCACCTCTCCTTGCGCTGCGTCCGATTGTAGGTGCTGACCGGGAACGGCGGGGATAGGCTGGCGGCGGTGTCCGGGCCGCCTCCTCAGTCCCACGAGCGCTACGAGCGGATCTTCGCCGAGGTGGAGGCGCCGTTCGCCTTCGTCGACCTGGAGGCGATGTGGGCGAACGCCGAGGAGATGCTGAGGCGGGCGGCGGGGAAGCCGGTGCGGGTCGCCTCGAAGTCGATCCGCTGCCGGGCGCTGCTGGAGGCGATCCTCGGGCGGGACGAGCGCTTCCGGGGGCTGATGACCTTCACCCTGCCGGAGACGCTGTGGCTCGCCGAGCTGGGGTTCGAGGACTTACTCCTCGCCTATCCCACGGTCGACACCGCGGCGCTGGAGGAGCTGGCGCTGCGCTCGGCGGCCAATCCGGAAGGCGCGCCGATCGTGATGGTCGACTGCGTCGAGCACCTGGAGATGATCGAGGCGGTGCTGGGAAAGGGGGCGCCGCCGGTGCGGGTCTGCATCGACGTCGACGCGAGCTGGTGGTGGCTTGGCGGTCGGGTCAAGGTCGGACCGAAGCGCTCCCCCGTCCACACGCTGGAGCAGGCGGTGGCGCTGGCGCGGGAGATCGAAAGGCGACCGCAGATCGAACTCGACGCGCTGATGGCCTACGAGGGGCAGATCGCCGGCGTCGGCGACCGGCCGCCGGGGCAGCGGCGGCGGGCGGCGATGATCCGCTTCATGCAGCGGCG
>JBQCIG010000186.1:0-5946 GCA_051953975.1 Solirubrobacterales bacterium | reverse complement strand
AGCGACGACACGGTGTGCGGTTCGTTGCCTCGTGGCGGCCCTCCTGAGATTCGCACCTATTCTTTTGGAGATGGAGAAGATCAGGTGACGATATTTGCGCTGGCATTCGAGAGCCGCATAGTCTCTGTGTCCCTTGATCTTGGTGAAGGAGGAGAAAAATTCGTTCACCTGCATACTCTCAATGATCGGCAAAAGAAGATTTCAGGGCTGAGATCATTTCGATTTAGGACTTTCGCGGTACGTGGTCCGTTCTGCCTTGGGGAAGTGTTTGGTTACGACGCGACCGGCACGGAGATCTACCACGCTCCCCCGGAGGAATGCGCTGCTCGATAATTGGATTAGACACGGCTCTGGCATCGTCCATGTCCTAGTGAACAAGGAATCGGCAGACGTCCCCAAGTAACCTGGTGTCTTGACTGAGCTGGCGCAACGGCTAACGCAGGCGGATCGGCCCAAAGAATTCATACAAAGACAAGCATTCGTACTAATTGTCGGCGGTAATAGCCCTCGTGCCGATCACCAGTCGCTTTCCGTGGATGACGCGCAGGCGCGGGTGCTGATCGGCACCGCGTTCCTCTATGCGCTGAGCGGGCTCTCCTTGCTGCCCAGGGATCAGATACTGGGCTGGCACCCCCAGCGGATCGGCCGCTAACGGGGAGATCTTCGGGCTTTTCGCCGCTAAATGGCATAAAGTGCAGTCATTCGGAGGGCGGCATACTTCGATTCGGGAAGCACAAACAGGCGAGGGTTCGAATCCCTTCAGCCGCTTCCACTTGTAGAGCCGAAAGCGCCGCCCTTGGGGTGGCGCTTTTCGTTTCGGGTCAACGCCTAGGTCAACATCTTGCGGGCACAATGCAGGTAGTCGGGGAGGTTCCACTGTGTGGGCGGCAATAGCTGGCGGGCTCAGTTTCTTGCGGTGGCCGTCTGATTCGTCCCTAAACTTCCTCTCATGGCAACGCGCGACCGGGTAATCCACGTCACCCCCGACGCTTATGACCGCCTTGAGCGAGAGGCGGGTCGTCGCGGCGTGCAGCCGGACGAGCTTGCCGACGAGTTGCTCGCAGCCGAGCTTGCGCCCGCTCACTCCGACTTGGAGAGCATCCTGGCCGACCTGGCCGATGTCCGCGGCAGGGTTCGCGGCCCTGTCGATGCCGTCGCCGTGGTCCGCGAAGGCCGCGAAGAACTTGAGCAGCGCGGCCTTTGACGGTCGTTCTCGACTCGAACGTCGCTGTCGCGCTGGCGCTTGACACTGAGCGCACACCGGCCATTGAACACCGGTTTCGTGCGTGGGAAGAGGCGGAAGAGGCTCTTCATGCCCCCTCGCTCTTTCGCTTCGAGGTTGCCAACGCCCCTGACGCGCAACATCGCAGCAGAAAAGATCGACTCCGCAGATGCAAAAGTCGCGTGGCAGCGGATAGTCGCGATTGAGATCAGCTTGCATGGCTTGGTTGATGGCCCTGCTGTGATCGCGGTGGCTGCCAAGCTCAAACGCGAGAGCGCCTACGACGCCGCCTACATCGCGTTGGCCCAGGAGCTTGACGCGGAGCTGTGGACGTTGGATGGTCCGCTGGCTCGAAACGCAGCGAGCGTCGACTTTCCGGTTCGTCTACTTGATCCTGACCCACTTGGTGCCCCGTCAGTCGATCCACCCACCGGGGCAAAGAGCCAATCGGGACTGAGTTACGAGCGCCGCCCCTCTACAGAACTCCCTGGTCGCGGCACGGGCCAGCGCGGGCGCCTCCGCGGTTCGGGGCAGCGAGAGGTCGACCGCTTGGGTCGCAGTTGCGTCGCAAGGCCTGCGATCGGCTTCCATTGCCTACTGTAACTCCCAATCGTCGACGAGGGCAGGCTGGGTGCGGCTCCCGTGATCTCAAAGAGCGTTTGCACCGAGCCAGAGGGCCGCGTCAAGGTCAGCTGCCAATCCTCGGTCTTCGCTCGCTGGCAAAGCGCCAAGAACATGCGCAGGCGAGGACGACCACCCCAGGGGTCATCTCCTCGCTGAGGACCTCGAACGCCGCCTCCGTCATCGCTCCTCGGCCCGGATGACCGGCCCGGCGCCCTCGCCGGCGTAGCGCAGTGCCAGCACGGCCATGTCGTCGGCCTGGTCGCCAACCTGGAATCGGTCGAGGGCCTTCGCCAGCCGCTCGAGCAGGTCCGAGGCAGTGTCACTGCTCCCCGCGCGCAGCACTTCTTCGAGACGCCCTACGCCGAACCGGGTGCCGCCCTCACCGACCGCATCCGTCACCCCGTCCGTTATCGCCACCAGGGTGTCGCCAGGTCGCATCTGAAATTCCTCCTGCGGCCACGATGGGTTCTCCAAACCACCGAGCATGCTGCCGTGGGTGCCCAGTTGCCGTATCCCATCTTCCCCGAGTCGAATCAAGGAGGGATGGCCGCCGTCCGCGAGGGCACCCGTTGCTCCTCGCAGGCGTATTCCAAGGGCGGTGCAGATGGAGAGCTCGCCATGGCGCTTGAGCGCGGCATCGACGCGGGAGAGGACGTAGGAGGGGTCGGTACAGATCTCCGAGGCCTCCAGCGCGGTGTGACGGACCAGTGAGGTGAGCGCTGCCGCCTCGACTCCCTTGCCGGTGACGTCACCGACGAACGCCATCCACTCCTCGCCGACTTGCCAGAGATCATAGAAATCGCCACCGACCTCGGTCTCGGCGCCGGAGGGTCGGTACAGGGCGGCGACTTCCCACCCCTCGACCGTAGGCAGGGAGTCCGGAAGCAGGCTCGCCTGCAGCGTCTGCGCGATGTGGGTTCGCTCGGTATAGAGCCGTGCGTTCTCGACGGCGAGTGCGGCCCGGTCGGCGATCTGGCAAGCGAAGTCGACGTGTTCACGATCGAAACGCCGCTCCGACTCCGCCGCGACCATCGAGATCGCTCCGATGGTCCGGCCGCGCACCTTCATCGGTACCACAAGGGCCGACCTCAGCCCGACCGCCCGCAGGAGCGACAGATGGTGCTCATCGGTGGCGCCTTCCACCAGAAGCTCATCGGGTATGTCGGGGATCAACTCGGCTTCGCCCGTCCGCAGCACCTTCCCCAGCCCCTGGCTCGAATCGAGCTGGGTTGGCTGGTAGGCGCGCAAGCGCTCCGCCATCTCGATCTTGGTGGGATCGACGTGGGCGATCGCGACCGGCACCCGACACCCTCCTGAGTCGATGAGGTCGACGGCGCACCAGTCGGCGATGTCGGGCACCGCCAGCGTTGCCACATTGCGGAGCGTCTGCTGGTAATCAAGCGAGGAGGCAAGCACCCGCGTCGCTTCAATCAGAAATTCGGTGCGCAGAGCCGCGCGCTTGGCGGCAGTTACGTCCTCGATGATCGTGACCGCCGCCCTGATCTCGCCATTGGCATCCTCGATCCCAGCCGCCTTCAGCACGACCCAACGCTCCTCGCCGCTCGTGCGATCCACGGTCCGGAGCGTCAGCGGGTCTGGCCGCTGCCCGCGCAGCAGGCGGACGGACGGAAGATCGTCCATGGCGACCGGCGGCCCATCCTCGCTCGTCGTGATCCACCGGTCCATCAAGCCACGCGGGTCCGCCGCCCTCAGTTCCTCGACCGACTTGAGGTCCATGCGGGCCAGGGCCGCGCGGTTGGCGTAGATCAGCCGATCGTCGGGCGCTCGGATCGTCACCGCATCGGCAAGAACGTCGAGGACACTGATCAGCACCCGGCCGCCGCCGAGTTCCGCCTCCAGCCGATCCTCAAGCAGCTCGCTCACCTTTCGCCCTTCCCCATCCCACGCCAAATCATCCCACAGGGCTGCGGGTCCGAGACCGAGTTCTTTCGCCGATCACCCCCACAGCTCGCGGCGCAGCATCGTGTTGCCGCGCTCGAGCTGGTCGATGGTGGCGGTGGCAACCGAGCGGGCTCGGGTGGCGCGGTTGATGCGGGCCTGGATCTCGCGGTGGGGCTTGTTGGTGCGACGGGCGACGTCGATGACCAGGCGCCTGCGCTCGGCGCGCAGGCGCTCTCGGGTCGCGTAGGCCGACTCTCGCTCGGGCTCGCGGTTCTCCATTGCGGCTTTGGCCGCGGCGAAGGCGGTCGCCTTCTTTGCCGCCGGCCTGGGGTCGTCGGTCGGGAAGAGCTGAAGCGCGGTCTCGCTCATGATCGCCTCGTCCAGCTCGGCGTCGCCCGAGCTGAGGGCGGCAAAGCCCCCACCCGGCTCGCCCCGCTCTGGAGCGGAGTCGTCCAGCTCCATGTCCTCTTCCTCCTCGGCGCCCGGCGCGAGGTCAAGCGCATGTCGGCGCTCCAGCTCGATCTCGTGCGCGAGCGCCTTCAGCCGCGGATCGGCCGGCATCAGCAGGTAGCTCATCTGGCGGCGCAGCCCCGGGGTGGCCCGGATGAAGCGACCGACCACCTGGCGGAAGAAGAGCTCGGTCCGGGCCGCGGTCGCATAAACGCCCACCCGCAGACGCGGGATGTCGACGCCCTCCGAGACCATCAGGACCGAGACCAGCCAGCGGCGATCGGAGGAGGCGAAATCGGCGATCCGCCGGCTGGCACCGGGCTCGTCGCTCATCACCAGCTCGGGTCGCTCCCCCGCGATCGACCCGAGCCGCGCCGCGATTGCCCTCGCGTGATCCTGATCGGAGGCGATGACCAGGCCGCCCGCGTCGGGGTGCCCGTCGGCGCGCACCGCGCTGAGCCTGGCATCGCCGTCGCGCAGCACCTCGCCCATCCACTCGCCTTCCGGGTTGAGCGCCGTCCGCAACCGCCGTGCCGCCTCCACCGCCGGCAGGACGAGATCGAAGTCGGCGCTGCGCAGCCGGCCGTCCGAGATCCACTCCATCTCACCGTCGTACGGGAGGAAGGTGATCGGGCGGCACACCCGGTCGACCAGAGCCTGCGGATAGCCGTAGACGTAGTCGGCCTGGCTGAGGCCGTCCTCGTCGTAGCTGACCCAGGGAATGGCCGAGTTGTCGGAGCGAAAGGGCGTGCCCGAGAGCAGCAGTCGGAAGCGGGCGCCGTCGAATGCCCTGCGGGTCTGCAGACCCCAGGCGGCCTGATCGCCCATGTGGTGCGGCTCGTCGGCGATCAGCAGTGTGGGCTGGCGGCCGGCGGCCAGCCGGTGGGTGTCCGGCCCGGTCGCGATCGTCTGGTAGGTGACGGCGACGCCGTGGAAGTCGGCCGACTCCGGCCCGTCCGAGTTCGGCCGGTTCGGCTCGAGGTCGATGCCGTAGCGGCCCGCGTCGGCGGCCCACTGGCGGCAGATGTGGGTGGTCGGGCCGGCGACGACGACGCGCGAGACGAACCCGGCGCTCAGCATCCGGTGGGCGATGTGGAGGCCGAAGGTGGTCTTGCCCGCAGCCGGCGTCGCCGAGGCCAGGAAGCTGGTGCCCGAGTGCCCTCGCACGGCTTCGGTCGCCTCCTCCTGCCAGGAGCGGAGGGGTCGGGAACCAGGCCAATTCGGAAGCGATCGGCCACGCGCCCCGCCGCCGATCGGGTGCTGAGAAGCGTCGTACAAGGGCAGGGAACAATAGGCTCGCCCGCGGCGGAGGAGGGCTTGCTCCGCCCGGCCCTTTCCCTTATGTCGACACGCGGGAGCCGACAGCCGAGTCTGCTTTGAAACACGGATGTTTTCCAGGTCAGCACTCTGACCAAAAGCGGCGTAGAAGTCCGCCTGAAAGCCGCAAATCGCGGGGAAACACCCGGGTTCTCTAGGCGTGCGCTTGTTCCTGGCAACCTGTCGTGGTTAGATGACCTGCGCATTCAATAAGTCGCAAAAAAGAACGAAGTTCTCTAAGCAAATAGAGGAGGCCTTGATGGCTACCGATCCTTCCGAGCTGCTCGCAATCGAGCTGGGTACGACCCATTCCCACAGCATGGAACTCACAGGAGAAGTGGACGAAGAACACGGGACCATTCTCGAGATCCTCTGGGAAGGGATTCCGAGCCGCAATCCCAGCGCCAGCGGTGACTTCGTCGCGCTCTGGA
>JBQCIG010000185.1:0-6763 GCA_051953975.1 Solirubrobacterales bacterium | reverse complement strand
CGATGGGCGCGGCGGCAGCACCGCGCGGGCCCGGCGGGTGTATGGGGCTTCGGACGCCGGATTGCCATGGAATTCTGCGTCCGCGGCCCGGTTTGGGCCGGTTTTCGGCCCGTCGGCGGGCAGCGAGCGTAGACTCGCGGCTGATGCGAACGGCCGTTGTAACCGGCGCCGGCAGCGGCCTCGGCCGAGCGATCGCCGGCGAGCTCGCCGGCCGCGGCTATCGCGTTCACGTCACCGACGTCGACGCCGGCGCCGCCGACCGGGTCGCCGCCGAGCTAGGCAGGGAGGCGCGGGCCTCGGCGCTCGACGTGCGCGACGAGGCGGCCTGCCGGGCGCTGGCCGAATCGCTCGCCCGCGCCGGCTCGCTCGACCTCTGGGTCAACAACGCCGGCGTCTTCTTCAGCGGCGTGGCATGGGAGCAGAGCGCCGAGATGCGCCAGACGATGCTCGACGTCAACGCCACCGGCCTGATGAACGGCACCGTGGCGGCGCTGGGGCCAATGATTCAGGCCGGGCACGGGCACGTCGTCAACATCTGCTCGCTGGCGGCGATCGTCGCCGCCCCGGGCGAGGTTGCCTACTCGGCCAGCAAGCACGCGGCGATCGCCTTCACCCTGGGGACGCTGTTCGACCTGCGCCGCCGCGGCATCAAGGGCATCCGGCTCTCCGCCGTCTGCCCCGACGGGATCTGGACGCCGATGCTCGAAGACAAGCTCGACGACCTCGACGCAGCCCCCTCCTTCTCCGGCCGCCTGCTCACCACCGAGGAGGTGGCGAAGGAGGTCGGGGCGCTGACCGAGCGACCGCGCCCGCTCCTGATCGTCCCCCGCCACCGCGGCCCGATGCTGCGTTTCTTTGATCTCTTCCCGCAGCTGGGACTGCGGCTGCTGCCGCTGATCATGTGGGATGCCCGTCGCAAACAGCGGGGCTACAAGAAGAAGATCGAAGCCGGTAAGTGGCCCTGACGGCCTCAGGGGCCGTCATGCGGCGTCCTCGGTCGTCGAAATAGCGGTGCTATTCCGGCTCCTGCGTCCTTGCCTGACGACCCCTGAGCCTCGTCAGACCTTCCTGAAGACGCCTACAACTTTTCCCAACACCCGCGCCTCGGTGGTGAGGATCGGCTCCATATCCTCGTTTTCGGGCTGCAGCCGGATGTGGTCCTTTTCGCGGTAGATCCGCTTCACCGTCGCCTCTTCGCCGATCAGGGCGACGACGATCTCGCCGTTGGCCGCATCGTCGCTCGGGCGCACGATCACGTAGTCGCCTTCGAGGATGCCGGCTTCTTTCATGCTTTCGCCGCGAATCTGGAGGATGTAGTCGCCGTCCTCGCCGCCGATCACGTCGGGGACCTCGAGGTACTCCTCGATGTTCTCTTCGGCCAGGATCGGCTCGCCGGCCGCAACCTGCCCGACCAGCGGCAGCCCGTTGTCCGGCGTGATCGCCTGCTTGGCCTTGTCGAAGAGCAGCTCGATCGCCCGCGGCTTCGAGGGATCCCGTTTGACCAGGCCCAGCTTCTCCAAATTGGCCAGGTGGGCGTGAACGGTCGAGGACGAGTGCAGGCCCACGGCTTTGCCGATCTCCCGCACCGTCGGCGGGTAGCCGGTCTTGGCCGCGTACTTGCGGATGAAGTCGAAGATCTCCTTTTGCCGCTTGGTCAGGTCAAGGTCCATCGTCTCTCCGCTTTCCTCCGATGCCGGGTCGAACAGCCGCAAATTGCCTTCGAACACTTGTTCGTAGAGTACCGCGCCCCGCGGACGCCCGCAACTTGCGCGCTCCCGTGCAGCCCGAACAACTAGAATCGAGCGCCCTCGAGCGGCTGTGGCGGAACTGGTAGACGCGCAAGGTTGAGGGCCTTGTGGGTGGCAACACCCGTGATGGTTCGACTCCATTCAGCCGCATACGAAAACCCCCGCTACCAGGGGGTTTTCGCGTTTCTAGGATCGACCGGCCCTCGTCGGGTCTGTCGTTCGTGCGCCAGTCGGTGCGCCAGCAGACAGCTACCAACGCTCCTTCGGGACCCATTCTTGTCGCCTCCGGTCCCACTCGAAAGAGGTGCTTTCTAGCTGGCTGAAATCAACCTCGAATAGGGCCTGGAGGGCTGCGTCCGGCAGAATCGAGTCGATCACGATTTGAGGCGGATGCTCCCCTTGAGGTGGCAATCCTGGCAAGAGCGCTTTCCGGTCCGACGCCTCCCACTCGGCTTTCGTTTCGCCGCCCTCCCGAATGTAGAGCTGGCCGTGGCTTTCGTCGTCCTGCCCGAGGGCTTCACGAAGTTCGCGATAGAGGCTCTTGATGGCTTTCCATGCGTCCTCCCCCGCCGCTTCCGCAATGGACTTAAGGAACGCGGCTGGAGCTATACCGATCAGCAGAAACCACAGCCCACCGCCTTGATGGTGGAGGTCCGCAAAGCATGGGCCTTCGAATCCGTTGCGCGCCATTACCTGTTCGACCGCGCCAACACGGGCCTCATTGTCAGGGCCTCCCAAGATCATCGTTCGCACCCCGTCCATTGAGCCAGAGCTTAGGCACAGTGCCTGCGGCAACTTCGCCAGTAGACAGCTTTAAACGGCCGCCGCCAGATAAGCGTCAACCAACTCTCGCGCCTGGTCACGAGCGCCAGGCATTAGGTGGCCGTATCGGGAGAACGTCTCCTCAATCGTCGCGTGCCCCATGAACTCCTGAATCGCCTTGGGGTTGACGCCCGCGTCGATCAGCAAGGAGGCGAAGGTGTGCCGGCACTCATGCAGGGTCATGGGTCGAAGCGCCTGGTGAAGGTTGCCCTTCTCAGCGTCCCTTTCGTTGGCCTGGGTCCATGACCGCTTCGCGCGGTCCCCCACGGTCTTCGGGTCGAAGGGCTGATCTGGGCCTCGGCCAAAGGCAAGTCCCGGCTTGAGTGCCGCATCCTTGAGATAGGGGCGCAGAACTGCGAGCAAGGGCACCGTCCGCGTTCCTGCCTTGGACTTCGGCGGGATCGGTCCCTCCTCTTGGTCCCAGGAGCGCTGAACATGAATCTCCGACCGCTTGAGGTCGATGTCCGAACCTCGAAGCGCCTGCAACTCGCCGCGCCGCAACCCTGCGTAGAAGGCGGTCGCCCACATACCTTGATCCTCTGGCGGCAGGGCCTCGATCAAGCTGGACGCTTCGACTGCGGAGGCGATCCGGTCGCGGCGACCTCGTGCTGCGGGCAACTCAAGATCCCGCGTCGGGTTGAGCGGCGCGAGTTCGCGGCGCACGGCGTGACGAAAGATCGCCTGGAGGGGGTTGACCGTATTTCGGATGGTGCTTGCCGCCAACTCCTCGGCGAGCATCTTGTCTACGAATGCTTGGAGGTCGCCTCGGGTGATCGCGGCGAGCTGAGTTGAACCGAACTCCGACAGGACACGCAGGCGCAGGACCCTGGCGTATTCGCGCAGGGTCCCAGGCTTGTAGGTGTGGCCCGAGCGGTCGCGGACCCGGCCGGTGCGAGCAGCCTCCAGCCAGAGCCATGCAGCCTGTTCAAGAGTGAGACTCGGTCCGTTCTGGCGGCGCTCGGCGAGCGCAGCACGGGTGTCGTTCCGCCAGGAACGGGCTTCGGCCTCGCGGTCGAAGGTGCGCCTGACCTTCCTGCCCTCATGGGCGAGGTAGACCGACGCCTCCCAACCCGCATTGCAGTTGCAGCGACCGCCGTTGCGAGAGCGGCAGTTGCGCGAGTGGCGTTTCCTGATCCCCTCAGCCATCGGCGCGCCCCTTCCCGCGAGGAAGGTTGTCGCCCGTCCAAGGGCACAGATACATAGGGTGAGTAGCAGCCATAGGGAGGTCCGTTCTCCTTGTGGTCAGGCCCTCGGCGGCGCGCCAACGCCGGTCCGGGGGCCGCTTTTTGTTGCGATGAAATCTACCGACTGAGGCGGATGCCGCGAGCCTCATCCGAGCTGCTCCACCATCGGCTTTTCGGCACTCTCGGCCACCCACCGTTCAAGCTCGCTGACCGGCACGAGCCGCTTTCGACCCCGCCGGACCAACCGCAGCTGCGGAGCGACGTTGGCGTCGAAGAAGTCGGGACCGACACCGATGGCGGCAGCGGCCTCCGAGGGGGTAAGAGCGATGCGAGGGATGGATGCCGGCAGCTTCTTCGCCACGGTCTCGATCACCGCCCGATCCCGAATCCCAGTGAGCGCTTGGCGGCGCGCTGCAGCTGCCGTTTCAACCCGAGCTGGCGCTGCGTGCGCTGCAACTGCTCCCTGACCTGCCTCTGCCGAGCCTGTGCGGCTGGGTCCTTCGGCTTCGACCCGAGCGCATTGTGTCTGTCCCTCACGCCGTTTCTCGTGCGGTAGCCCTCGATTCCCCGCACCGCCTTGTCCCAGGCGCGGGCTTTCGTCGGATCACCCGGTCTCTCCCCCAGCTCGCGCTTGATGTAGTCGGGAGGAGAGATCCGGGCGGCGGTCGCGGCGACCCGTTCGCGCTCGGCGAGGAGGTGTTCGGCTACCGCCATCTTGGCGCGGGCTTCGTGGCCGACCTCGGGCAACTGCTCGCGCTCGGCTCTCGCCGCCATGAGCCGCTCAAGCGTGTGTTCTTCGTTTGAGGGATGCACCGAGTGCGAGGCCGAGCGGTACTGCTCCAAGTGCTCGCTGTGGCGTTGGATTTCCGCCTCGGCTCGTAGATGCCGTTCTTGGTTGCGCTGCTCGGCGCCGGCCTCCGACCTGAGCTCGTGCAGGCGACGGAGCAGCTCGTCGCCGGGAAGCTGCCCGAGCTCCTGGCGCAGCGCCTCGTCGTGTGCTGAGACCTGCGAGCCGTCGCGCTCGGCGGCTTCGGCGATGTGCTCCAGCCCATCGCGCAGATACGGCGAGTGCGGCGCAAACTCGTCGCGGTCGAATTGAATCTCGGGAGTGGCGTAGAGGTAGGTCTGCTCGCGGGTCCGCGAGGTGGCAACGTAGAACTCCTGGCGGTCCATCGAGGGGTCGGCCATCACAAAAGCGGTGTCCACCGTCGCCCCTTGCGCCTGGTAGGTCGTCGCGGCGTAGGCGTGTTCGATCGCCGGGCCTCCGTCCCTCTCCCTCAAGCGCCCCAAGTCGTCGGAATCGACACACACCCGCCCGCGGGTGTCGATTCCGACCAACCACAAACGCTCCGAAGCTGCATCGACCTGAGCTACCTGCCAGCGCTCGCGGTTATAGATGTTCTGGCGCTGGTCGTTGATCCGGGTGATGACCTGATCGCCGGCAGCAAAGCGAGCCTCGCCGACCTTGACCTCCTCCGCGCCGAGGCGACCGGCCGCCTTCATCCGCTCCCGCGCCAGCGCGTTCAACTCCTGAACCTCGGCGTTGCGCTTGGCGATCATCAGCGCGTCCTCCCCGCGCTCGTAGCTGCGCCACCAGTCGGCGACCATCGCCTCGCGGCGGGCCAGCGGATCGTCTGAGACGGTGACGCGCTCGGCGCCCTGGTAGACCGCAAGGGCCTCCCGGCCTTCGCCGGAGCGGATCAGCTTCGCGCCTTCGCGCTCAAGCTCATGGCGGTGGCGGATCACTTCATCGAGGACGACCGGCTCCGTCCGCGACGCGATCGAGGCGAAGAGGCCACCCGCCTCGACCTCCCCCAGCTGCGCCGGATCGCCGATCAAGACCAGCTTGGCGTCGGCCTCCTGGGCGTGGGCGACCAAGCGGGCCATCGCCCGCGAGTCCACCATCCCGGCCTCGTCAACCACCAGAACGGCGCGGCGGCCAAGAGCCGCTTCGCCCCTCGCAGCTGCACGATCCAGCTCGGCTAGGAGGCGGGCGACGCTGGTGGCGCTCAGGCCCTCCGAGCGCAGCACATTCGCCGCCCGCCAGGTCGGCGCCGCGACGCGCACCTCCGCGCCAGTCGCCGCCCAACCCTCGGCCGCGGCGGTCAGGGCGTAGGTCTTCCCGGTCCCGGCCTCGCCGACCACGACGACCACGCCCTCGCCGCCACCGAGCAGGCGGCGCACCATCGCCTCCTGGTCGGGCTTGATCGAAGGCCGCTTGGCGAGGACGCGGGAGGCGACGATCTCCGCGACCACGGCGGCGTCGTCGCGGGTGGCCATGACCTCGACCCGCTCCAGCGCTCCGCGCTCAAGCTCCCAGATCGCGCGGGTCGCGAACCGCTCGCCTTTGGCGGTGGTCGCGATCCCGATCACGTCCGGACGGGCCAGGTACATATCCGCCAGCTCGACCACCTCCTCGCCGGGAGCGCCGGCAGGCAGCGAGTCGGCTACGGCCTGGATGGCGTCGCGGCGGTCGAAATGCGAGGCGTGGGCGGTCACGGCCGCTTCGACCTCGGCAACCGCGACCCGTCCCTCGGGGGCCTGGCGCTCGTGGCCGAGGGTGGCGCGGATCGACTCGCCGGAAAGGCCGATCTCCTCGGCCTTCGCCCGCCAGAGGTCGCGCAGGCTCTCCGTGCTCAGGTCGCGGTCCTTCGCCTCCCTCGTCGCCAGGGTCGCGATCTGGCGGGCGCGAGCGCTGGCCCCCTCCCCCGCCGCCTCGAGTATCTGTTGGCGGCGGGTGGAGAAGGCGCGCAGGTGGCCGGAGTCGAAGCCGCGGATCTCGGCGATGCCATTGACCACCTCGCGCCAGCGGACACCGAGGCGGCGGGTCAGCTCGTCGCGCAGGTGTGCCTCGTAGATGTATGAGGCGGTTTTCGCATGCTCGTAGATCGCCGGGTGGTAGAGCCGGGTCCAGCGGCCCTCGGCAAAGGTGGCGTTGGCGACGAGGACATGGGTGTGGAGCTGCGGGTCGCCGGCGCGGGAGGAGCGATGGACGTAGCCGGCGCCGAG
>JBQCIG010000184.1:0-11547 GCA_051953975.1 Solirubrobacterales bacterium | reverse complement strand
GGTCGTCGTCGATGTAGAGGCTCAGCTCCCAGTCCTCGAGCCAGGCGTTGAGGGCACGGTGAGCAGGGGCATAGGTGAGGGCCAGCTCGTGCATGATCGAGATCCCCAGGTCTCCGGGCAGCTTCCCGGGCGTGCGCTTCCACCTTGCCGCCACCGCCTCGCGAAGACCGTCGACCTCTCCGGGTGGCAGCTGTTCGACCTCCTTCGATCCTTGGAAGACGCGCTGCGGATGCCAGCAGGTGACGAGCCAGCTCTCGCCCGCCAGCAACTCGACCGGCTGGAAGCGGAGCACGCCAACTCCCTGCGGCGTTCCGCGGCTGACCTGCCTGTCGGGGCGCCAGGGATCGACGCTGAACGAGGAGGCAAGCCGAATACCGCCGTCGAAGACCTTGCCCTCGGGCTGCTCGTCGGGAGTCAACAGGTCCTGGAGCATCTCCTCCGTCAGCCCCGGACAGTGGTCGCCGATCGTCACCAGGACGTCATCGACTACCTCGACTCCGCAGGTCAGCTCGAACCAGCAGAAGCCTTCGGGCTGAGAAAGCTCAGCTAGCTGAACCGTCTGAGAGCTTCCGTCCTGACGCCACACACTCACCCGCCGAATCCAGTCGGCCATTTGCTCCTCCCCTCGCTAAACGGCAAGGGCGAGCAAGGTAATCCATTAAAAGAACTGGTTTGTTTGCTTGCGGGCGGTCCTGATCAAGCAGCGATGGGTTCGCGCGAGAGCGTCGGTGCCCGCCATTGGTGGGCGGTCACCTGGGTGACCGGGAGGTCGATCGAGCGGCGCAGGCGGGCGGGCAGGCCGAGGGCCAACCACTTCGAGAGGCCGTGCGGGAGGACCGAGACGATTACCTCGTCGAACTCGCGGGCGTGGATGACATCGCCGACCGCGGCGAAGGGGTCGGGGTCGCCGACGATCACGTCCTCCAGCCCCAGTCCCTCTCCGCGGATCCGGGCGGCGGCGCGCTCGGCCCGCGCGACGGCGTCGGACCATCCTGCTTTCATGTCGGCCGCCCAGGCCAGGCCGTGGGGCACGGCGGGAACCAGCAGGGTGAAGCTGGCCGGCGAGCTCTCCGACCACCGGCGCAGCGCCTCGATCAGGTCCGGCGAGTCGGCGGTCTTGTCGGCGACGACGAGCACTCTCTTCTTCGCTTGCATGGCGATCACCTGTCCTTTCCTTGCCGAGGGGTACGGAGACAGCCTGCTCCGGGTTCGGCAAAGGAACCGAAAAGCGATCTAAAAACGCGTGAAAGAGTCGGCGGCGTCAGGCGCGTCTAGCCGATCGCGACCATGCGCTCGATCGGCACCCGCGCCCGCGCCGCGATCTCCGCCGGCACGCTGACCTCGAACCGCATCTCCTGCAGCGAGTCGCGCAGCTTCGGCAGGGTGATCATCTTCATGTACTTGCAGAAGGCCATCCGGTTGGCCTCGATCAGGTGCGCCCCCGGCGCCGCCTGCTGCAGCGGGTAGAGCATCCCGTTCTCGGTCGCGACGATGAACTCGCCGTCGGGGTGCGCTTCGACGTGGCGCTGCATCCCCGAGGTGGAGAGCATGTGGACCCCCTCGGGGTCGATCTCGCCGGAGGCGACGTACTCCATCGCCTGGGTCGAGCAGCCGCACTCGGGGTGGATCAGGAACTCCGCGTCTGGGTGCTCTTCGCGGGTGCGGGCGATGTCGAGCGGCTTGATCCCGGCGTGGACGTGGCACTCGCCGTCCCAGATGTGGAAGCGGCCGCGGCGCTCGGGTTCGTCGATCAGCCCGGCCTCGCGCTCGACGAAGGCGCCGAGCCACATGTCGGGGCCGAAGAGGATCTCGGTGTCGGGGCCGTGCTCGGCCCAGATGTGTTCGACGACCTGGACCGCGTTGGAGGAAGTGACGCAGTAGTCGGTCTCCGCCTTCACCTCGGCCGAGGTGTTGACGTACATCACCACCAGCGCGCCGGGGTGTTCGGCCTTCCAGGCGCGCAGCTGATCGGCGGTGATCGAGTCGGCGAGCGAGCAGCCGGCGTCGAGGTCGGGGATCAGCACCTTCTTCTGCGGCGAGAGGATCGAGGCGGTCTCGGCCATGAAGTGGACGCCGCAGAAGGCGATCGCCTCGGCGTCGGTCTCGGCCGCCTGACGGGAGAGGCCGAGCGAGTCGCCGAGGTAATGGGCGACGTCCTGGATCTCGGGCAGCTGGTAGTTGTGGGCGAGAATGACGGCGTTGCGCTGCTCGGCGAGCAGGCGAACTTCGTCGCTGATCTCAGCGATCTGCTCCGGGCTCAGCTCCGGCGCGAGCGTAGGTTGGATCGTCGGGAGCTCCTGCATGAGCCCTTCCTTTCCTGATGTTCGCCGGCGGGACTGGGTCCGGACCGGTCGAATGAACGTCTCAGAAGTCTAGATGATCGAATCGCCCCTCTAGCCTTTCCGGCATGCCCGAGCTGCCGGAGGTCGAGATCGTCACCCGCCGCCTCGACAGCGCCCTGGTCGGAAGCGAGGTGGAATCGGTGCTGGCGCCGGGGATGAACGTGATGAAGACCTTCGACCCGCCGCTGGAGGCTTTGGCCGGCCGCAAGGTGACGGAGGCGCGGCGAATCGGCAAGATGGTCGTGGTCGAGTTCGGCGACCTGGCGCTGCTGATCCACCTGATGTCGGCGGGCAAGCTGCGCGTCTTCGACAAACGCGCCTCGCTGCGCGACAAAGCTTCGCGGGTTCTGGTCCGGCTCGGCGACGGGCGCGAGCTGCGGCTGCGCGAGACCGGCACCAAGCAGCGGGCCTGGGCGAAGCTCCTGCCGGCCGATGCGGTCGCCGAGGACGAGATGGTGGCGAGCCTGGGACCGGAGGCCTGGCCCCCTCCCCCGCTCGCGGAGCTCGCCGCCGCGATCGATCAGCCGCGCCACCTCCACCCGCTGCTGCGCCACCAGAAAGACGTCGCCGGCATCGGCCGTTCCTGGGTCGACGAGATCCTCTGGGAGGCCCGCCTCTCCCCTTTCAAGAAAGGCTCGGAGCTGGAGCCCGAGGAGGTCGAGCGCCTGCACGCCGCCCTTCACGTCCTCGGCGACGCGATCGACCACTACGAGACGACGATCGGCCCCGAGATCCCCGAGAAATTCGACAAGCCCCTCAAGATCCACAAACGCGAGGGCGACCCCTGCCCCCGCTGCGGCACCACCATCGAGGCCGTCTTCTTCTCCGAGTACCAAACCAATTACTGCCCCGAGGAGCAAACCGGCGGCCGCATCCTCAAAGACCGTCGTCTCTCCAAACTGCTCAAGTAGCGCTGCCGGCTGAAGAGGAAGGGATGCCCCCTCCCCCGGAGACCGTATGTGGTCAAGGGACCAAGGCTTGAGGCAGCTTGACCCAAAGCCTCCGGGAGAGGGGGCATCCCTTCCTCACGCCAGCCGTTTCAGTGGAGGTCGCCCGCTCCCTTGAGGCTTCAGATGAGCTCGAGCAACATGCTGAAGTCGACGGTGGGTGCTGAGTGGGTTAGCGCTCCTATGGAGATGAACTCGACGCCCGTCTCGGCGATCTCGCGGACGTTGTCGAGGGTGATGCTGCCGGAGGCCTCGAGGGCGATTTCGTGGTCGCCGGCGGTTTCGTCGCGCAAGCTGGCGACGGTGCGCATCTCGTCGGGGGTCATGTTGTCGAGCAGGAGCCGGTCGACGCCGGTGCCGAGCGCGTAGGCGGCCTCTTCGGCGTCTCGGACCTCGACCTCGATCGCCATCTCCGGCTGGGCGGTGCGGGCGGCGTGGACCGCCTTCGCCAGGCCGCCGGCGGCGGCGATGTGGTTCTCCTTGATCAGGATCGCGTCGTAGAGGCCCATGCGGTGGTTGATCCCACCCCCGGCGGCGACCGCCGCCTTCTCCAGCCAGCGCTGGCTCGGGGTGGTCTTGCGGGTGTCGAGAATGCTGACGCCCGTCCCCTCCACTGCCTCTGCGTAGCGGGAGGTCAGCGTCGCCACCCCGGAGAGGTGGCCGAGGAAGTTGAGGGCGGTCCGCTCCGCCGCCAGCAGCGCCCGCGCCGGGCCGCTCGCCAGCAGCACCTCGGCCGGCACGTGCTCACGCCACTGCCCCTCGACGACGAGGTTGTCGACGTCCTCCGCCCCGCACTGGCGCATCGTCTCGGCCACCACCTCGAGCCCGTAGACGACGCCCGGCTGTTTCTGCACGATCCGCGCCCGCGCCCGCGCCTCCTCGGGCACGGTCGCTTCGGAGGTGACGTCGCCGGTGCCGAGGTCCTCCTCGAGCGCGCGGGCGACCTTCTGCCGCAGGGCATCGGCCGGATCGATCATCGCGGCAGCCTAGCGAGCCTGCGATCGAGCACCTCAGAGGTGTCCGATCGCAGGTTCGATGCAGGAGATCTCACGTTTTGTCGTCCATCCACGTTTAATCCCCAGAGTGACCGCGCTGCCGCCGTTTCAAACCGTCCTGGACGAGCATTCCGGTGCCGTGATGGCGGTGCTACGCGGGGCGGTCGGGCGCGACGGCGCCGAGGACTGCTTCCAGGAGACCTTTCTGGCGGCGCTGCGGGCCTACCCGCAACTCGACGACGCGCGCAACCTGCGCGGCTGGCTGCTGACGATCGCCCACCGCAAGGCGATTGACCACCACCGCGCAGGCGGCCGGCGGCCGGTCCCGGTCGCCGAGCCGGGAGAGATTGCGGTCGAGGACGGGATTCCGGCGCGCGACGAGCGCCTCTGGGCGGCGGTCGACGCGCTGCCGCCGAAACAGCGGGCGGCGGTGGCGCTGCGCTACGGCAGCGACCTCCCCCACGCAGAGATCGCCGCCGCGCTCGGCTGCTCGCCGGAGGCCGCCCGCCGCAGCCTGCACGAGGGACTGAAACGACTGAGGAAGGAGCTGGGATGAAGACTGCAACCGATACCGCGATCGAGGGATTCAAGGCACGGGCCGCCGAGGAGGGGCTGCTCGACGTTGCCTACACCCGCACCGACTCCCCCTTCGGCCCGCTGCTGCTGGCGCAGAGCAAGCGCGGCCTGGTCCGGGTCGGCCTCCCCAACCAGGACCCCGACGAGCTGCTGGTCGACCTCGCCGAGCGGGTCTCGCCGCGGGTGCTGGAGGCGCCGGCCGAGCTCGACGAGGCCCGGCGCGAGCTCGACCGCTACTTCGAAGGCAAGCTCGACCGCTTCGACCTGCCGCTCGACTGGAGCCTCAGCGGCGGCTTCCGGCTGCGGGTGCTGCGGGCGATCGCCCGCATCCCCTACGGCAAAACCGCCAGCTACACCGAGATGGCGCGGAAGGCCGGCAACGAGCGCGCCGTGCGGGCGGCGGGGACGGCCTGCGGCAGCAACCCGATCCCCCTCGTCGTCCCCTGCCACCGCGTCCTGCGCACGGGCGGGGCCCTCGGCGGCTACGGCGGCGGGTTGCCGATGAAGCGGGCGCTGCTCGAGCTCGAGGGCGTCCTGGACGAATAGACGAGTTCCTAAAGGGGGAATCCGCCGGCTCCGACTAAGGAGGAGCCATGCGAAAGCTCTCCCTTCTCCTCTTCCTCCTGCTTCTGGCGCTGCTTGCTATGGGCGGCACCGCGCAGGCGCTGCTCGTCCCGCCGGCTGCGGCGCCGTCGCTCTCGGCGGTCAATCCCGAACCGGAAGAAGAAGAAAGCGAAGAAGGCGAAGCGGAAACCGAAGAATGCGAAGCCGGCGCCGAAGAAGCCGAAGAATGCGAAGAAGCTGAAGAAGCGGCCGAAGAAAAGGCCGCGGCCGAAGAATGCGTGATCGAAGACGCCACCGCCACGGTCGCCGCCGACCCCGGCAACGACACGGTTCGGCTGACGATCCACTACCGCACTTACACGCCGGCCGCCATCGCAATCGACTCGAAGCTGCGTGGCGCCAAGGGCGGCCTGCACCTGGGGACGAGCCACACGCGCTTCCGCCGCGCCGGCGTCTTCCACGACAGCTTCGGCCTCTCCGCGAAGGAGATGGCGCGGGCGCTGGCCGCGCGCGAATTCGCGATCGACCTGCACGCGGTCAACACGCCCGCCTACTGCCGCGTGCACCTGACCGCCCACCGCGGCGGCACCCGCAAGCTGCGCTGGTCTTAGCGGCTGTCTCAGCTCTCCGCCCGCGCGCTCAGGGGCGCGGCGCGTCTTGCGCGGGCAGCACTTCGCCGAGCCAGGCCTGCGCGTCGCGCAGGTGCGAGGGGTCGATCTGGTGCCCCAGCTCCGAGGTCCGGTAGGTGACGTCGAGGCAGCCCGATTCGAACAGCTCGCGGGCGCGCTCGGCGAACTCGATCCCGATCACCGGATCGCGGCTGCCGTGGCTGATGAAGGCGCGGGTCCCCTGGCGGTCGGCCAGCGAGGGCTCCCATCCCTCCACCGTCGGCACGAAGCCGCTGAAGGCGAGGATCCCGGCGACGGCGGGGCGGTCGGCACCCAGCCCCATCGCGTAGCTCATCACCGCACCCATCGAGAAGCCGCCGAGGACCGTGCGCTCCGGCCCCACCCCGCTCTCCTCCCAGAGCCGGTCGTGCAGATCGGCCAGCGCCGCGCGCGCCGCCTCGAAGCTCTCGCGGTCGGGGTAGCCGACCCGCGGCACCAGGTACCAGTGGTAGCCGGGCGAGCCCGGCAGCGTCAGCGGCGCTCGCGGCGTCACCACCCGTAGCCGCCGCTGCGGGTCGAGGAAGTCGGCGAGGCCGATCAGGTCGCGCTCGTCGGTGCCCCGGCCGTGATGGAGGACGAGCAGGCCTTCCGGCTCGCCGGCGGCCGCCCGTTCGAGCTGGAAGAGCTCGGCCATCTAGTTGGCCGAGGCGGCCGCGGTCTTGTTCAGGTAGTCGCGGACGAAGTCGTCGAGGTCGCCGTCGAGGACCCGCTGCACGTCCCCCACCTCGTGCTCGGTGCGGTGGTCCTTGACCATCGTGTAGGGGTGCATCACGTAGCTGCGGATCTGCGAGCCCCAGGCGACGTCTTTGACCTCCCCCCGCTGCTTGGCCAGCTCTTCGGAGCGTTTGCGCTCCTCCAGCTCGATCAGTTTCGAGCGCAGCAGCTGCATCGCCACCGCCTTGTTCTGGGTCTGCGAGCGCTCGTTCTGGCACTGGACGACGACGCCGGTAGGGATGTGGGTGATGCGCACCGCCGAGTCGGTCTTGTTGACGTGCTGGCCGCCGGCGCCGGAGGCACGGTAGGTGTCAACCCGCAGGTCGCCCTCGTCGATCTCGACCTCGACGTCTTCGTCGACCACCGGGCCGACTTCCACCTGGGCGAAGCTGGTGTGGCGGCGCGAGGAGGAGTCGAAGGGGGAGATCCGGACCAGCCGGTGGACGCCGCGCTCGGCAGCGAAGAGACCGTAGGCGTTCTCGCCGCGGGCAATGAAGGTGGCCGACTTCAGGCCCGCCTCCTCCCCCGGCGAGGCCTCGACCATCTCGACCGCGAAGCCGCGGCGCTCGGCCCAGCGCAGGTACATCCGCAGCAGGATCTCGGCCCAGTCCTGGGAGTCGGTGCCGCCGGCGCCGGCGTGGACGGTGACGACCGCATCGCCGGCGTCGTAGGTGCCGCTGAACAGGCGCGCCTCTTCCAGCTCGGCGAGGCGGCGCTCGACCGAGCCGAGCTGGGAGCCGAGCTCGGCCGCCATCTCCTCGTCTTCGGCCGCCATCTCGGCGAGGTCGTCGAGATCGGCGACGTCGCGCTCCAAGTCGCGGAACATCTCCAGCCGCCGCTGCGCGCGGGAGTGGGCAGCCGAGGTCTTGGCAGCGGCCTCCTGGTCGTCCCAGAAGCCGGGACGACCCATCTCCTCCTCCAGCCGCGCGGCTTCGCTCTCTAGCCCGGCGGGGTCAAAGGTAGTCCGCGAGCAGGGACAGCTGCTCCCGGACGGCGGCCAGGCGGGGCGCGATCGGTTCGCTCTGCGTCTCGGCCATGAACACAGGTTATTGGGCTGAGGAGGCGGCAAGGAGCGAGCGAGTGCCCCTCCGCTGGAGACCGTATGTGCCAACAGGGACCACCGAGCTTCATCAGCTTCACCCAACGCCTCCATCGGAGGGGCACTCGCTCGCTCTCGGCACGCGCCAACAGGACAGCTGGCCCCGGCGGGCAATTCCGTGGTTCCTTTGTCCTCTATAGCCGGACATACGAACCACGCAACGCAGTGAGCGTCTGCCGGAGCTCGCTGGTTGGGAGGGTGCCGATACCCCGAGGCGGGAATGTTCGGCGATATGCAATCTCGTTCTTGCGCGGGCGTAGCCCGCGCTCTTCGATTGCGGCTAAGCCGCGAAGCGGCGTGCCGCGCAATTCCCGCGGAGTGGGTATCGGCACCCTCCCCTACGCAGCGCTCAGTCCTGCGGCGCCCGGGCCGTGATGATCCAGGTGGAGGCTGGGGCGATGACGCCGTTGGGGGTCTCGAGGTCGGCGAGGGTGTCGCGTAGGCGGGCGGTTATCTCGGGGCGGATCTCCTCGACCCGCTCACCCCAGAGTCGCAGCACCTCCCCGGCCGGCCCCAGCGCCATGTTGAACTCCACCGCCTGCTCGAGGTCGTTGCCGATCTTGAGCGGGAGATCGGAGCGCTGCAATGCGATGTCGTCGAAGCCGGCGATCTGCAGCTGCTCGGTGACCGTGTCGGCATTGGCCATCGAGAAGGGCCCGGGGCCGCAAGTCGGTTCGTCGCTCTCCTCGGGGTGCTCAAGGTAGTCGTCGACGACCAGCTCGGCGCGGTGCACCCACTCGTTGTCGAGCTTGCGGCGCCAGACCACGGCGCAGAAGCGGCCGCCTGGGGTGAGGGCGTTGCGGACATTGCGCAGAGCGGCGACCGGGTTGGCGAAGAACATGATCCCCATCCGCGAGAAGGCGTAGTCGAACTCCCGGGCAAGCTCCAGCGTCTGCACGTCGGCGACGAGGAAGTCGACGTTAGCGACGCCCTCCTCGCCGGCCTCCTTCCGCGCAGCGGCGATGAACGGCTCGGAGACGTCGACGCCGAGCGCCGATCCTTCCGTGCCGACCAACTCCGCGAGGCGCCGGGTGGTGTCGCCGAAGCCGCAGCCGAGGTCGAGGACGCGATCGCCGGGCCGCGGCGAGCAGACCTGCATCGCCTTCTCCCCATGAGCGCCAAGACCGGCGGTCGTCAGCTCGCGATATTTGACGAACAACTCGAAGAGCGGCCCGCTCCAGGCCTCGGTGGCCTCGGCGTTGTCGGGGGCGACCGACTCCATGGCCTCCATCGTATGCCCGGGGAACCGCTCAGCCAAGGGAATGGGCGAAGCCGTTCGCGCGCAGTGCTTCATCGCGGTCGTCGTAGGGGCGCCAGCTGAGCACCTTGCGGTCGCGGAGCTCGAAAGCCCAAGCCATCTCGTCGGTGCCCGCGTGCGAATCGTCCTCGGCCCAGCGCCAGACCCGCCGGATCAGCGCCACGGCCTTCCCCCCGCCCCCCTCGAGCCCTTCCTCGTAGAGCTGCTCGAGCTCGATCGTCTGCTGCACGCCGCCGGGATCGCGCGTCGCCCATACCCGCGCCGCCTCGACCCCCTTTCGCAGGCCGCGGGAAGCGTGCAGCTCGACCTCGGGATCGAGGACGGCGACGAAGGCATCCAGATCCCGCTCGTTGAAGGCGCGGATGAACTCGCGGATGGGATCGTGGCTCAACGGCTCAGGCGATCGGGGCTAGGCCCCGTGGCACTTCTTGTACTTTTTGCCGCTGCCGCACCAGCAGGGGTCGTTTCGACCGATTTTGTCGTGCTCGTCCTTGACCACGGTCTCGACCACCTCGGAGCCGCCGTTGTCGGGCGCGGTCGCACCTGCCGCTGCGACATCGGCCGCGCTGGCGCCGCTGGCGGCGACGACTTCCCGCAGCGCCGAGGGCTGGTTCTCCGCCGTCCCCCCCGAGTAGGCGAGGTTCGCGGCTTGGGGCTCGCCATTGGCGGCCGCGACCGCGCCGACCTGCTCCGGCTGGACTTCAATCTCGGCGCGGAAGATCAGTTTGCTGAACTCGTCCCAGATCGAGTGCATCAGCTCTTCGAACATCGCGAAGCCCTCGTTTTTGTAGGCGACCAGCGGATCGATCTGGGCGAAGCCGCGCAAGTGGATCCCTTCCCGCAGGTAGTCCATGTCGAAGAGGTGTTCGCGCCAGCGGTTGTCGATCACCTGCAGCAGGATCGAGCGCTCGAGGAAGCGCATCAGCTCCTCGCCGAGCTGTTCTTCGCGCTCGTCGTAGGCGTTCATCGCGTCGTCGTCAAGCGCCTCCTTCAATTTCTCGCGGTCGACCGTCTCCGGCGCCAGGCTCGCGACCTCGATGCTCACCGGCCAGATCTGGCGCAGCTGCGTCTCCAGCTCCTCGAGGTCCCACTCCTCGAGGATGTCGCCGGCGGTGTACTCGTCGACGAGCCGCTCGATCACGCCCTCGATTTCGTCGCGGGCGTTCTCGGAGATGTCGCGCCCTTCGAGGGTCTCGCGGCGGTAGCGGTAGACCACGCGGCGCTGCTCGTTCATCACGTCGTCGTACTCGAGCACGCGTTTGCGGATCAGGAAGTTCTGTTCCTCGACTTTCTTCTGCGCGTTCTCGACCGTTTTCGTCAGCATCTTCGCTTCCAGCGGCACTTCCTCGCCTTCCTCGCCCATCGGGCCGAGTTTGTCGAGGATTTTGTAGATGCGATCACCGGCGAAGAGGCGGATCACGTCGTCTTCGGCGGAGAGGAAGAAGCGGGACTCGCCGGGGTCGCCCTGGCGGCCTGAGCGGCCACGCAGCTGGTTGTCGATCCGGCGCGACTCGTGGCGCTCGGTGCCGCAGATGAAGAGGCCGCCGAGCTCGCGCACTTCCTCGGCCTCGGCCTTGCACTGGGGCTCCAGCTCGGCCGTCTTCGCCGCCAGCGCTTCCTCGTATCCCTCGCTTTCGGCGGTGATCCCCTGCTTCTTCAGCTCGGCGATCGCAAGGTGCTCGGGGTCGCCGCCAAGCTTGATGTCGACGCCGCGGCCGGCCATGTTGGTGGCGATCATCACCGCGCCCTTGCGCCCGGCCTGAGCGATCAGCTCGCCCTCTCGTTCGGCGTGCTCGGGTTTGGCGTTGAGGACAGCGTGCTGGATCCCCTGGCGTTTGAGCGCCTCGGAGATCATCTCCGAGACCTCGACCGAGACGGTCCCGACCAGGACCGGCTGGCCCTTTTCGTGGCGGCCGACGATTTCGTCGATCACGGCCTGCCACTTGCCGTCTTTGGTTTTGAAGATCTGGTCGTTCTGGTCGAGCCGGACCATCGGTTTGTTGGTGGGGATCTCCACCACCGGCATCTCGTAGATTTTCATGAACTCGGTCGCCTCGGTGAGGGCGGTTCCGGTCATCCCCGAGAGCTTGTCGTAGAGGCGGAAGTAGTTCTGGAGGGTGATCGTGGCGAGCGTCTGGTGCTCTTCCTGGATCTTGACGCCCTCCTTCGCCTCGACGGCCTGGTGGAGGCCCTCGCTCCAGCGGCGTCCCTCCATGATCCGGCCGGTGAACTCGTCGACGATCTTCACCTCGCCGTCGATCACCGCGTAGTCGTCGTCGCGAAGGAACAGTGACTCGGCCTTGAGCGCCTGGACGAGGTGGTTGACGAGGGTGCCGTGCTCGGAGACGTAGAGGTTGTCGACGCCGAGGAACTTCTCCGCCTTC
>JBQCIG010000183.1:0-3017 GCA_051953975.1 Solirubrobacterales bacterium | reverse complement strand
TTCGGACCAATCCAGCCGAGGTTGCGAACTGCTTCGTCGTTGCATTCGACGCAATCGCGTTCCCGAGATAGTTGCCGCCGGATTTCTCTTGGTAATCCGGGAGGTCGGGGGGGGGGGGGGGGGGGGGGGGGGGGGGGGGGGGGGAACGCAAAAGGAAGGGGGAAAACAAACACCCCCCCCCCCCCCCCCCCCCCCCCCCGCCCCCCCCCCCCCGACCTCCCGGATTACCAAGAGAAATCCGGCGGCAACTATCTCGGGAACGCGATTGCGTCGAATGCAACGACGAAGCAGTTCGCAACCTCGGCTGGATTGGTCCGAATCGCTGGAGACCCTGCGTCCGGCCTGGACCCCGCCGCGGCCTGGGCGGTGGAGCCATTCGGGCTGCGGCGGCTCTACCCGCTAGCCCGGAAGACGATGCTGCATCTCGGGCGCCAAGGCGGACGCTTCGGGATCACGCCCGGCGAAGCCTGGTCGGGCGAAGACCCCTGGACGGCGCCGACGGCCTGGACCGCCTGGTCGCTCGCCGCGCTGGGCGAGCGCCGCCAGGCGCTCCATCTGCTCACCGACCTGCGCCGCGCCGCCACCCCGGCCGGCGACCTGCCCGAGCGCGTCGGCGCCCGCACCGGCATTCCCCGCTCGACCACGCCGCTGGCCTGGTCGCACGCCTTCGCGATCCTGGCGCTGCGTCAGCTCTGGCCGCTCAGGGACGGCGCCAGCGCAGCACCATGGTCTGGAACCAGAGGCGACGCCGCCCCGTCTCGCCGCTGACGCAGAAGCACTCGGCCCCATCCGGCGCTTCCCCCAGCAGCCGGTCGATCAGCTCCGCCGCAGCCTCTCCCCCCGAGCCGCGCGCGAGCCAGTCCTCGTAGTCGAGTTCGACCGGGATCGTCCGCTCGCTCTCGAGCTCCAGGCCGGCTGCCGCACCCATCGCCCGCAGCCGCGTCGGCGTCGGCGTCGCCCAGTGCGAGGGATCGCGCAGCCGTTCGATCTCCTGGTGCCACGCCTGCGCGTCGGCGTCTTCGTCGGTGAGCAGGTCGCTGACGATCACCCAGCCACCCGGCTGCACCACCCGCGCCATCTCCGCCAGCACCCGCTGCGGCGCCGGGATGTGGTGGAAGCTGAAGCGGGTGACGGCACCGTCGAAGCAGGCGTCGTCGAACTCGAGGGCGGTGGCGTCGCCGACCGAGAACTCGGCGTTGCCGATGCCCTCCCGCGCGGCTTCCTCGCGCGCCTTCTCGACCATCGCCGGGGTCAGGTCGACGCCCTGCGCCCGTCCCACCTTCGCCGCCAGCGCCCGCGAGATCGCCGCCGGCCCGCAGGCGACCTCGAGCCAGCTCGCCTCGCGATCCTCGGACACCAGATCAACGAGCACGTCCAGCGTCTCGGCGGCGGTGGCGATGCGGTTGCGGGCGAAGCTCTCGGTCTGGTGGGTGAACTCGGCGCGGACCGACTCCTCGTACATGCGGCGGATGCTAGAGCGCCCGCAGCGCCGCGGCGACCGCCTCGGCGGCGGTCTCAGCCGGCACCACGCCCGGGCCGCCGGCCATTCGCTCGCGGCCGTTCAGCTCCCAGCTGCGCAGCGCCACCACCTCGTGGCCGATGACGCGGGCGAAGCCGATCTCCGAGAGCGTCCCCCACTCGCCGCCGATCGCGATCACGGCCTCCCCCGAGGAGACGACGCCGAGGTTGCGGGCGTGGCCGATGCCGGTGGCGACGACGTGGCTGCACCAGCGGTTGGCGTCGGCGGGCGACTCGCCGGGGACGATCCCGATCACGGTCCCGCCCGCCTCGGCCGCCGCCCGCGAGGCCGCCTCCATCACACCGCCCCCGCCCCCGCAGATCAGGGCGACGCCCGCTTCGGCCAGCCCCCGCCCCACTTCTTCGGCCAGCACCCAGGCCTCGCTGCCCTCCTCGGCGCCGCCGGCGCCGATCACCGCCACCTGGCGCTGCTTCACAGCCGCCCCCGCATCAGCCCCATCAGCTCCAGGGCACCGGCCTTGTGCAGCGGTTCGTTGAGGTTGCCGCACTTGGGGCTCTGCACGCAGGAGGGACAGCCGGATTCGCAGGGGCACTCGGCGATCAACCGCTCGGCGTCGCCCAGTAGGCGCTCGAACTGCTCGTAGCCGCGGCGGGTGATCCCGACCCCGCCGGGGTGGCCGTCGTAGATGAAGATCGTCGAGCGGCCGGTCTGGAAGTGGACGTTGGTGGAGAGGCCGCCGATGTCCCAGCGGTCGCACATCGCGATCAGCGGCAGGACCGCGATCTGGCTGTGCTCGGTCGCGTGCAGCGAGCCCAGCAGCGCGTCCGGCGGCAGCGAGCCGCTGAGCCGGTCCGGCAGCACGTACCAGAGCGCCTGGGTGACGAAACTCTGCTCCGGTAGCTCGAGGGCGACGATGTCGATCGGTTCCTGGTCGGAGACCGAGACCCGCTGGAAGGCGATCACCTGCTCGGTCACCGAGACCTCGCCGAAGTTGAGCTGCACGCCAGCGACCTCGCGCTGCTCGTGCACACGCTCGACGTAGATCTCGGTCTCCTTTTTCGGCCGCGTGTACCAGTCGCCGTCGAAGGCGGAGACGATCGCCTGCCGCTCCTCGACGTCGAGCCGGTCGACCTCATACGAGCGCCCGAGGTGGAGGTAGACGGCGCCGGGATGGACGGTGGTGAAGGCGCGCTCGGCCTCGACCAGCCCCAGCATCTCGCCCGCGTCGCGCTCGATCACCGCCACCGAGTCGGCCGAGGCCGAGCGCAGGGCGATCCGGTTGGCGACGAACTCGGCCCGGCGCGGCAGCAGCTTGCCGCCGACGCCGCGCAGCTCCCCCGCCGCGACCAGCCGCTCGGCCCGCTCGCGCCAGCCCTCGCCGAAAATCTCGTCGTCTTCCTCGCTCAGCGGCAGCTCGTAGGCGGCGGCGATCAGGTGCCGGGAGGCGATCTGCTCGTTGCCGTGGTCGAGGATCGCCGCCTCGACCGGCCGCCCGAGGAACTCCTCCGGGTGGCGGCAGAAGAACTGGTCGAGCGCG
>JBQCIG010000182.1:0-10954 GCA_051953975.1 Solirubrobacterales bacterium | reverse complement strand
CCACCGTCTCCTGCGCAGCAGGAGACGGTCCCCCCTGCGACGCCACCCGCGGCAGAGGCCGAGTCGGCTGACGCTGAGGCTCCGGCGGAGGAGGCTGGCGACGAGGCGTCCGAGGACGCTCCGGCGGAGGAAGCTGCTCCTGCCGCGGAAGAGGCTGAGCCTAATCCTGAGGACGAGTTGCCTTGGAAGGAGCGGCGGCGGTTGCGGAAATCGCGGCGGCCGTCCGGGAAGGCGCTGCCGTTCGAGCCGGAGGAGCGCAAGGCGCTGCGGGCCGAGGCGCGCAAACGGAAGGCTGCCCTGCGGCGCAAGCAGCGTGCCGCGGCCAAGACCGCGCACACGCCTGGGACCGGCACCCCGCCGGCCGAGCGCGAGTCCAACGCGGCGAAGGTGCGGCAGGGAGTCGTCGTCTCCAGCAAAGGCGACAAGTCGATCACCGTCCGCATCGACATCGCCCGCCGCCATCGCGCCTACGAGAAGATCGTCCGCAGCTCGACCAAGCTGCACGCTCACGACGAGCGCAACGAGGCCGGCGAGGGCGATGTGGTCCGCGTGATCGAGACCCGCCCGCTCTCGAAGACCAAGCGCTGGCGCCTCGTGGACGTGGTGGAGAAGGCACGATGATCCAGCAGGAGTCCAGGCTCAAGGTCGCCGACAACTCGGGCGCGCGCGAGATCCTCTGCATCCGCGTCAAAGGCGGCTCCCACCGCCGCTATGCCAGCGTCGGCGACGTGATCACGGCGACGGTGAAATCGGCGAGCCCGCAGGGCGGCGTCCGCAAGGGCGAGGTCGTGCAGGCGGTGGTCGTGCGCACCCGCAAGCCGCTCAGCCGCCCCGACGGCACCTACATCTCCTTCGACGAGAACGCCGCGGTGCTGATCGACCCTGCCAGCAACAACCCGCGCGGCACCCGCATCTTCGGCCCCGTCGCCCGCGAACTGCGCGACCGCAACTTCATGAAAATCATCTCGCTGGCCCCGGAGGTGCTCTAGCGATGGCCAAGTCCATGCGCATCCGCACCGACGACCAGGTCGTCCTCATCGGCGGCAAGGACGCGGGCAAGACCGGCCGCGTCGTCCGCACCGACCCGAAACGCCGCCGCGTCTACGTCGAGGGTTTGAACATGATCAAGCGCCACGAGCGCGCGCGCTCGCAGGCCGACCTGAAAAACGCGGTGACCGGGGGCATCGTCGAAAAGGAGGGGCCGATCGACGTCTCCAACGTGATGCTGCTCGACCCCAAAGACAACAAACCGACCCGCATCGGCGTCCGCCGCGACGAGGGCGGCAAGCGCGTTCGCTACGCGAAGCGCAGCGGAACGGAGATCGGCTGATGGAGGCGACGGTGGCACCGACCTCGCAGGCCGCCCCGCCGCCGCGCCTGCGCGAGCGCTACGAGCAGGACGTGCTGCCGGCGCTGACCAGGAAATTCGGCTACACGACGCCGATGGAGGCTCCGCGCCTGGAGAAGATCACGCTCAACATGGGCCTCGGCACCGAGAAACAGGACAAACGCTCCTTCGAAGCCGCCCAGCAGCAGCTGGCGACGATCGCCGGCCAGTACCCGAACGTGCGTCGCGCCCGCAAGTCGGTCGCCTCCTTCAAGCTGCGCGAGGGGATGCCGGTGGGCGTCTCGGTGACGCTGCGGCGGGCACGGATGTGGGAGTTCCTCGACCGCCTGGTCTCGATCGCGGTGCCGCGGATCCGTGACTTCCGCGGCCTCAACCCGCGCTCCTTCGACGGCCGCGGCAACTACTCGATGGGCGTCAAAGAGCAGCTGATCTTCCCCGAAATCGACTACGACTCGATCGACGTCGTCCGGGGTCTGGACGTGACGATCACGACTTCCGCTAAAACTGACCTCGAGGCCTTCGAGCTGCTGCTGGGTCTCGGCATGCCCTTCGCCCAGGAGGGCCGTCCCGGTCAGGCCGAGCGCGAAGCCGAAGAACGGGAAGCCGAAGAGGAGCAGCGCAAGGAAGAGGCCCGCCAGCGGGCCGAAGTCGAGCAGGCGGCCCTCGAACAGCTGAAAGAGGAGAACCCGGAGGCCTACGCCAAGCCGGAAGGCGAGGACGAAGGTGCCGAGGGTGGAGACGAAGAGGCCGGCGAGACGGCCGAGGAGAGTTCAGACAATGGCTAAGACTTCGATGAAGGTGAAGCAGGCGCGGAAACCGAAGTTCAAGACGCGTCGCTACAACCGCTGCCGGCGCTGCGGGCGCCCGCGCGCCTACTTCCGCAAATTCGGCCTCTGCCGGATCTGCCTGCGCGAGGCCGCGCACGAGGGCTACATCCCCGGAATGACGAAGTCGAGCTGGTAGGACGAAAAGCATGCAGACCGACCCGATCGCCGATTACCTGACCCGCATCCGCAACGCGATCCGTGCCGGGCACGACGAGGTGGAGATTCCCTTCTCCGGCCTTAAGCTCGAGATGTCGCGGATCCTCAAGGAGCAGGGCTACATCAAGGACTTCAGCCGCAAGCCGGCGGCCGTCGGCGAGACGATCAACGTCGAGCTCAAGTACACCGAGGAGCGCCAGCCGGTGATCCTCGGGATCGAACGGGTCTCGCGCCCGGGTCGCCGCCGCTACGTCGACCACAAGAGCGTGCCGCGCGTGCAGGGCGGCACCGGCACCGCGATCGTCAGCACCTCTGCCGGCGTGATGACCGGCCACGAAGCGCGCAACAAGGGAGTCGGCGGCGAGGTCGTCGCCTACGTCTGGTGAGGCCGGAAGGGCAAGGATCGAGATGAGCCGGATCGGAAGAAAGCCAGTGCCGCTGCCCGACGCAGTCAGCGTCGAGATCGCCCCTGGCAACATCGCCGTCAAAGGGCCGAAAGGCGAGCTGCGCCAGACCCTTTCGTCCGAGATGAAGGTCGAGCAGGGCGACGGCGTCGTCACCGTCACCCGCCCCACCGACCGCGGCGAGCACCGCGCCCTGCACGGGCTCACCCGCAGCCTGATCGCGAACATGGTCGAGGGCGTCACCGACGGCTTCGAGAAGCGGCTCGAGATCCAGGGGGTCGGCTACCGCGCCGCCCTGAAAGGGAAAAAACTGGAGCTGGCGCTCGGCTACTCGCACCCGGTCGCGATCGACGCGCCGGAGGGGATCGACTTCGAGGTCCCGCAGCCGACCGAAGTCATCGTCAGGGGCATCGACAAGCAGCTCGTCGGACAGGTCGCCGCGGACATCCGCAAGCGCCGCCCGCCGGAGCCCTACAAGGGCAAGGGCATCCGCTACAAAGACGAGCAGGTCCTGCGGAAGGTGGGCAAGCGCGCATGACCGTCCTCACCAAGCGCCAGCGCCGGCTCAAACGGCGCCGCCGGGTCCGCGCCCGCGTCAAGGGCACGGCCGAGCGGCCGCGGCTGTCGGTCTACCGCTCCAACAAGGGCGTCTTCGCCCAGCTCATCGACGACACCAAAGGCCACACCGTGGCCGCGGTCAACTGGATCGAGCCGGATCTGCGAAAGCTGTCCGCCACCGAGCAGGCGAAGAAGGCGGGCGAACTGCTGGCCGAGCGGGCTAAGGGCGCCGGGGTCGAAAGCTGCGTTTTCGACCGCGGCGGTTACCAGTACCACGGTCGCGTCAAGGCGCTAGCCGAGGGCGCGCGAGAGGGGGGCCTGGCCTTCTAGAGGCCGTAGTTTCGCTACGGTGGGCCGCTGCTTATGAAGGGCATGGACGCGAAAAACGTGGAGACGGTCAGCCCCCGCGGGCTCGACCTGCAGGAGCGGGTGATCGAGATCAACCGCGTCGCCAAGGTGGTCAAGGGCGGCCGGCGCTTCTCCTTCACCGCGCTGGTTGCTGTCGGCGACGAGGAGGGCGTGGTCGGGATCGGCTACGGCAAGGCCCGCGAGGTCCCGCTGGCGATCCAGAAGGGCGTCGAGGACGCCCGCAAGAACTTGATCCGGGTGCCCAAATACGGGAACACGATCACCCACCGCATCATCGGCCGCTTCGGTGCCGGCCACGTCGTCCTGCGCCCGGCCAGCCCCGGTACCGGCGTCATCGCCGGCGGCGGCGTTCGCGCCGTGCTCGAGCTGGGTGGGGTGCGCGACGTGCTGACCAAGAGCATCGGGACGCAGAATCCGATCAACCTGGTCAAGGCGACCATGGATGGGCTGGTCCGGCTGCGGCGGCCCGAGGAGGTTGCCGAGCTGCGCGGGCTGACGATTACCCAGGTGCTGGGGATGGACGGCAACGGCGGCGCTGGGGCCGCGGGTCCTGTCGACGCAGGGGACCCACCGTCTCCTGCGCAGCAGGAGACGGTCCCCCCTGCGACGCCACCCGCGGCAGAGGCCGAGTCGGCTGACGCTGAGGCCGAAGAGGCTGTTGCTGCTGGTGCGGAGGCTGAGAAGCAGGCTCCTGTGCAGCCGGCTGAGGAGGCCGCGCCAGAGGCCGGTGAGGGCTCGTGAGCACGGTGAAGATTTCGCAGGTCAGGTCGGCCAACGGGACGAATCCGAATCAGAAAGCGACGCTCCGGGCGTTGAAGCTGGGGCGGATCGGCAAGAGCGTGGAGCTGAAGGATTCCGAGCAGCTGCAGGGGCAGCTGCGGGTCGTCTCGCACCTGGTGGAGGTCGACGGTGGCTGAGAAAGCTTCCAAATCGTCTGCGAAAGAATCAACGCGCGCCGAAGAGATCGGGCTGCACAACCTGAAGCCGAAGCCCGGCTCAAAAAAGTCCCGCAAGCGGATCGGCCGCGGCGAGGGCAGCGGCCTCGGCAAGACCTCGGGCCGCGGTCACAAGGGCGCCGGCTCCCGTTCGGGCGCTAAGCGCAAGGCCAACTACGAGGGCGGCCAGAACCCGATCCACATGCGGATGCGAAAGCTGCGCGGCCCGCACAAAAAGCAGTCGATGCCGTTCGAGAACTTCCGGACCAAGACCCAGCCGGTCAACCTCGCCGACCTCGAGGAGCGCTTCGACAGCGGCGCCGAGGTGACGCTGGAGACGCTCAAGGAGAAGGGCTTGGCGAAGGGGAAGGACCCGGTCAAGGTCCTCGCCCGGGGCGAGATCAAGAAGAAACTCGAGGTTCATGCGCATGCCTTCAGCGCGGCCGCGAAGGAGCAGATAGAAGCGGCCGGCGGTTCCTGTCACACTCTGGAGCCGTAATGCTCAGGACTATTCTCAACGCCTTCAGCGTTGCCGACATTCGCAAGAAGCTTGCGTTCACGGCGGCGATGCTGGCGCTGTACCGATTGGGCGCCTACATCCCGGCGCCGGGCGTCGACGCCAACGCGGTCAAGGAAATCTCCGAAAACTTCGGCGGCTCCGGCGTTCTCGGCTTCCTCAACCTCTTCTCCGGGGGGAGCCTCTCGCGGCTGAGCCTGTTCGCGCTGGGGATCATGCCCTACATCACGGCCTCGATCATCCTGCAGCTGCTGACCGTGGTCGTGCCCTCGCTCGAGCGCCTGCAGAAGGAGGGCGAAGTCGGCCAGCAGAAGATCACCCAGTACACCCGCTATCTGACGGTGGGCCTGGCCTTTGCCCAGTCGATCGGCTACGTCTACCTCTTCAAATCCTTCGGCTCGAAAACGGGAACCAGCGTCGTCGGCAATTTCACCTTCCCCCGGGTGTTCCTGATCGTGATCTGCCTCACCGCCGGCTGCACCTTGCTGATGTGGCTGGGGGAGCTGATCACCCAGCGCGGGATCGGCAATGGCATCTCACTGATGATCTTCGCCTCGATCGCCTCCTCGATCCCCACCGGCCTGACCAAGTGGTGGAACAACCCGGACCAGGTCTTCGTGGTGATGATGCCGTTCATCGCCCTCGCCGTGATCGTCGCGATCGTCTTCGTCCAGGAGGGTCAGCGCCGCATCCCCGTCCAATACGCGAAACGGGTCGTGGGCCGGAAAATGACCTCGGGCGGCTCGACCTACCTGCCGTTGCGGGTCAACATGGCCGGCGTCATCCCGGTCATCTTCGCCGCCTCGATCATGGCCTTCCCCTCGACGATCGGCCAGCTGCTGAACACCAACGCCGCCCTCAACTTCGCCAGCTTCTTCGGCCCGAACAAGTGGCCCTACGTGATCGGCGAGATCTTCTTCATCATCGTCTTCACCTACTTCTACACCGCCGTCACCTTCAACCCGGTCGACCAGGCAGACAACTTGAAAAAATACGGCGGCTTCATCCCCGGCGTGCGCCCGGGCCGGCCGACGGCCGAATACCTGGACCGGATCCTCTCCCGCCTCACCTTCCCGGGAGCGCTGTACCTCGGCGCGGTGGCAGCGCTGCCGACGATCCTGATCAGCCAGACTTCGGCCAACTTCTTCTTCGGTGGCACCTCGATCCTGATCGTGATCGGCGTCGCGCTGGAAACGGTCAAGCAGCTCGAGGCGCAGCTGATGATGCGCAATTACGAGGGCTTCCTGAAATAAGCTCCCGCGGATGCCCGAGCTGAATCTCGTCCTACTCGGCCCTCCCGGGTCCGGCAAGGGAACCCAGGGGGAGCGGCTGAACGAAGAGCTGCGGCTGCCGTATTACGCGACCGGGGACATCCTGCGCGCTGCCGTACGCGAGGAAACCGAGCTGGGCCGTACCGCCAAGGAGTACATGGACCGCGGCGACCTCGTGCCCGACGAGGTGATCGTCGGCGTCATTGCAGACCGGATCGATTCCAGCGAGGCGCTCGACGGCTTCATCCTCGACGGCTTCCCGCGCACCACTCCCCAGGCCGAGGCTCTCGACGCCAAGCTCTCCGAACTGGGCCGGGCGGTGACGGCGGTGTTGCTGATCGACGTCTCCGACGACGAGGTGGTCCGTCGCCTCGGCGGCCGGCGCACCTGCGTTGCCAACGGCCACGTCTTCCACGTCGAGTTCGAACCGCCGCAGCAGGAGGGGGTCTGCGACATCGACGGCTCCGAGCTGATCGTCCGCGACGACGACAAACCCGAGGTGATCCGCAAGCGGCTCGAGACCTACCACGAGAAGACCGAGCCGCTCGTCTCCTACTACGACAGCCGCAGCGTCCTGCGCCGGATCGGCGGCGAGGCGCCGCCGGACGAGGTCGCCGAGCAGATCCGCCGCACCCTGGCGACGCTGCGGATGGAGCAGGACGAGACCGTCTAGGTGGCTCTCCCTCTTTCGGCCGCCGTGGCCTACCACTAGCGTGTACCGAATGATCACCAAGAAGACGCCGGAGCAGCTCGAAAGGATGGCTGCCTCCGGGGAGATCCTCGTTCGCTGCCTGAAGATGCTCGCCTCGAAGGCGCGGGCCGGGATCACCACCGGCGAGCTCGACGCGGCGGCGGAGAAGTTCATCCGCTCCCAAGGCGCCGTCCCCGCCTTCAAGGGGTACCGGGGGTTCCCGGGGTCGATCTGCGCCTCGCCGAACTCGATGGTCGTCCACGGGATTCCCGACGGCTACGAGTTGAAGAGGGGAGACGTGCTATCGATCGACGTCGGGGTGGTCAAGGACGGCTGGGTCTCCGATGCGGCGATGACCGTCCCGGTCGGATCGATCGGCCCCGAAGCGCAGAAGCTGCTCGACGTCACCAAGGCATCTCTGTTTGCCGGAGTCGAGCAGATGCGTCCCGGCAACCATCTCGGGGACGTCTCGGCGGCGATCCAGCGGGCGGTCGAGCTGGAAGGCCTCTCGATCATCCGCACCCTCGTCGGCCACGGCATCGGTCAGGAAATGCACGAAGAACCGCAGGTGCCGAATTTCGGCGATCCCGGCAAGGGCCCGGAACTGCAGGAGGGCATGGTGCTGGCGATCGAGCCGATGGTCAACGCCGGTGGCCCCCTGGTGCGGATGGGCGAGGATGGCTGGGCCGTCTACTCCGAAGACGGTTCGCTGGCGGCGCACTTCGAGTTCACCGTGGCGGTGACCGCGGATGGCCCGCGCATCCTCACCCCCTGGCACGAATCTGACTAGCCGGCCAGCCAGTCGAGCAGCAAATCGTTTACCCTCCCCCAGAGCGGCTGGGGGCGCCGCGACAGAAGGAGGGAAGTTGGTTTCACGAGGTTGCTTGCGCTTTGCGCTCCCGCTGGCCCTGGCGCTCTTCGCCCTTGCCGCTTTCGTGCCGGTGGCGAATGCGACCGCGCTACAGCCCTACGGCACCAACGACGCCGGCGGCTTCCGCAACGTCCTGCCGCCAGGGGAGAACGGCACTGACAACTTCGCCCAGATCCTCGGCTTCAAAGGCCCTCACCTGCTGCCGCCGCACTTCGCCGATCAGCAGCCGCTCTACGAAAACCTCCTCTACGCCAGCCCGACGCTGACCGAAAGCCAGATCCCGAACTACTTCAAGGACGCGACCTTCGGCGTCCCCCCTGGCGAAGTCGAATCGGAAATCGAACCGAAACCGGGGGTGACGATCGTCCGCGATAAAGCCTTCGGCGTCCCCCACATCTACGGCGAAACCCGCGCCGACACGATGTTCGGCGCCGGCTACGCGGGGGCGCAGGACCGACTCTTCCTGATGGACGTCCTCCGTCACACCGGCCGCGCCGAACTCGCCTCCTTCCTCGGCGGCTCCAACGCCGGCACCGACGCGAGCCAGTGGGGCTTCGCCCCCTACACCGAAGCCGATCTCGAAAAGCAGCTGGCGCAAGCGCCCCAGCTCTACGGGCAGGCGGGACAGCAGGCAGTCGACGACGTCGACGCCTACGTCGAAGGGATCAACGCCTACATCGCCAAAGCCGACCTCGACCCGACCTTGAAGCCCGGTGAGTACACGCTGCTGGGCAAGCCGATGGAACCGTGGAAACCGACCGACGTGATCGCGATCGCCTCGCTGATCGGCGGCATCTTCGGGCAGGGTGGCGGCAACGAGCTGAACTCGGCGCTGACGATGCAGGCGTTCGTCGACCGGATGGGCCAGAAGGCGGGTCGCAAGGCGTGGGAAGGCTTCCGCTCCAAGAACGACCCCGAAGCGCCGACGACGATCTCCAAGCGTTTTCCGTACGAGACCCGCAGCGCCTTCGCCAAGCGCGGGCTGGCGCTGCCGGATCCGAACAGCGTCCACTTCACCAAGACCAGCGCGACCGCCTCCAGCGCCGGCGGCGCGGCGAGGGGGATGGGCACCGTCGGTGCCCGCCTGCAGGCGGCGCTGGAAAGCGCCGGCCACGCCTCCAACTGGGAGCTCGTCTCGGCCAAGGAGTCGGCGACCGGTCACCCGATCGGGGTGATGGGGCCGCAGGTCGGCTACTACGTACCGCAGATCCTGATGGAGGAGGACCTGCACGGGCCGGGGCTTGACGCCCGCGGCGCCGCCTTCCCGGGCGTCAACCTCTACGTCGAGCTCGGTCACGGGCGCGACTACGCCTGGAGCGCGACGACCGCGACCTCTGACAACGTCGACACCTTCGCCGAGGCCCTCTGCCGGGACAACTTCCACTACCGCTATCGGGGCAAGTGCCTGCCGATGGAAAAGCTGGAAAAGACTGAGAGCTGGACGCCGAACGCGGCCGACTCGACCCCGGCCGGCTCGCAGACCCTGGTCGCTTACCGCACGGTGCACGGGATCGTCTACGCCCGCGGCAAGGTGCGGGGGAAGAAGGTCGCCTTCGTCCACCAGCGCAGCACCTACTTCCACGAGGCCGACTCGGTGATCGGGTTCGCGCAGCTGAACGAACCGGGCGTGGTCACCGGCGTCCAGGGCTTCAAGAAAGCGATCTCCAACATCAACTTCCTCTTCAACTGGTCTTACATCGACTCCGAACACATCGCCTACGCGCTCTCGGGGGCGATGCCGCAGCGGGCGAAGGGGACCTCGCCGGACTTCCCGATCCTTGGCACCGGCAAGTTCGACTGGAAGGGCTACAACCCGGCGACGCGGACGGCCGACTTCCTGCCTTTCTCGAAGCACCCGCAGGCGGTCGACCCGCCGTTCCTCGTCTCCTGGAACAACAAGCAGGCGCCGGGCTGGGCGGCGGCCGATGACAAGTACGACTACGGCCCGGTCTTCCGCTCGCAGATGATCTCCGACAAGGTCAAGAGGGCGACCAAGGGCAAGAAGAAGATGACGATCGTCCAGCTGATCCAGGCGATGGAGGAACCGGCGAGCCAGGACCTGCGCGGCTACAAGCTGCTGCCGATCATCTTCAAAGCGATCGGCAAGCCGAAATCGGCGCAGCTGCGCCAGGCGCTGGCGACGCTGCGGACCTGGCACCGGCACGGCGCCCACCGCCGCGACCTCAACCGCGACGGGGTCGACGAAGAAACGCCGGCGATCGAGATCATGGACGCCTGGTGGCCGAAGCTGCTGCAGGGCGAGTTCCGACCCGTGCTCGGCGCCAAGGCCTACGGCAAGCTCGAAGAAATGCTGCAGACCGGCAGCGTCGTCGGCGGCTCGCCGACCGCGCCCGACTACGACGACGGCTGGTACAGCTACGTCGACAAGGACCTGCGCGACCTCTTCGGCCCGAAGCCGCGGGGCGCCTGGAGTCGCGTCTACTGCGGCGGCGGCTCGAAGAAGAAGTGCCGGGCGGTGCTGCAGCGCACCCTTCGGGAAGCGCTGAAGGTGACCCCGCAGCAGCTCTACGCTGGCGGCAATGGCGACTGCGCCGCCAACCCGCAGCCCTCCTGTTACGACCAGAACCGCCCGCAGGTCACCGGCGGCATCGAACTGGGCGCCTTCCCGTTCCAGAACCGACCGACCTTCCAGCAGGTGGTGACGCCGACGCAGAGGCTGCCGCGGTAGCCGGTGTGGAGGAGGGGACCGATGCCCCTCCTCCGGAATTGACCCCCCCGGCCTTTTGGCCGGGGAGAACCTGGAGCGCGGCTTCGCCGCGCAGACATCAGATTGCATGTCGCCGAACATTCCTCCGGAGGGGCATCGATCCCCTCCCGCAAGCGCGCTCCGGCACACCCCAGCAGTTCCGTGGTTCCTTTGTCGTGTATGGGCTGACAAAAGAACCACGCAATGGGAGGACCAGGTGCAGCTCTCAGTTCCGTGGTTCCTTTGTCCGGCTATACCCGACAAAGGACCCACGCGATTGGTGAGAACGTCGAGGCGTGG
>JBQCIG010000181.1:0-9266 GCA_051953975.1 Solirubrobacterales bacterium | reverse complement strand
TGCTTCCAGGCCTCGGCGGTGGAGGCGGTGTCCCAGTCCCAGGTCGAGGAGTGGATGCGCGGGTCGTTCATCCAGTCCCACTGGCCGTGCATGACGTTGTGGCCGATCTCCATGTTCTCGAGGATCTTCGCCGCCGAGAGGGCGGAGGTCCCGGCCAGCCAGGCGACGCGGTTGCGGGAGCCGAGCAGGAGGGCGCGGCCGAGGACGGCCAGCCGCCGCTGCATCTCGATCATGCTCTCGATGTAGCGGCGGTCGCGGTCGCCGAGCTCAGCCATGACGCGATCGCGGATCGCGTCGAACTCGCGGCCGAGCTCGTCCAGCTGCTCGGGGGAGAGGTGCGCGAGCGGGCTCTCCTCGTGCGTGTCGATCGGTGCGGTGGTGGGCGGAACGGTAGTCGTCATCTCGGTTCTATCCCCTCTTTCTCATAGGGCAATCGCGACGTCGCCTTCCGGCGCGTTGACGCAGGTTCGGACCATTTCCCCCTCCTGCCCGTAGACCTCCCCGGTCCGCAGGTCCCTCACTTCGCCGGCGCAGAGCCGGCCGACGCAGGTGTGGCAGATCCCCATCCGGCAGCCGAACGGCAGCTCGGCGCCCGCCGCCTCGCCGGCGACCAGGATCGGCGTGCCGCCGTCGCAGGCGGTTTCGACCCCGCTCGTCGTGAAGCGGATGGTTCCCCCCTCGCCCTCGACCGCGCCGCCGCCGATCACCGGCTGGAAGCGCTCCATCTCCAGCAGGTCGGGGTTCCCCTGCTCCTCCCAGTGGCGGGTGAGCGCGTCGAGCATCTCGCCGGGTCCGGAGACGAAGGCGTGGCGCTCGCGCCAGTCGGGGCAGAGCTGGTCGAGCTCGTGCGGCCCGAACCGACCCGCTTCGCTGGTGATGCGCAGGTGCGGCCGGTAGCCGCCGCAGCGGCTGTCGAGGTCGCGCAGCTGCTCGCCGAAGATGACGCCGTCCGGGGTGCGGGCGGAGTGGATGTGGACGACGTCGTCGAGGTCGCCGTCGCGGTCGAGGCTGCGCAGCATGCTCATGATCGGCGTGATCCCGCTGCCGGCGCTGATGAAGAGGAGCTGCCGCGGTGGCGGCTCGGGGAGGACGAACGTCCCTTCGACGCCGCCGAGGCGGACGATGTCGCCGGGCCGTGCCTGCCGGACTAGATAGGGGGAGACGACGCCCGACTCGACCAGCTTCGGGGTGATCCCGATGAAGCCGTCCGGCCGTCCCGGGTCGGTGGTCAGCGAGTAGGCGCGCCAGTGGTGGACGCCATCGACGACCACGCCGATCCGCAGGTACTGCCCGGGCCGGTGGCCCATCCATTCGTAACCGGGGCGGATCAGGACGGTGACGGCGTCGGCGGTCTCGCGCTCGATCCGCTCGATCCGGCCGCGCAGCTCCTGCGTCGACCAGAGCGGGTTGATCAGTTCGAGGTAGTCGTCCGGCAACAGCGGCGTAAAAAGCGAGCGCACAGCGTCCAGCGCTCGCCGCTGGGTCTTCGAAACCTGGGGTTTGGCACCGCGCTCAGCCACGATTCATTGTTGCACGGATCGATGTAGAGGTTTGTGAGGCCGGTCACTCCTATACCCGCCGCCGAGGCGGATCAGTCGATCAGCTTCACGTCGCTGATTTCCACCTGGTAGCGGCCTTCCTGGTCCTGGGCGGGGGCGGCCTTGTTGAACCAGATCAGGAAGTACTTGGCAGGTTCTTCCAGGTGGAGCTCGACTTCGTTCAAGGCCTTGGCGTCGGTCACGGTGCCGACCGGTTCGCCCCATCCCTGCAGTTCTTCCGGCGGGCCGGAAGGGGAGGCGAAGATCTCCGCGTCCCAGCCTGGGGAGGGGCTGCGGATGATCATTTCCGCCGGTTCCACCGTCGACTTCGCGGTGACGTAGAGGCCGACCCCCGGGTCGGGGCCGGTCTTGGTGCCGGCGAACGTGTCGCTGTCGTAGTGCTCGGTGCTCCAGGCGGTGCCGGTGGGGTTGCCGTCGATCGCGAAGCCGACTTCTTCCGGGTTCTCTTCGCCGTCGCCCTGGGGGTCGTAGTCGGAGGCGCTGGCGAGCGAGATCGGGCTGCCCTTGCCCTTGAGGGCCCCGCCCCCGCCCCCGCTGTCACCGTTGCCGATCAGCTGCACCGCCGCCAGGACGGCGACGACGACCAAGACCAACGCCCCGATCGCCAGCCAGGAGCGCCGGTGCCCTCCGGCCAGCTTGCGCTCCGCGGGGGGCACCGCCTCCAGCACCGTCGTCGCCTCGCCACTGGTCGAGCCCGCCCGCGCCGCCTCGACCTCGAGCGCGGGCGCGAGGTCGGCGATCATCTCGCTCACCTCCTGGTAGCGCTCGGCCGGGTCCTTGGCCGTCGCCCGCTCGACCACCAGCGCCGCCGCCGCGGAGAGCTCGGGCCGCCGCTGCTGCACGTCGGGCATCTCTTCGTTGACGTGTTTCATCGCCACCCCGACCTGGCTGTCGGCGTGGAAGGGGACCTGGCCGATCAGCATCTCGTAGAGGACGACGCCCAGCGAGTAGATGTCCGAGCGCTGGTCGACCGGGTGGCCCATCGCCTGCTCCGGCGCCACGTAGTCGGTGGTCCCGAGCACCCGCCCGGTTGCCGTCATCCCGTCCTGCTCGAGCTGGCGCGAGATCCCGAAGTCGGTCAGCTTCGCCCGCCCCTCGGAGTCGATCAGCACGTTCTGCGGCTTGATGTCGCGGTGGACCATGTTGCGGGCATGGGCGACGGTGAGGCCGCGGGCGATCTCGATCGCGTAGGCGAGCGCCTCCTGCGGGTCGAGCGCCCCGACCCGGTTGATCCGCTGCTTCAGCGTCTCGCCTTCGACGTATTCGAAGACTATGTAGGGATGGCCGCCGTCCTCGCCGGCGTCGATCACGGCGACGACGTTCGGGTGCGAGAGCTTCGCCACCGCCCGCGCCTCCTGGCGGAAGCGCTGCAACTGGTCGGCCTGCTCGGACATCTCCCGGTGCATCACCTTCACCGCCACCGAGCGGTCGAGGGTGGTATCGCGGGCGAGGTAGACGGTCGACATTCCGCCGCTGCCGAGCTTCGCCTCCAGCTTGTAGCGGCCGGAGAGCACGGTGCCGATCATCTGGGAGCTGGTCGAGGCCGGGTCGATCACTTTGCGCGGCCTACGTTACGACGCGGCGGGGGCGAAGGCGACTCAGAGGATTCGCCGTGGGCCTTCGGTTGCGCGGCCGACCCGCTTCGCCGCAGGGTAGTGCGCGCGCAGCAGCGCCAGCGCCGCCTCTTCGTCGCCGGCCGGCACGACTACGCAGAAGCCGCAGCCCATGTTGAAGACCTCGCGCATCTCCTCCTCGGAGACCTCGCCGCGCTCCCGGATCAGGTCGAAGATCGGCGGCGCGGGAAGCGGGTCGTCGATCTCGTAGCCGACCTCGGCGGCGAGGCGGAGCAGGTTCTTGGTCCCGCCAGAGGTGATGTGGGCGAGCCCGCGGACGTCGACCTCGGAGCGCAGCAGCTCGACGACCGGCTTGACGTAGATCTCGGTCGGCTCGATCAGGACTTTGCCGAGCGGCCGGCCCAGGCGCCCTTCCGGGTCCTCGTCCAGGCCGATTCCCGCCAGCGCCGAGCGGGCGAGGGTGTAGCCGTTGGAATGAAGCCCGCTGGAGGGGAGGCCGATGACGACGTCGCCCGCCTCGACCGCCGAGCCGTCGACGATCGCGTCGAGCTCGACCTTGCCGATGCAGGCGCCGGAGACGTCGATGCCGCGCACCAGCTCGCCGAGCTGGGCCAGCTCGCCACCCGGGATCTCGATTCCCGCCAGCTCCGCCCCGCGCGCCAGGCCAACGCCGATTTCCTTGCAGACCTCTGGGTCGGCCTTGTCGACGGCGATGTAGTCGACCATCGCCAGCGGCTCGGCACCGACGCAGATCACGTCGTTGACGTTCATCGCCACGCAGTCGATCCCGACCGTGTCGAACGTCCCCAGCTCCTCGGCGACCACCAGCTTGGTGCCGACGCCGTCGGTCGAGAAGGCGATGCCGGTCTTCGCGTCGAGCTTGACGACGCTCGCGTAGTGCCCCGGCAGCGGCACCTGCGCCGAGGGCCGCCCGAGGTCGATCGCCCCCAGCGCCCGCACCAGCCCGGCCACGGCCGAGTCGGCCGCCCCCTGGTCGACCCCGGCCTTCGCGTAGGCGTCGCTCGCGCTCACTTGCGCCCTAGCTTTGCAAGAACGACGGCCGCCAGGCCGATCCGGTAGGCGGCATAGGGCCACAGCGCCCGGTCGCGCTCGACCAGCTGGATCAGCCGCTGCGAGGCGAGGGTGGAGGCGAAGGAGGCGCCGATGCCGATCGCGAGCGAGCGCCGCAGCTCCGGCGTCGTCCCGCGGCGCGCCAGCCGCACGCCCTTCAGCGCCGTCGCCCCGACGATGATCGGCAGCGCGATCGTGCGCGAGAGCAGGTTGGCCTGGTCGCGGGAGAAGCGCCGCCAGCGTGCCGCCGCCAGGGTGACGCCGTTGCGGGAGACCCCCGGCGCCAGCGCCGCCGCCTGGGCGATCCCCAGCGCCAGCCCGTCCATCGGGGTGGCCTCGCCGCGCCCCCGCCACTGCGGTCGCCGGTCGGCGACGAGCATCGCCGCCGCCCCCGCCAGCAGCCCGTAGGCGGTCGCCCGCGGCCCGCCCAGCCGCCGCTCGATCGGCCGCTCGAGGGTGTAGCCGACCACCGCCGCCGGCAGGAAGGAGAGCCCGAGCAGCAGCGCCCGGCGCCCATCGAACTGGCGCAGCTCCTCGGCGATCAACCGCCGCTGGCCGATCAGCAGCGCCGCCGCGGCGCCGGTGTGCAGCGCCACCTCGAAGCTCTTGCGCAGCTCCGGGTCGACCTCGTCCCAGTCCCATCCCGCCAGCCAGGGAACGAGGACGATGTGGGCCGAGCTGGAGACGGGCAGCAGCTCCGCCGGGCCCTGCACCAGCCCCAGCGCCGCCGCGCGAGGGGTGGGAATCCCTCCCTCGCTCAAGCCTCGGTCGTGCTGGCCGGCTGCGGCGTGGGCGGCTCTTCCTCGCGCCCCGCCTCGCCGTCGCCGGGCCCGCGCCCGCGCCACCGCTGGACGACCCAGTAGATCGCGAGGACGACGATCGCGGCGACCACCAGGTAGTCGAGGATCTGGAGGTGGTGGCGCCACTTTTCCCAGTTGTCGCCGACCGCCTGGCCGATCAGCGCGAAGACGAGCACCCACGGCAGCGAGCCCAGCGCCGTCAGCCAGGTGAAGCGCCAGAACGGCATCTCGGCGACGCCGGCGGGCAGGGAGATGAACGCCCGCACCAGCGGCAGCAGCCGGGCGAAGAAGACGGTGGCGTCGCCGTGGCGTTTGAACCAGTCGTCGACCCAGGCAAGGCGAGAGGGGCTGAGGTGGATCAGCCGGTTCTTCTCAAGCAGGTCGATGCGCCCGTAGTAGCCGATCGCGTAGGTGAGCCAGGAGCCGACCATGTTCCCGGCCAGGCCGGCGAGGGTGACGCCGATCAGGGTCTGGTCGCCGTTGGAGACGGTGAACCCGGCGAACAGCATCACCGCCTCGCTGGGGATCGGGATGCAGGCGCTGCCGGCGGCCATCAGCAGGAAGACCCCGGCCAGGCCGGTGTCCTTGATCACGTTGACGCAGAAGTCGACGACCGGACCGGTCAGGTCCGCGTAGAGGAATGGGTGCGGCATGGGGAGATTGGTGATCCTAGAGCACGTAGCCCCTAAACTGGGCGGCCGATGCGCCGGTTGAACCACCCCGTCTACCGCAACCGGGTTTTGCAGATCGCGGCCGACGCCGTGCTCGTCGCGCTGGCCTTTTTCCTCGCCTTCCAGCTCCGCTTCCTGGACGACCCGCACGGCTGGCCGCACCGCTACGAGATCCTCTTCGCCCAGTCAGTCGGCTTTGTCGTCGCCGGCAAGCTGATCGTCTTCGCCGGCTTCGGGCTCTACCAGAAGTGGTGGCGCTACGTCAGCGGCCGCGACTTCATGCTGATTCTCCGCGCCGTCGCCGTCGCCAGCGCCCTGCTGGTCGTGATCTTCGCCGTCGCCAAGCCGTTCGCCCACACGCTGCCGCGCTCGGTCGAGGTCACCGACTTCGTCCTCACCCTGATCCTGATCGCCGGCGCCCGCCTCGGCGTGCGGCTGATCGTCGAGCGCCCGGTGCGCGGCGGCCGGCTGCCCAAGCACGAGGTGCTGGTGGTCGGCGCCGGCTCCGGCGGGCAGATGGTGGTCCGCGAGCTGCAGCTCAACCCCAACCTCGGCGCCACCGCGATCGGCTTCGTCGACGACGACCCGCGCAAGCGCGGGATGCGGATGCTGGGCCTGAAGGTGCTCGGCTCGACCCGCGAGATCGAGGCGATCCTCGACGAGACCGAGCCCGACGAAGTCGTGATCGCGATCCCCTCGGCCCCGGGAACGCTGCGCGGCCGCATCGTCGCCGCCTGCCGCGAGCGCGAGGTCCGCGTCCGCACCCTGCCGACCGTGTTCGAGCTGCTGCGCGGCGGCGTCCAGCTCAACCGCCAGCTGCGCGAGGTCCAGGTCGAGGACGTGCTCGGCCGCGAGCCGATCGTCCGCGAGCTCGACCGCGTCGGCGCCTACCTGCGCGACCGCATCGTCCTCGTCACCGGCGCCGGCGGCTCGATCGGCTCCGAGCTCTGCCGCCAGATCGCCCAGGTGAAGCCGCGCCTGCTGGTGATGCTCGACCACGCCGAGGACAACCTCTTCCAGATCGACCGCGAGATGGTCGAGGAGCGCCACTTCGCCGGCTGCGAGGCGGTGCTGGCCGATTGCAAGGAGCCGCACCGGATGCTGGAGGTGATGCAGCGCTTCAAGCCCGACGTCGTCTTCCACGCCGCCGCCTACAAGCACGTGCCGCTGATGGAGGCCAACCCGCTCGAGGCGGTCCGCAACAACGCGATCGCCACCCGGGTCACCGCCGAGACCGCCGCCGCCTCCAAGGTCGAGCGCTTCGTCCTCATCTCCACCGACAAGGCGGTCAACCCGCAGACGGTGATGGGCGCCTCGAAGGCGATGGCCGAGTGGATCGTCCAGGCCGCCGGCGAAAAGTACCCGGAGACGCGCTTTGCCTCGGTCCGCTTCGGCAACGTCCTCGCCTCCTCCGGCAGCGTGGTGCCGATCTTCCGCAGCCAGATCGAGCGCGGCGGGCCGGTCACGGTCACCCACCGGGAGATGACCCGCTACTTCATGACGATCCCGGAGGCGGTGCAGCTGGTGATCCGCGCCGGCGACATCGGCACCGGCAAGGGCGAGGTCTTCGTCCTCGACATGGGCGAGCCAGTGAAGATCGTCGACCTCGCCCACAACATGATCCGGCTGGCCGGCTACGAGCCGGAAAAGGACATCGCGATCGAGTTCACGCAGCCGCGGGCGGGGGAGAAGCTGCACGAGGTGCTCTTCTCCGACGACGAGGAGGTGCAGCCGACGGCGGCGCGCCGGATCAACCGGGCGGTGCGGCAGACGCCGCGCGACCCGGAGTGGGTGGACTCGACCCTGAACTCGCTGGAACACCTGGTTATGGCCGGCGACGAGGCTAATTTGGCCGAGCGAGTGGTGGAGATGATCGCCGCGCCGGGTGGCGACGCTGCGACGGTCGTCTCCAACGAATAGCCTCTCGCAGCCACTTTGGTCCATGCGATCGAACAAATCGGCGCCTTCGCCGGCCTTGCTGCGTTCCTAGGCCTCGCCGTCCTGGCGCTGCTCTCCTTCGCCCACGGGCGCGACATCCGCCGCCTGCGCGACTGGGCGGGCTCGGCTCCCGAGCGCGACGCCGAGCGCAAGGAGCAGACCTCGACGATCGCCGCCCAGCGAGCTGAAGAGCTGCGGGCGCTGGAGGAAGCGAGGACCGCAGAGCACCAGGCGGTGAATAGCCGCGAGCAGCGGCGCCGCCGGCGGGAGGCGGGCCTTCCCGAACGGAGCCGGAGGGAACGGCTGCGGGGGAGCCTCTCCAGCTTCGGCGAATGGGCGGCCCGGCCGACCTCGCTGGTCGCCCTCTTCGTCGTCCTCCTGGTGATCGTCGGCGCGGTCGTCTTCCTCGCCGTCGGTGGCTCCGGCAGCGGCTCCGGTGGAGGACACGGGAAGCAGGCCGCGGCGAAGATCAAGCCGAGCGAAATCAAGGTGACCGTGCTCAACGGCACCGCCGTCCCCGGCCTCGCCGCCACCTTCGCCGACAAGGTCGAAGGCAAGGGCTTCCAGCGCGGCGCCGTCACCAACAGCAGCGCCAGCTTCGCCACCAGCGTCGTCATGTTCAGGCGCGGCCACAAGCCGGAGGCGCGCAAGGTGGCCAAGGAGCTGCAGATCTCCAAGCTGCAGCTGATGACGGGGGAAATCGAATCCGTCTCGGCCGGGGCCCCCGTCGCCGTGATCGTCGGCGAGGACAATGCCGAAGCGGCGGAATGAGGGGGAGGGACTCCTCTCCCCACGGCCTGCCGCCCTGGTCTTCGCGTTCCTCGTCCTCGCCACGGTAGCCGCCTTCGCCTATGCCCAGCGGGTCAAGCGCGACCCGCTGGTGCTCGACCGCGTCACCTTCGTCGGGGCGCCGCGGCACAAAGGGACGCCGGTGGTCCACAGCTTCACGCCCAACGGCGACTGCCGCTACGACCTGATCCGGATCCGCTTTCGCACCACGGTCTCCGGCCAGGGCACGGTGCAGGTGGTCAAGCCCGGCGGCCGCGTCGTCATCACCCTCGCCCGGAACGCCTTCCTCAAGCGCTACACCTTCCACACCTACTACTGGGACGGGCGCCAGCGGGGTGGCGGCACCGCCCCCCCGGGCCGCTACAAGCTGCGGGTCAAGTTCGACGGCCGGACCCTGGTCACGCCCGGGGTGATCCGCCTGCACCCGCCCGGGCACGCGAAGTCCCACTGCGCTACGGCCGCGTCGGAGTTCGAGCACAGCCGGCTGGGCCAAAAATCGGCTACGTCCGCTGGTGCGGAGCCGCAGCCGTGAGCGGCTTCCTCGCCGGCGCCGGCGTCCTCATCGCCGCCGCGGCCAGCGCCGCCGCGATCCTGCTGCCGCCGGGACGCCGCCGCTCGGTGGCGATGCTGATCGCGCTCGCCCTCTTCCCCGTCCTGATCGTGGGCGATCAGTGGCACAACCCGCAGATCGTCGACCTGCGGCATCACGCGGCGCGACTGGCCGTCCTGCTGGCGATCGCCGCCGTCGCGGTCGGCGTCCTCGCCTCCCTCTTCCGGCGCTGGGCGATCTTGCTGCCGCTGGCGATCGTCTTCACGCTGCCGTTCCGGGTGCCTTTGCATGCGGGTGGGGAAAGCGCGAACCTG
>JBQCIG010000180.1:0-11599 GCA_051953975.1 Solirubrobacterales bacterium | reverse complement strand
TAGCCGCCTGCCGCGCCCGAGTAGCGCAGCGAGCCCGGCGTGTCGAGGTCCTCGCCGGTCTCCAGCAGGGTCTTGAGGCCGGAGAGGATCATCGGCCAGCCGCCGTACAGTTCGCTGTTGGCGCCCTCGCCGAGCTGGTCGTGGGTGACGCGCAGCCGGCAGGAGGTGCCGACCGGCTCGATCTCCCAGGTCACCCGCGAGGTCCCTTCGCTCTTCACCTCGTCGCTCCAGAGCGCGTTGAAGCTCTGCACCAGCCGCCGCGGCGGGTCGACCTCGAGGTTCTCGCCGCTGGCGATGTCGATCACTCCGGGCACGCCGGCCCGGTACTCGGACCCCTCGGTCCAGTCGGAGGCCGTCCCCACCCCGAAGCTGTAGCGCTTGCGCATCTCCTCGCTGGTGATCGCCTCCCAGAGGCGCTCCGGCGTCGTCTTGATGTAGATCTCGAACACGGTCATGCTGCCGCGCCCGCCAACCACGGCGTAGGTCTGCTCCTCGCTCATTTCTGATTCTCCTCGCTCTCGATGTCTTGCTTCAGCTCGCTGAGCGCCGAGGCCCAGGGCTCCGCGTACTTGCCCACCCAGCGGTCGTGGATGAGCCGGATCGGGACGGGGTTGAGGAAGTGCAGCTTCTCGCGGCCGCGCCGCTGAGTCGTCACCAGCCCGGCGCCCTCGAGCACCTTCAGGTGCTTCATCACGCCGAAGCGGGACATCGGCAGCTCCTCTTCAAGCGCGCTCAGCGTCTGCCCATCCCGCTCGAAGAGCCGGTCGAGCAGCTCACGGCGGGTCGGATCCGCCAGCGCCTTGAAGACCTCGTCCATGAGGAGAACTATAGGTGACTATTTAGTCACATGTCAAGCCTAAGTTGCGGCTACACGTTCACGCTGCCGGCGATGGTCGTCTCGGTGCGGCCGCCGACCCAGATCGCCCCCTCGTCGTCTTGGGAGACATGGACGCGGCCGGCGCGGCCGATGGCGCTGCCCTGGGTGGCTAGATAGGGAGCGGTAAGGCGGCCGCTGCCGATCAGCCACTGGGCGACCGAGGCGTTGAGGCTGCCGGTGACCGGGTCCTCGGTCCAGGCGCCGTCACCGAGCGGGGCGAAGGCGCGCAGCTCAATCGCCGCCTCCGAGCCCTCGGGGTGGAAGCCGACGGCGCCGAGGTCGAAGTCGAGCGCGCCCGGCCGCAGCGCCAGCACCCGCTCGGCGCTCTCCAGCAGGACCGCGATCCAGCCCGGGCCGTTGTCGACCCACTCGACCGCGAGCATCTCCGCCGGGTCGAGGTCGAGCGCCGCGGCCACTTTGGCCGCCTCCCCCTCGGAGGCGGGGCCGGAGCGGACCAGCGGCGGCGCCGCGAAGGCCAGGCCCTCCTCCCCACGCCGGATCCGCACCAGTCCGGCGCCGCACTCCTGAACCACCTCACCGGAATCGCGCGGCTCGGCGCCCGCCTCGAGCCAGGCGTGGCAGGTCCCGAGCGTCGGGTGCCCGGCGAACGGCAGCTCCAGCACCGGCGTGAAGATCCGCACCCGGTAGTCGGCGCCGGGATCGGTCGGCGGCAGCACGAAGGTCGTCTCCGAGAGGTTCGTCCAGCGAGCGAACCGCCGCATCTCCTCATCGCCCAAACCCTCGGCGTCGAGCAGCACCGCGACCGGGTTGCCCGAGCACGGCCCGCTGCCGAAGACGTCGACCTGGGCGAAGCTATGACTCACGCAGCGAGGTTCTCGCCTGCGGGGAGAATGTGCTCCAGCTCGACCTCACGCTCTAGCGCAAAGGGAATTCCCTCCTCGACCAGCTTCGCGATTTCCTCATAAGTATCGGCCGCGGCAAGCCAACCTTTGACGTTGGGGGACTCGGCCCACCATCCCTCGTTTTCATGGTGATAGATAACGCGAATTGGTTCCATTAGATCCTCCGGGTCAAGAGTAGCTTCCGCGCTTCGGCCTCGGCAAGACCTACTTCGTTGACCAGGGTCTTGCGAACTGCACTTGGCGGAATCGTTGCTTTGTCGTGAAAGGCAAACATGAGCGGCGGATAGTCGGGTGACAACAAGCAACGGTGCGAACCCGCCTGGCGCACCACGCGATAGCTGAGCGGCTTGCGTTTCAGCACGGCCAGTAGTTGCTTGGCCTTCATCGAGGGAAAGCGGTAGCTCACCTCCCACTAAGTGCAGGAGGCGCCAATGTCTCCCCCCTCTAACGCTGATCCGAGCCTCGTAGAAGAGGGACGGTCCAAAGCGGGCCCCTAATGTTGGGGCTATTCGCTCTCGCAGCCGATCCCGTCGCCGTCGGCGTCGAGGCCGTAGTGGTCGACGCCGACGACCGTCACTTCGCCGGTGTACTTAGGACCGTTGCCGCTGCCGCCTGCGCAGTCGTAGTCGGAGGCGTAGGGGTCGAGGCAGGCGCCGGCGTAGTTCGGGTCGCATTCGCTCGATTCTTCGCTCGCCGTCGCTTCTTCGGCCTCCCGTTCTGCTTCTTCGGCGTGGAGGCGTTGCATTTCGCGGTGATGGCGGACCATCGCCTGCCGGTGGTGGCGCCGGGCGATCATCGCCCGGTGTCTGATTGCAGCCTGTCGCCGCATCATCGCGCGGTGGCGCATCACCGCCCGGCGGTGCATCCGCGCCCGCATCGCCGCCCGGTGGCCTTCCATCCGGCGTTCCATCTGCTCCCGGCGCATGTGACCGGGACCCGCGTCTTCGCTTCCACCGCAACCGCTCACCAGCAGCAGAGCGGCGATTGCGGCCAGGACGAGTACTCGCATGGATTCAGAAACTACATCCGGTAGACCGGTGCCGCCAGCTCCTCCAGCGGCGCGCCGGCGCAGGCGGCTAGCGCTTGACTGAGGACGCGGCGGGTGTCGCGGGGGTCGATCACGCCGTCGTCCCAGAGGCGGGCGGTCGAGTAGAAGGGATGGCCTTGGCGCTCGTATTGCTCGCGCAGCTCGGCGGCGATCTCGGGCTGGCCGACCTCGTTCATCACCGCCGCCGCCATCTCGCCGCCCATCACCGAGATCCGCGCGTTCGGCCACATGAAGAGGAAGCGGGGCGAGTAGGCGCGCCCGCACATGCCGTAGTTGCCGGCGCCGAAGGAACCGCCGACGATCACGGTCAGCTTCGGCACCCGCGCCGTCGAGACGGCGGCGACCATCTTCGCCCCGTCCTTGGCGATCCCGCCGGCCTCGTACTTGGAGCCGACCATGAAGCCGTTGACGTTCTGGAGGAAGACGAGGGGGATGCGGCGGTGGTCGCAGAGCTCGACGAAGTGGGCTCCCTTGAGCGCGCTCTCGGAGAAGAGGATGCCGTTGTTGGCGACGATCCCGACGGGATGGCCGTCGAGGTGGGCGAAGGCGCAGACCAGCGTCTTCCCGTACTTCTCCTTGAACTCGCGCAGCTCGCCGCCGTCGACGATGCGGCGCATCACCTCGCGGATGTCCCAAGGCGCCCGCGAGCCGATCGGGACCACATCGAGGATCTCCTCGGGATCGCCGGCCGGCGGCCGCGGCTCCAGCCGCTCCCAGGGCGGCGCCGGTGAGGCCGGCAGCATGGCGACGACTTCGCGCAGGATCTGAAGCGCCTCGGCGTCGTCGGCGGCGAGGTGGTCGGCGACGCCGGACTTGCGAGCGTGGACGTCGCCGCCGCCGAGCTCCTCCGCGCTCACCTCCTCCCCGGTCGCCGCCTTCACCAGCGGCGGGCCGCCGAGGAAGATCGTCCCCTGGTGGCGGACGATCACGGTCTCGTCGCTCATCGCCGGCACATAGGCGCCGCCGGCGGTGCAGGAGCCCATCACCGCGGCGAGCTGCGGGACCTCCCGCGCCGACATCGTCGCCTGGTTGAAGAAGATGCGGCCGAAGTGGTCGCGGTCGGGGAAGACTTCGTCCTGCAGCGGCAGGTAGGCGCCGCCGGAGTCGACCAGGTAGATGCAGGGGAGCCGGTTCTGCAGCGCTACCTCCTGCGCCCGCAGGTGCTTCTTCACCGTCACCGGGTAGTAGGTGCCGCCTTTGACGGTGGCGTCGTTGGCGACGATCACGCACTGGCGACCGCTGACCGTGCCGACGCCGGTGACGATCCCCGCCCCCGGCGCCGCGTCCCCGTACATCCCGTGCGCCGCCAGCGGCGAGAGCTCGAGGAACGGCGTCGCGGGGTCGCAGAGCCCCTCGATCCGCTCGCAGGCGGTGAGCTTGCCGCGGCCGCGGTGGCGCTCGACCGCCGCCGGCCCGCCGCCGCCGCGGACGCGCTCCAGCTCGGCCTCCAGCTCGGCGATCAGCTCCAGGTGCTTCTCGCGCATGCCCGCGGCGACCGCGCTCATTTGGCCACCTCGCGGTGCCAGTCGACCGGGCCGGCGACGAGGGTGTGCGAGCCGAGCGGGCGACCCAGCACCTCCTGCACCGCGCGCGAGGCTTCGAGCAGCTTCTCGAGGTCGATCCCGGTCTCGATCCCCATCTCGTGCAGCATCGAGACCAGGTCCTCGCTGGCGATGTTGCCGGTCGCCCCCGGCGGCACCGGGCAGCCGCCGAGCTCACCGAAGCTCGACTCGAAGGACTCGACGCCCGCCTGCAGCGCCGCCAGCACGTTGGCCAGGCCCTGGCCGCGGGTGTCGTGGAAGTGGGCGGTGAGCTCGGCGCCGGGGACTTCGTCGGGGGCGCGGTTGAAGAACTCGCCGACCTGCACCGGGTTCGCCATCCCGGTGGTGTCGCCGAAACCGATCTCCACCGCGCCGGCCGCGCTCAGCCGCCTGGCGATCTCGAAGACGCGCTCGGGCGGCACGTAGCCCTCATACGGGCAACCGAAGCTGGTGCTGATCACGCCCTCGCAGCGCAGCCCCTCCTCGCTCGCCCGCGCCAGCACCCGCTCCAGCCCCACCAGCGACTCCTCGACCGAGCGGTTGACGTTATGGCGGTTGTGGGTCTCCGAGGCGGAGAGGAAGACGTTGATCTCGTCGATCTGCTCGCGCACCTGCAGCGCCGCCTCCAGCCCCCGCTCGTTCGGGATCAGGACCGAGACCGAGACCTCGTCGGGGATCCGCGCCCGTTCCAGCACCTCGCGCCCGTCGGCCAGCTGTGGGACCACGTCGGCGCGGACGAAGCTCGTCACCTCCAGCCGCCGCACCCCCGTCCCGCCCAGCATCTCGACCAGCCGCACCTTGTCGGCGGTGGCGATCGTCTCCGGCTCGTTCTGGAAACCGTCGCGCGGTCCGACCTCGCGGATGCGGACGGATGCGGGGAGCGTCATCAGGCCCCCAGCGCCCGCGCGATCACCATCTGCTGGACCTCGTCGGTGCCCTCGCCGATCGTGAGGATCTTGGCGTCGCGGTAGAAGCGGCAGACCGGGTACTCCTCGATGTAGCCGTAGCCGCCGTGGATCTGCACCGCCTCCTCGCAGCAGCGGACCGCGAGCCGGCCGCTCTTCAGCTTCGCCTGGGCGGCGGTGAGGGAGAAGTTCTCGCCGCGGTCCTTCATCCGGGCGGCTTTGTAGACGAGCAGCCGGGTCGCCTCGATCTCGGTCGCCATGTCGGCGAGCTTGGCCTGGATCGTCTGGAAGCGGGAGATCGGCTGGCCGAAAGCCCGGCGCTCCCTGGCGTAGGCGAGCGCCTCGTCGAGCGCGCCCTGGGCGAGGCCGACGCCCATCGCGGCGACGCCGATGCGGCCGATGTCGAGCACCTGCAGGAACTGGCGGAAGCCCATCCCGCGCGGGCCGAGCAGGTTCCCCTCCGGGACGCGGCAGTCGCTGAAGGTAAGCGGGCGGGTGTCGGAGGCGTTCCAGCCCATCTTGCGGTAGGGCTCGCCCTGCTCGTAGCCGGGAGTCCCGTTGGGGACGATCAGGTTGGAGATCTCCTCGTCGCCGGTGCGGGCGGTGATGCAGACAAGGCCGGAGATCTCGGTGCCGGCATTGGTGATGAACTGCTTGGCGCCGTCGATCACCCATTCGCCGCCGTCGAGGCGGGCCCTGGTGCGGACGTTGCCGGCGTCGGAGCCGGCCTCGGGCTCGGTCAGGCCGAAGGCGCCGAGGATCTCGCCCGAGCAGAGGCGCGGCAGCCACTCTTCTTTCTGCTCCTCGCTGCCGAAGAGGTAGATCGGCTGGGTGCCGAGCGAGGTATGGGCGCAGAGGGTGATCGCGACCGAGGAGTCGACCCGGGTCAGCTCCTCGACCGCGAGCGCGTAGGCGAGCGAGTCCCCGCCCCCGCCGCCGTAGCGCTGGGGGAAGGGGATCCCCATCAGGTTCAGCTCGGCGAGCTTGGCGACGATCTCGTAGGGGAAGCGGTGCTCGCGGTCGAGCTCCTCGGCGACCGGGGCCACCTCGCCGGTGGCGAAGTCGCGGACGGTGCGCTGGATCAGGCGGTGCTCGTCACCGAGCTCGAAGTCCATGCCTCCAGGATACCGAATCAATGTTCTAATTTCGAAGATCTGTTCGGTTTTTGCGCTACCGTGGGGCGATGCCGGTCCCCTCCCCCCCGACCCGCCCCGCTCTGCGCGCCCGCTACGAGTCGCGCCGCCGCGAAGTGGTGGCGACGGCGGCGAAGCTGTTCGCCGAGCGCGGCTACGACGCCACCTCGATCCGCGAGCTGACCGAGGCGACCGGCCTCGCCGCCGGCGGGCTCTACCATTACATCAAGGGCAAGGACGACCTCCTGATCGCAATCTGCGACGAGCTGCTGGAGCCGCTACTGGAGCAAGCGCGCGGGATCGTCGCCGCCGAAGCACCGCCGGTCGAGCAGCTGCGCGAGCTCCTCGCCGCCTGGGTCGCCCACGTCGTCGCCCACCGCCACCACATGCTCGTCTTCACCCAGGAGCGCCAGGCGATCGAGCGCCAGCGCCGCTGGCGCCGCGTCCGCTCCCAGCGCAAGGCCTTCGAGCGGATCCTCGACGAAGTCCTCGCCCGCGGCGAGGCCGACGGCTCGATGACCTTCGCCGATCGCCGCCTCTCCCTCCTCGCCCTGCTGGGGATGGTCAACTACACGCCGCAGTGGGTGCGCCCCGGCGGCCGTCTCTCCCCCGCCGAGATCGCCGCCGGCTACTGCGAGATCGTCCTCAGCTCGTAGTCACCTTCGGCGCCTTGCCGGGGCGGGTTTTGACGTCGAACGTCTCATCGGTCATCCCCGGCGCCGTCGCCTTCAACTCGATCAGGGTGCCAGCGCCGAGCTTTCGTTTGGTGAAGAGAGCGGTGAGGTCGGCGACGCCACCGACGACCTTGACCTGCTTGCGCTTGAAGGGGCAACCTTTGCCCTTGCAGGTCGCAGCCACATGCGCGCCCGCGGGCAGGCCCTTCAGCGCCAGCTTGCGCAGGACGGTCGCCTTACCGAGCAGGTGCGACTTGACCACCGCCCTGGCGGCGATCGCCGGAGCGATGCCAGGCGGCGGGCTCGTGCTGGTGGCGGTCCCGGTTCCAGGCGTGCCGCCGCCACCAGAACCCGGTCCCCCTTCTTCTTTCGGCGGTTCTTTCCCTTTTTCTTCCCCGGAACCGCCTTCTTCTTCGCTCCCTGGCGAATTGATCACGACTTCGAAGCTGCGCGCAGCGGGTGAGGAGATGTTGCCGGCGGCGTCTTTCGCCCAGATGTAGACGGTGTGTTGGCCGGCGGAGAGGCTTCCGGTGTTCCAAGGAGAGGAGCAGCCGACCGCGCCCGACGGGTTGTTGACGTCGAGACGGCAGAGAAAGGCGGCGGTGCTGGCGTCGCCGCCGTTGTTGAAGCTGACGCTGACCGATTGCGGACTCGTGCCTTCGAAGACCTGGCCGCTGGTCGGCGAGGTGATCGTCGGCGGCGCCGGGGGCGTGACGTCGGCGAAAGTGGCGGTCACTTCCTTCGCTTCGTCCATCGTCACTTCGCAGCTGCCGGTGCCTGCGCAGGCGCCCGACCAGCCGAGGAAGCTCAGCCCTGCCGCGGGAGTGGCGGTCAGGGTGACCGCCTGGCCTTCGATCAGTTCCTTTTCGCAGGTTTTCGTGCCGCCGGCGGTGTTTTCGCAGTAGACGGTCGTCCCTTTCTTGACCGCGCCGCGACCGTTGACGTTGATCGTCAGGACCTGCGCTTCGGGTTCTTCCCCTGGTTCCACTCCTTCGCAGGTGATGCATTTCGCCGCCGCCGCGTGCTGCGGCGAGGCGGCGCCGTAGAGCACCGCGCCGAGCAACAAGGCCCCCAGCAACCCGAGTAATCCCACAAAGCCGGCCGAGCCGACGCGTCGCAAAGCCAAAGAAATCCCCCTCTAGTCCAGTTCCTTGATGGCGTTGTAGCAGCGGCTGCTCGAGGCGCGAAGGACCAGCCGCTAGCGCCGGGTGACAAGAATCGCAAATGCGATCTGCTTTTGCCTACCGGCCGCGATCTACTCGAGGACGGCCTCGGTTCGTCGGCTGGGAAGCTCCGTGCTCAGTGAGGAGCAGCCTAAAGAGAGCTCAGCCGTGGGCGACGGCGAGCGCGACGGCGGTTGCGATCACGAGGGTCAGCAGCGCCGTCATGATCGGGGCGGGTGGTGCGGAACGAATCATGGCTCCAAGTTACGAGCTCGTCGCGCCCCTACCTGTGCGAAAGAACACAGCTGTACATCACTCACATTGAGCAGGGAACGACGACAATGAATCGATGCCCACCCTGAGGACGATCGGCGTCTATGGCTTCGACCGCGAGAGCTTCCTCGCGGCGCTGGACGGCGCTGGCGTGGAGCTGCTGCTCGACGTGCGCCAGCGCCGCGGCGTGCGCGGCAGCGAGTACGCCTGGGCGAACGCGAAGCGGCTGGAAGCGGCGCTGGCCGGGGCCGGGATCGACTACACCCATCTGAAGGAGCTCGCCCCCACCACCGAGATGCGCGAAGCCCAGTACCGCGAGGACGAGAAGCACGGCGTCGGCAAGCGCAACCGCACCGCCCTCGCCCCCGTCTACGTCGAGCGCTACACGGCGGAGGTCCTCGACCAGGTGGACCTCGACCCGATCGTCAAGTGGATCGGCAAGCGCAACGCCGCGCTGCTGTGCGTCGAGCGCGACGCCGAGGCCTGCCACCGCTCGCTGATCGGCGCCCGCCTCCGCGACGAGTTCGGCTTCGAGGTCGAGCACCTGCGCCCGTGAGCATCGAGATCCGCCGTGCCGAGCCGGGCGAGGAGCTGGCGGTCGCCGGTGTTCACGTCCGCGCCTGGCTCGCCGCCTACCGCGGCCTGATCGACGACGACTACCTCGACAACCTGCGGGCGGAGGACCGCGCCGCCATGCACTCGTTCGGTGCCTCCGGGCCGGATGCGCCGGAAACGCTGCTCGCGGTCGAAGGAGATGAGGTCCTCGGCTTCGTCGCCTTCGGCCGCTCCCGCGACGCCGACCCTCCCGACGCCGGCGAGATCTTCGCCCTATATATAGACCCGCCGCGCTGGGGCAGCGGCGTCGGGCGGCTGCTGATGCGGGAAGCGCGGCAGCGGCTCCGAGAACGGGGCTTCGGCGAAGGCACCCTCTGGGTCCTCGAAGGCAACGAGGAGGCCGAGCGCTTCTACCGCTCCGAAGGCTGGCAGCCCGACGGCACCGAGCGCGAGGAGGACCCCTACGGCCCCGTCGTCACCGTCCGCCGCTTCCGCCGAGCGCTCTAGGCCATCGCGCGGGCGATGACGACGCGCTGGATCTCGTTGGTGCCCTCGTAGATCTGGGTGATCTTGGCATCGCGCATCATCCGCTCGACCGGGTACTCGTTGACGTAGCCGTAGCCGCCGAGAACCTGGACCGCCTCGACCGTCACCTTCATCGCGTTGTCGGAGGCAAACAGCTTCGCCATCGAGGTCCACTTGCCGAGGTCGGCGGGGCGCTCGGGGCGGTCGGCCATCGCGCAGGCTTTATAGAGGAGCTCGCGGGCGGCGGCGGTGCCGGTCTCCATGTCGGCGAGCTTGAACTGGATCGCCTGCAGCTGGTTGATCGGCTTGCCGAAGGCGATCCGCTCCTTCGCGTAGGCGTTGGCGTAGTCGGTCGCGCCCTGGGCGATCCCGACCGCCTGGGCGGCGGCGCCGAGACGGGTGCGCTCTAGCGTGCCGAGGGCGACGCGAAGGCCGTTGCCCTCGCCGCCGATCAAGTTCTCCGCCGGGACGCGGACGTCGGTGAAGCTGGGTGAGCCGGTCGGCGAGCCCTTGATCCCGAGCTTGTGCTCGAGCTTGCCGGGGTCGAAGCCGGGCCGGTCCTTCTCGACGACGAAGGCGCTGGTGCGGCGGTTCTCGCGGTCGGTGGTGGCGAAGACGACGTAGAAGTCGGCGATCGTCGCATTGGTGATCCAGGCCTTCTGGCCGTTGATCACCCACTCCTCGCCGTCGCGCACGGCGCTGGTCCGCATCGCCGCCGGGTCCGAGCCCGCCTCCGGCTCCGACAGCGCGAAGGCCGGCGACCACTCGCCGCTGGCGCACCTCGGCAGCCACTTCTGCTTCTGCTCCTCGGAGCCGAAGAGCTGGATCGGCAGCGTCCCCAGCTCCTGCACCATCAGCATCAGCGCGCAGGAGGCGTCGGCCCGGGCCAGCTCCTCGACCGCCATCTGCAGGACCAGCGTGCCGGTGCCGGTGCCGCCGTGCTCGCTCGCGAAGGGCAGGCCAAGGACGTCGTGGGAGGCGAGCAGCTCGCGGATGTCCCAGGGGTACTCGCCGCTGCGGTCGATCTCCCCCGCCCGCGGCGCGATCTGCTCCTGGGCGAGGCGGCGGACCATGTCGCGCAGGTCCAGCGCCTCCTGCGGGATCTCGTAGGGGCGGTCGACTGCCTGAACGCTCATCTATTCCTCTCTCTAGAAGACGGGGGACTCGGTGTAGGTGCCGAAGACTGACTGCATCGCCGCGATCATCTCGCCCTCGGTGGCCTGCGTGCGGGCCGCCTCGACGATCGGCGGCATCAGGTTGCCCTCGCCGGCGGCGACGCGCTTCAGCTCCGCCAGCGCCGCCTCCACCGCGGCGCCGTCACGAGCCGCCTTGGTCGCCGCCAGCCGCTCGACCTGCTTGCGCTCCAGCGCCGGGTCGATCCGCAGGATCGGCGTCTCCTCTTCTTCGTCCTGGGTGAAGTCGTTGACGCCGACGACGATCCGCCGCCGTTCGTTCAGCTCCTGCTGGTAGCGGAAGGAGGCGTCGGCGATCTCGCGCTGGGGGAAGTTGCGGCGGATCGCCTCCACCATCCCCCCCAGCTCGTCGATGCGGGCGAAGTACTCATACGCGGCGCGCTCCATCTCGTCGGTCAGCTTCTCGACGAACCAGGAGCCGCCGAGCGGATCGGCGGTGTTGGCGACGCCGGTCTCGGTGGCGATGATCTGCTGCGTGCGCAGCGCCACCCGCACCGCGTCGGTGGTCGGCAGCGCCAGCGCCTCGTCGAAGGAGTTGGTGTGCAGCGACTGGGTCCCGCCCATCACCGCCGCCAGCGCCTCCAGCGCGGTGCGGACAATGTTGTTGAGCGGCTGCTGGGCGGTCAGGCTGACGCCGGCGGTCTGCGTGTGGAAGCGCAGCCGCATCGACTCCTCCTTGCCGGCGCCGTAGGTGTCGCGCATCTCCCGTGCCCAGATCCGCCGCGCCGCCCGGTACTTGGCGATCTCCTCGAAGAAGTCGATGTGGGAGTTGAAGAAGAAGGAGAGCCGCGGCGCGAAGTCGTCGACGTCGAGGCCGCGCTCGATCGCCCGCTCGACGTAGGTGAAGCC
>JBQCIG010000179.1:0-19493 GCA_051953975.1 Solirubrobacterales bacterium | reverse complement strand
GGGGCGCCCCAACCTAAACCCCGCCGGGGGGGGGCGCCGGGGCCGCGGGGGGGGGGCGGGGGGGGTGGGGGGGCCGCCCAGCCCCGGGTCCCCCCACCACAGGGCTTAGGAGACGAGCTCGATTACTTCGCGCTCGATTTGGCGGCGGGCCTTTGCGCTGAGCTTGCCGTTGTTGTTAGTGGGTGGATTGATCGTGGTGCCGTCGCGGTAGCGGTCGAGGACGCGGGGGTCGATGTAGGAGGCGCGGCAGACGGCGGGGGTGTTGCCGAGCGCCTCGGAGACGCGGTCGACGGCGCGGGCGATCGCGCGCCTCGCCGCCGCCTCCGAGCGGGGCGGCTGCTCGCCGGCCAGCTCGACCGCGGCGAGCACGGTGCCGTGCCAGGTGCGGAAGTTCTTGGCGGTGAACTCGGCGCCGATCTGCTCGTGGATGTACTCGTTGATCTCGTCGGAGCGGACGTCGCGCCATTCGCCGCCCGCCCGGTAGGCAAGCAGGTCCTCGGGGCCGCTGCGGCGCCGGTACATCGCCTCGATCGCCCGCCGCACCGCCGCGTCGCGGATCGACTGCACCCGCCGCTGGCCGCTCTTGGCCGGGAAGTCGAAGACGACCTCGCCCCGCCTGACCGTGACGTGCTCGCGGCGCACGGTGGCGAGGCCGTAGCTCTCGTTTTCCTCCGCGTAGACCTCGCTGCCGACGCGGAAGAAGCCGAGGTCGAGGAGGCGGACGGCGCAGGCCAGCGCCCGCTCCCGCGGCATCCCCTGGCGGCGCAGGTCGGCGGTCACCGCGCGGCGCAGCTTCGGCAGCCGCTTGGCGAAGTCGCGCACCAGCTCGAACTTCCGTTCCGCCTGCCGCTGCTGCCAGCGCTCGTGGTAGAGGTACTGCTTGCGTCCCGCTTCGTCGTAGCCGGTCGCCTGGATGTGGCCGAAGGGATCGGGGCAGATCCCGACGTCTTTCCAGGCAGGCGGGATGACCAGCGCCCGGATCCGCTCCAGCGTCTCCTCGTCGGCGATCGCCTCGCCGGAGGAGTCCTCGTAGGAGAAGCCGCGCCCGCGGCGGCGGCGCCTGATCCCCGGCCCGGCGCAATCGGCGCGGCGCAGGCGGCCGCGGCGGGGGGCGGCGGTCGGGCTCACCGGGCGGCGTCCCGCAGCGCCGCCCCGACCGTTTCGAGGTCGGCGACGAAGCCGGCGAACTCGGCCTCCCGCTCGTCGTGGTCGCGCAGCCGCAGGATCGCCGAGGGATGGATGGTGATCGCCGCCAGGGGAGCGAGGGGGGAGGCGAGTGGCTGCCCGCGGTCCTTGGTCACCCGCACCTTCGGCCCGAACAGCGCCCGGCCCGCGGTCGCGCCCATCGCCAACAACGCCTCCGGTTCGACCGCCGCCAGCTCGACCTCGAGCCACGGCTTGCAGGCCTCGATCTCACCCGCACGCGGAGTCTGATGCAGCCGCCGTTTGCCGCGCGGTTTCCACTTGAAGTGCTTGACGGCGTTGGTGACGTAGGCCTCGGAGCGGTCGATCCCGGCCTCCTCCAGCGCCCTGTCGAGCAGCCGTCCGGCCGGCCCGACGAACGGCTCCCCCTCTCGGTCCTCCTTGTCCCCGGGCTGCTCGCCGACCAGCATCAGCCGCGCGCTCGGCCTCCCCTGGCCGAAAACCGCCTGCGTCGCGTCTTGGTAGAGATCACAACCCCGGCAGCCCTCCGCCGCCTCCGCCAACGCCTTCAGAGACCGCCGCTCCGGCAAAAAATCCGCTGCACTAGCCACCCGCGCCAGCTACCCAAGCGCCACGCACGGCGAAACCGAAGGGGGAGAAGACAGCCCCTCCGGCGCCTTAAGACGGAGTGCCCGCTGAGTCTGTGAAAACCATCCTTGAAGAAGGGTTTTCACAGACTCGGGATGACGATCGGTCCCTTGCCGAGCTGGCGAGGCGACAGCACGGAGTGGTCGGACGTCACCAACTGATGAAAGCGGGGTGGAGCTCAGGGGCAATCGAGAAGCGGACCCGCGCGGGGCGCTTGCACCGATTGCATGCAGGGGTGTATCTGGTCGGACACCGGCTCATCTCGCGAGAGGGATGGTGGATGGCGGCCGTACTCGCCTCCGGCCCTGACGCTCTCCTGAGCCACCACTCAGCAGCGGCACTTTGGGGCTTGCGGAGCTACTCGGAACGAGCGGTGGAGGTGACGCTGCCACGCAAAAGCACGTCTTTGAAGGGGATTCGGAGGCACTATTCACTCCTGCCTCCAGATGAGCAAACGGTCAAGAAGGGGATCCCAGTCACCACGGTGCCGCGGACGATCTTCGACATGGCGGCGAGGGAGGACGTGGACACGGTGATCTCACTGCTGCGAGAGGCGGAATTCCTCGAACTCTGGGACCGGCTCTCGCTCTGGGACCTGGTCGAGCGCTATCCGGGCCGGCGCGGGGTGGCAAAGGTGCGGATGGCGCTAAAGCGCTTGAGGGAAGAGCCACCCGGTCGCAAGCGCAGCAAGCTCGAGGAGCGCTTCGCACCCTTCCTCCGCCGCCGCCACCTGCTCCTACCTCGCTTCAACGACTGGATCGTCCTGGGAGACAAGCGCTTCCAGGTCGATTGCCACTGGCCGGGAACGGGGCAGATCGTCGAGCTCGATGGTTGGGAGGGACATAAGACCAGAACCGCCTTCCGTGAAGACCGCGCCCGGGATAGAGCGCTCCGCGTTGCCGGCTACTCGGTCACTCGGCTCACCTGGAGTCAATTAGACGACGAACCCGAGGCGGTGGCTGCGGATCTACGGGTGCTGCTGGGGATGGAGAGATAGGAAGGAAAAAGGCCCGGCTACGAACGCGGCGTCGGCGCGATCCGGTCGAGCTCCGCCAGGTCCTCTTCGCTCGGCTGCCAGCGCGCCGCGCCGACGTTCGCCCGCACCTGCTCGGGCTTCGTCGCCCCGGCGATCACTGATCCCACCGCCGGCTGCGCCGCCAGGCCGCCGATCGCGACGTCGATCATCTCCAGGCCGTGCTCCTCGGCATATGCCCTCAGCGCTTCGACCACCTCGAACTGCTCCTCGGTCCCCGGAGCCCTCCCCGCCAACCGCGTCCCCGCCGGCGCCGCCTCGCCACGCCGGTACTTGCCGCTCAGCAGGCCGCTCCCCAGCGGGAAGTAGGGGAGGATCGAGACGCCGAGCCGCTCGCAGGCCGGCGCCACCTCGGCCTCGATCCCGCGCTCGAGCAGGCTGTATTCGTTCTGCAACGTTACGAACCGGGCGAGCCCGCGCTCGCGCGCGACCCGGTCCGCCTCCTCCAGCTCGCCGGCGCCGAAGTTCGAGCAGCCGATCGCGCCGACCACCCCTTCTCGCACCAGCTCGTCGAGCGCCTCCAGCGTCTCGGCGATCGGCGTCCGCCCGTCGGGCTGGTGGTACTGGTAGAGGTCGATCCGCTCGACCCGCAGCCGCCGCAGCGACCCCTCGACCGCCCAGCGGATGTACTCGCGCGAGCCGCGCGCCGCCGCCGGCACCCCCTCGGCCCCTTTGATCTCCATCCCGAACTTGGTCGCGACCAGGAACTCCTCGCGCCGCCCCTCCAGCACCGCCCCCATCAGCTCCTCGCTCGCCCCGCCGCCTCCGTACACGTCGGCGGTGTCGAAGAAGGTGATGCCGGCCGCCAGCGCCGCCTCCAACACCGCCCGCGTCCCCTCGAGGTCGAGCCGGCGACCGAAGTTGTTGCAGCCCAACCCGACCACCGAGACCTCCAGCTCAGAGTCGCCGAGCCGGCGGGTCGGGAGTGGGGTGGCGGGGGCGCTGACGCTCATCGGTTCTCCTTCGGTAGTGGCCTCCGGGGCGACTACCCGAATCCGTACCATGCGCACCGAGAATGCCCAGACCAGTACAGCGCAATCAGCGCTACATGCCCGGGCTCGACGGGCTGCGCGCGATTGCGGTCCTCTCCGTCATCGTCTTCCACCTCGGCTTCCACTGGGCCCCTGGCGGCCTGCTCGGCGTCGGCATCTTCTTCACCCTCTCGGGCTACCTGATCACCGACATCCTGCTCTCGCAGCTCTCGGCCCGCGGCCGCATCGCATTGGGCCGGTTCTGGCTGGCGCGCGCCCGGCGCCTACTGCCGGCGCTGTTCGTGATGCTGGCGATCGTCGCCGCCTGGGTGACGGTCTTCGGCCCCGCCCAGCCCGACCAGTTCCGCAAGGCCGTCCTCTCCTCGGTCTTCTACGTCAATAACTGGGAGCAGATCTTCGCCAACGTCTCCTACTTCGCCCGCTTCGCCCCGGAAGGGCCGCTCAACCACCTCTGGTCGCTCTCGGTCGAGGAGCAGTTCTACATCCTCTGGCCGTTCCTGCTCTCGCTCGGGGTCAAGCTCGTCCACGAGCGCCCGCTGCCCTCCGGCCTGCGCCCGCGCCTGGCGCTGATGGCGATCGTTCTCGCGGTCGTCGCCTCGATCGAGATGGCGATCCTCTACCACCCCAGCCTCGACCCCTCGCGGATCTACTACGGCACCGACACCCGCGCCGGCGGCCTCCTCTTCGGCGCGGCGCTGGCGATGGTCTGGCCGAGCCGCCGCCTCAGCCGCCGTATCGCCCCGCAGGCCCGCAACCTGCTCGACGGGCTCGGCGTCCTCGGCCTGGCGATCATCGCCCTGATGATCTGGCAGGTGGGGGAGTTCTCCCGCTTCCTCTACCAGGGCGGCTTCGTCGTCCTCTCGCTGGCGACGGTGATGGTGCTGATGCCGCTCGCCCACCCCGCCTGCCGGCTCGGCAAGTTCCTCGGGGTGCGACCGCTGCGCTGGGTCGGCGTCCGCTCCTACGGCATCTACCTCTGGCAGACCCCGGTGATCGTCCTCACCGGCCCCGCCAGCCACCCGCCCCACAGCCTGCTCGGCAAAGCGCTGCAGGTGGCGGCGATCTTCGCCATCGCCGCCCTCTCCTGGCGCTTCGTCGAGGAACCGATCCGCCACGGCGCGATCGGCCGCTTCTTCGCCCGCCGCCGCGCGGTCGGCTGGAAATGGGAGACCTTCGCGCCGCCGATGCGGGTGGCGATCGTCGCCGCCGGCCTCGTCCTCGTCGTCGCCGCGGCTGGGATGGCGGGCCTCAACTCGGTCTCGGCCGAAGGCAACGACATCAGGGTCGAACAGGCCCGGGCGGCGGGGACGACGAAGCCGCCGCCGCTGACCAAGGCCCAGGCCGAAGACTCGACCAAATCGTCTTGCAAAGCCGTCGTCCACATCGGCGACTCGACCTCCGAGGGCCTCGATTCCGCCGAATACCTGCCGAACCCGAAAGAGCGGATCCCCGCCCGCTACGCCGAAGTCGGGGTTAAGGAAACGCACATGGAGGTGCAAGGGGCGCGCTCGATCGAAGAGCGCTTCGAAGGCCAGCCCAACGCCCAGGAAGTCGCCGCCGCCTGGAAAGCCGAAGGGTTCAAGGGCTGCTGGGTGCTGGCACTAGGGACGAACGAGGCCGCCGACGTCGCCGCCGGCTCCAACGTCAGCGAGCGCGAACGGATCGAAAAGATGATGGCGATCATCGGCGACGAACCGGTGCTGTGGGTGAACGTGCGCTCGCTGGTCGAAGCCGGCGATCCCTACTCGAAGGAAAACATGGAAGGGTGGGACGAAGAACTAGTCAAAGCCTGCGCCAGCTATCCCAACATGCGCATCTACGACTGGGCTTCGGACGTCAAAAACTCCTGGTTCATCGAAGACGGCATCCACTTCACCTCGCCCGGCTACGCCGCCCGCGCCCAGCTGATCGCCCAGGCGCTGGCCCACGCCTTCCCCGAAAAAGGGAAGACCGAAGGCGGCGTCAAGCACTGCGTGGTGAGTTGAGCCGGCCATAGGCGGCTCAACTCACCGATCACAACCCGGCGATCTCGACCGGCTCCGGGTCTCCCGCCGGCTCGAAGCCCATGATCCGGCCGTAGAAGTAGAGCTCGGCTTCGAGGCAACGGATGTTGGTCTCGGCGCGGCGGAAGCCGTGCTGCTCGCCCTCGAAGGCGAGGTAGGCGTGGGGGACGCCGTTGCGGGTCAGCGCCGCGACCATCGTCTCCGCCTGGTTCGGCGGCACGACCGCGTCCTCTAGCCCTTGGAAGAGGATCACCGGCGAGCGCAATCGCTCGACGTGGTTGATCGGCGAGCGCTCGCGGTAGAGGTCGGCGCGCTCCGGATAGGGACCGATCAGGCGGTCGAGGTAGCGCGACTCGAACTTGTGGGTGTCGCGGGCGAGCGCCTCGGCGTCGGCGACGCCGTAGTAGCTGGCACCGGCGGCGAAGTCGTCGAAGAAGGTGAGCGCGCAGAGGGTCGCGTAGCCGCCGGCCGAGCCGCCGCGGATCGCCAGCCGTGCCCGGTCGGCCTCGCCCTGCTCGGCCAGGTGCAGGGCGCCGTTGACGCAGTCTTCGGTGTCGACCACGCCCCAGGTGCCGCGCAGCTTGTTGCGGTACTCGCGGCCGTAGCCGCTGGAGCCGCGGTAGTTGACGTCGATGACGCCGAAGCCCCGGCTGGTCCAGTAGAGGTACTCGCGGTCGAGTGCCGGGGTGGCGTGGGAGGTGGGGCCGCCGTGGCTCTCGACGATCAGCGGCGGCAGTTCCCCCGCCGGCGCCTCGAACTCCGGGTTGGCCGGGGGATAGTAGAAGCCGTGGGCGGTCTCGCCCTCGCCGGTCGCGAACTCGACCGGCCGCGGCCGCGAGGCGTAGGCGGGGTCGACCGGCTCGTCGCTCGAGTCCCGCACCACCTCGATCTCGTCGCTCTCGACGTCGTACAAGGACACCGCCGTCTCGCTCTCCGGGCTCGCCGCCGCCAGCGCGACCTTGCTGCCGCGCGCCGAGATCATCGGGAAGCCGAAGGAGGTGAACGGCAGCCCGAGGTCGGCCGGTTCCCAGCCGTCGGGTTCGAGCAGGAAGAGCCTTTCGGTGCCGCGCTCGCAGCGCACGCAGACGATCGCGCCGCTCTCGAGGAAGGCGAAGGTGGCGCCGCCGAACAGCCACTGCGGGTGGGCGAAGTCGGCCCGCTCCTCGGTCAGCTGGACCAGCGTCCCCTCCTCGCCGCTGAGCTCGGCCCCAGGCTCGCGCGCCCGGTAGAGGTTCCACCAGCCGTCGCGGTCGGAGGCGAAGTGGAGGCGCCCTTCCGGTCCCCACTCGGGCTGGAAGACCGACTCCTCGGCGCCGCCGGCGACGAGCCGCTCCTGGCCGGGGTCCTCTAGCGGCGCCACCCAGAGCTCGGTCCCGTCCCAGGGCATGTTCGGGTGGTCCCAGCAGGTCCAGGCGAGCCAGGCGCCGTCGGGGCTGATCCGCGGGAAGGCGTAGAAGTCGCGCCCGCTCGCCAGCACCTCCGGCTCGGCCGAGCCGTCGAGCGGCAGCGAGACGATCTCGTTCGTTGCTTCCCCCTCGCCGTGGACCTCGCGCACGCAGACGAGGGTGAGGCCGTCGGGGGCGGGGCGCATGTCGGCGTAGCGCAGAGCGCCGGGCGCCGGCGGCTCGGGCGTGATCGCCACCGGCTCGGACCCGAGCTGCTGCCGGTAGAGCCGCTGGTCGGCGAAGTCGGCGAAGACGACGAGGTCGGCGCCGACCAGGCGCCAGGCGCCGCCGCCGTACTCGTGGACGCGGGTGCGCACGTTCCTTCCCGCCGGCGTCACCGTTTCCGGCTCGCCGCCGGAGGGCCGCCGCATCAGCACCACGCGCCCCCCTTCGGCCGGGCGCCCCTCCGCCCACCAGACGGCGCCGTCGGCGGCGATCGCCGGCATCGCCAGCCGCCGTCCGGCGCGGGCGACCGTCGCCGCCTTGATCGGCGAGGACCAGGAGCCGTAGGGGGCCTCGGTGGGCACGCCTACCCGCCCACCTCGATCTCGCGCAGCCGATGCGTGTCGACGTCGTAGACGAAGCCGCGCACGCCGTCGCGGTGGGGGATGAAGGGGGAGGAGCGCACCCGCCGGATCGACTGGCGCACGTCCTCCTCGACGTCTTTGAACGACTCGATCGCGAAGGCGGGCGAGACCCCGGTCGTCTCCTGCAGTTCCGTCCGGAAGCCGTCGTCGGTGAGCTTCTGCATGCCGCAGTCGGTGTGGTGGATCAGCATCACCTCGCGGGTGCCGAGCCGGCGCTGGGAGATCGCCAGCGAGCGGATCACGTCGTCGGTGACGACGCCGCCGGCGTTGCGCAGCACGTGCGCCTCGCCGTTGCCCAAGCCCAGCGCGGCGAAGACGTCGAGGCGCGAGTCCATGCAGGTGACGACCGCCAGCCGGCGGCTCGGTTCCACGGAAAGGTGTCGCTCCGCCAGCTCGTCGGCGAAGCTGCGGTTGTTCTCTAGTAACTGATCGATCGTGTCCATGGCGCGGCAGCCTAATAGGGATCGGCGCGCGGTTTCCCCGCATCCGCGGCGGGGTAGCCGCCTGGCATGGACGACCGACCCGACCGCGACGAGACACCGACCGGCTTTCCCGAGCCGCCGGGCGAGGACCCGGGGGACATCTCGCAGGACCGCGAGCCGCACCACGCGCTGAACAATCCCGCCACCGATCCCGATCCGACCGAGTGGCCGGACCCCTACGACAAGCGGGAGGACCCACGGGATCCACCCGATCCCGACGGCGAGCCGTTCGGAGCCGAGGCGCACCCGCCGACCAACGCGGAGAGCACCAGCGACCCGCGCCACCCGCAGGACGATCCCGAGGCGGCCGACCGCTGGGAGGCGCCGAAGCGGGAAAAGCTCGACCAGTAACCAGACGACCGGAAGGGGAGGACAACAATGGAGACCAGCAGCCTCGACAAGGGGATCTTCAGCGGCGAGAGCTCCGGCACCCGGGAAGAGATCGTCGCCCTGCTGACCAAGGCCTACTGGATGGAGATCGAGACGGTGATGAGCTACCTCGCCGCCTCGACCAACCTCGACGGCGTCCGCGCCCAGGAGATCCGCGAGTCGCTTGCCACCGACATCGAAGAGGAGCTCGGCCACGCGAAGGAGTTCGCCAACCGGATTAAGGAGCTCTACGGCGTCGTCCCCGGCTCCGAGGAGTTCCGCCCCGAACAGAGCTTCCTGCAGCCGCCTGAGCACCAGACCGACGTCGTCGCCGTGATCCGCGGCGTGATCAAGGCCGAGACCGGCGCGATCGAGCACTACACGCGGATCGTCGAGGAGACCGAGGGCGTCGACCCGGTCACCCAGGACATGGTGATCGACATCCTCCGCGACGAGCAGGGCCACCGCCGCCTCTTCGAGGGCTTCCTGCGCGAGTACGAATTCGAGGGCAAGGCGTAGGCGCGCCCCGCCGCGATGCGCTACCTCCACCTCTGCGCCCACGAGCAGTTCCCGCCCGACCAGCTGTTGCGCCAGGCGGTCGCGGCCGAGGCTGCCGGCTTCGACGGCGTCGGCTGCAGCGACCACCTGCAGCCCTGGTGGGAACCGGGCGAGTCGGCCCACGCCTGGCCCTGGCTCGGCGCCGTCGCCCAGGCGACCGAGCGGGTCGGCTTCGGCACCGCGGTGACGCCACCGGGCCCCCGCTATCACCCGGTGCTGATCGCCCAGGCCTGGGCGACGCTGGAGGTGATGTTCCCGGGCCGGCCCTACCTCGGCTTCGGCTCCGGCGAGGCGCTGAACGAGGCGCCGCTGGGGGAGGGGTGGCCGCCGGTCGAGGCGCAGATCGAGCGGATGGAGGAGGCGCTGGAGATCATCCGCGACCTCTGGGACGGGGAGCGGCTGAGCCGCTCCGGCAGGCACTTCTCGACCGACCGCGCCTACCTCCACACCCGGCCCGAGAACCGGCGGCCGCCGATCTACGTCTCCGCCTTCGGCCCCGAGGCGGCCAGGGTCGCCGGCCGCCAGGGCGATGGGATCTGGACGCTGGCCGACCCCGAAGCGGTGCCGGAGATCCTCGATGCCTACCGCGGCGCCGCCGAGGACGCCGGGCGCCGGCCGGGCGAGGTGATCCTCCAAGCTGCCTTCTCCTGGGCCGGAGACGACGACGCCGCGCTCGCGGGCTGCCGCGTCTGGAAGGGCTCGCAGCCGAAAGAGTTCTACCGTGACGACTGGCACGACCCGACGGCGATGTACGAGGAGGGCGAGCGGCAGGTCTCCGACGAGGACCTGAAGGAGGCGATGATCGTCGCCGCCGACCCCGAGACCCACGTCGAGCGCATCCGCGAAGTTGAGGAGCTGGGGGCGACGACGGTGGCGCTGATGAACAACTCCGGCGCCGACCCGCTGGCGGCGATCGACGTCTACGCGAAACAGGTGCTGCCGCGCCTCCACGGCTCGGGCTGAGATGGGGGAGAGGGAGCGGCTGGCGCCGGAGACCTTCCGGCTGCCCGTCGAGAAAATCCGCGACAGCTACTATTCGGATTCCTACTTCGCGCTGACCAAGGAGCTGCTCGAAGCCGAGGGCCGCAACCCCGAGGTGACGATGCAGGTCTTCGCCAAGAAGCGGGGACTGCTGGGCGGGATCGACGAGGCGATCGCGATCCTGAAGCTCTGCGCCGGTCGCCACGACAGCGAGGGCTGGAAGCCGGGCTGGGAGGAGCTGCGGGTCAGCGCCCTGCACGAGGGCGACGAGGTCGAGCCCTACGAGACGGTGATGCTGATCGAGGGCGACTACACCCTCTTCGCCCACCTGGAGACGCTCTACCTCGGCACCCTGGCGCGGCGCTCCCTGGTGATGACCAACGTGCGCCGGGTCGTTGACGCCGCAGCCGGCAAGCCGATCCTCTTCTTCCCGGCCCGGCACGACCACTGGCTGGTCCAGACCGGCGACGGCTGGGCGGCCCATGTGGCCGGCGCGATCGGCGTCTCCACCGACGCCCAGGCGAGCTGGTGGGGCGGGCGCGGCGGTGGCACGATCCCGCACTCGCTGATCGCCGCTTACGGGGGCGACACCGTCGCCGCCGCCCGCGCCTTCTGCCGTCGCTACGGCGAGGAGGTCAACGTCATCGCCCTCGTCGACTTCAACAACGACTCGGTCGCCGACTCGGTCGCGGTCGCCGACGCGCTGGGGGAGATGCTGTGGGGGGTGCGGCTCGACACCTCCGAGCGCCTGGTCGACCACTCGCTGGAGGCGGAGGCCCGGGAGCGGGGCGAGGAGGGCCTGCGCGGCGTCAACGTCGAGCTGGTCCGGCGGGTGCGCGAGGCGCTCGACGACGCCGGTCACGACCACGTGAAGATCGTTGCCTCCGGCGGCTTCACCACCGAGAAGATCGAGCGCTTCGAGGAAGCGGAGGCGCCGGTCGACTCCTACGGCGTCGGCTCGGCGCTGCTGCGTGGCTCCTTCGACTTCACCGCCGACGTCGTCTGCCTCGAGGGCCGACCGGGCGCCAAGGTAGGCCGCGAGCTGCGCCCGAACCCGCGCCTACAGCCGGTGACTTAGGCTGCGTTCGATGAACGCGGTCGGCGACGATCTGGGCGAGCTGCGGGTAATCGGCCGCGTCTCCTCAGCCCTGACCGACCGCGCCACCGCGCCAAAGCAGGGCGACGAGGGGGCACCAGAGGCGACCCTGGAAATCTTCTCCGAATTCGAACCGGGACTGCGCGGGATCGAGGCGGGTGCGGAGATCCTGGTCCTCACCTGGCTTGACCGCGCTGACCGCGAAGTCCTCGGAGTCCATCCACGCGGCGAGCGCTCCAGACCCGCGACCGGCGTCTTTGCGACCCGCTCTCCCGACCGGCCGAACCCGATCGGGCTGCACCGCGTCCGCGTCATTGCAGCCGACGGTCCCCGGCTGCGGGTTGAGGACTTAGAGGCGATCGACGGCACCCCCGTCGTGGACATCAAGCCCGTATTGGGAGAAATTGGCGAGCGATGAGATGCCATGTCATCCCGGAGCGCTCCGGTCATTTGTGCCGCTATGCGGAGCAAATGACCGGAGCGCTCGCCCTGCGCGGAGAACAAGGAGAGATTCTCTGATGAGCGCGAGTGCCAACGACGTGCTGATCCGGCCCGTAATCGAGGCGGACGTGCCGCTGCTCTTTGAGCTGATCTGCGAGCTCGCCTCCTACGAGAAACTCAGCGACGCGGTCACCGGCGACCCCGAGGTCCTGCGCCGCTCCCTCTTCGAGGAGAAGGCGGCGGAGGCGCTGCTGATCGAAGCCGCCGACGGTGAAGCGGTCGGCTACGCGATCTTCTTCACCACCTTCTCGACCTTCGAGTGCCGCTCGGGGATCTGGCTCGAGGACGTCTACGTGCGGCCCGAGCACCGCCGCGGCGGCATCGGCCGCGAGGTGATGGAGCACCTCGCCAACCTCGCCCGGGAGCGCGGCCACGTCCGCCTCGAATGGGTCGCCCTCGACTGGAACGAGCCGGCGATCAGCTTCTACGAAGGCCTCGGGGCCAAGCCCCTCGACGAGTGGCGCGTCTTCCGCCTCGAGCGCGACGGGATCAGGCGCCTGGCCGGCGACTGAGCGCTTCTCAGCCGCGGCGCCGTTTGAGCGCCCGCTCGGCAGCTTTGTCGGCTTCTTTGAGGACCTCGTCCGCCTTTGCTTTGTGTGGATCGAGGTGGAGGGCGTAGACCTGGGCCTTCGCGGCTTCGGCCTTCTGGTTATCGGCGGCCGTTTTGCTCTGGTCGGTCCCCACCTTCACCCCGAAGTAGGCGCCGACCATCGTCGCGATCACGCCACCTGCAGCGCTGGAGATGGTTCCGGCGTGGTGCTTGTCCTTGAGAATCGCCACCACCGCGATGATCCCCACCGCCAAGACGCCGATGGCGACGGCCACGAGGCCACCGATCATCTTCACCTCATCGAAGAAGGAGGCCGTTTCTTCTTCTTGTTTTTCCGGTTTTTCTTCCGTCGGCAGGGTGGTCGTCGGAGCTTCGGCAGCTTTGTCAGGGGGTTCGGAATGCACGCTCATAGCCTGACCATATTCTCCTCCCCGGATTGATTGTCAAGCCGATGAAACGCGCGCCGCGCGGCTGAGCAGCAGCTCGCGCTCACGGACGTTTGCGGTCATCTCCGCGGCGCGGCGGAACTCGGCGGCGGCCTCGGACGCGCGCCCGAGCTTGGCGAGCAGGTCGCCGCGGACGCTGGGGAGGAGGTGGTAACCGGCGAGGGCCGGCTCGTCGGCGATCTGCTCGAGCAGTTCCAGGCCGGCCTCGGGGCCGAAGGCCATGCCGAGGGCGACGGCGCGGTTGAGCTCGACGATCGGGGAAGGCTGAACCTGGGCGAGGGCGTCGTAGAGGGCAGCGATCCGCACCCAGTTGGTTTCCTCGGCCCGCAGCGCCCCGGCGTGGCAGGCGGCGATCGCCGCCTGCAGGCCGTAGGGACCGAGCGGTCCCGGCAGCGCTTCCGCGCGCTCCAGCGCCCGCCGCCCGCGGACGATCAGCAGCGGGTCCCAGCGGCCGCGGTCCTGGTCGAGCAGCAGCACCGGCTCGCCGTCTGGACCCCGGCGGGCGGCGTTGCGCGAGGCCTGGATCTCCAGCAGCGCGACGAGGCCATGCACCTCCGGCTCTGCCGGTGCCAGCTCGGCGAGGATCCGGCCCAGCCGCAGCGCCTCCTCACAGAGGTCCTGGCGGACCCAGTCCTCGCCGGCGCTCGCCGCGTAGCCCTCGTTGAAGACGAGGTAGACGACTTCGAGCACCGAGGGCAGGCGCTCGTCCAGCTCCGGCCCCCGCGGCACCTCGAACGGCACCTTGGCGTCGCGCAGGGTCCGCTTCGCCCGCACCAGCCGCTGCGCGACCGTCGCCTCGGCGACGAGGAAGGCGCGGGCGATCTCTGCCGTCGTCAGCCCGCCCAGCAGGCGCAGCGTCAGCGCCACCCGCGCCTCGCGCGAGAGCAGCGGGTGGCAGCAGGTGAAGATCAGCGCCAGCAGGTCGTCGCCGATCTCCTCGTCGACCGCCGCCTCGAACTCGGAGCGCTCGAGCGCGAACAGCGCCCCGGTGTCGCGGCCGACCTCTTCCAGCTTGCGCGCGTAGGTCGACTCGCGCCGCATCCGGTCGATCGCCCGGTTCTTGGCGGTGGCCATCAGCCAAGCGCCCGGGTTCTCCGGCACGCCTGAGGTCGGCCAGCGCTCCATCGCCGCGACCAACGCGTCCTGCGCTAGATCCTCGGCGAGGCCGACGTCGCCGACCATCCGCGCCAGGCCCGCGATCAGGCGGGCGGACTCGATCCGCCAGACCGCCTCGATCGCGCGCTTGGCGTCGGTCACCGCTCAGCCGCCGAAGTTCTCGGCGGCCGCGTCCTGCACGTCCTGCGGGAAGTCCTCCATCTCGAAGACGCGCCGCACCTCGACCCGGCAGTTCTCGCCCGGGCAGCGGCTTGCCCACTCCAGGGCCTCCTCCTTCGAGCGCGCCTGGATCAGCCAGTAGCCGCCGACGACCTCCTTCGCCTCCGTGAACGGCCCGTCGGTGACCGTCGCCTTGCCCTCGCCGTCGAAGCTGACGGAGCCGCCGTCGGCGGGCGGGCGCAGGCCGTCGAGCGCGAGCAGCATCCCCGCCTTGCGCAGCTCCTCGTTGTAGCGGCTCATCTCCGCCACGCCCTCGGCCGAGGGCTGCCACTCCTCTTCGCTGATTTCGGGATACATGAACATCATGAAGCGCATCGTTTCCTCCTTCGTCGCGGGCGGCGGTTCCGCCCTTTTACCTCACCGACGAACGGGCGGCGCCAAAATCGACACGCCCTCTCAACTCGGGCAGGGGCCGAGGCGGCGCAGCTTGCGGCGGTAGATCTGCATCGAGGCGTGCTTCCAATCGCCGTGAGTCTGGTGGCGCAGGCTCGGCACCCGCTCGCGGTGGTAGGGCGAGCTGAGGCTTTCGGCGTGGCCGATCACGTCGTGGACGCGGATGTGGAACTTGCAGCGCAGCCACTGGGTCAGCCGCAGCGAGGCACCCAGCTCGCGGCGGTTGTGCAGGGCATCGCCGTCGCCGAAGCCGACGTGCTCGATCCCGATCGCCGTCCAGTTCAGCCCGACCGTGTGGCGGCAGCGCGTGCGCAGGTTGACGAGCCGGAAGATCCGCCCCGAGGAGCCGATCACGAAGTGCGAGCAGACGTTGGGCAGTTCGTGCAACTCGGGATCGGGGACGTCGGGGGCGAAGGTGTTATGGACCGCAGCAACGCTGCTCGCCTGCGCCATGTGCTCGACGATCACGTGCGGGTGGCGCAGTCGCCAGGTGTGTTCGCCGTAATGCCGCTCCGAGTAGGCGGCCATCTCGCGCTTGCGTTTCGGCCCGAAGGGGATCGGCCAGAGCGCGATCGGCGGCTGGGCGACCCGCGCAGACCGCTGGATCGCGGGGGCGGAGGGGGAGAGGAGAAGAACTGCAAGGAGGGCGAGGCCCATGCCCAGTGCGCGCTTCATCGCGGCAAGGTTAGAGCCTGCTTAGTCCCGCCCGAAGAGGCTTACCAGAGCCGGGATCAGGAGCGTTCGCGCCAGCAGGGTGTCGAGCAGGAGGCCGACCGCGAGGGCGAAGGCGAGCTCGCGGAAGGAGGCGATCGGGATCAGCGCCACCGCGGCGAAGGAGAGGGCGAGGATCATCCCGGCGACGGTGATCGCCCGGGCCGCGCGCGAGCCGGCGGTGCGGATCGCGGGGCGCAGGTCCTGCCGCTCGGCCTCCCTCCAGATCCGGCTGATCAAGAAGACGTTGTAGTCGGCGCCGAGCGCCAGCAGCAGGATCGCGGCGGCGATCGGGACGAAGAAGGCAAGTTCGCCGTAGCCGAGCAGGTCCTGGAAGACGTAGACGGTGAGCCCAAGGGCGGCGGCGACGACGAGGACGCTGACCCCGACCAGGTAGAGCGGCGCCGTGCGGCTGCGCAGCAGCACCCAGAGCAGGACGAGGAGCACCAGCAGCGCCGCCGGCGCCACCCGCTCGAAGGCGGTCCAGGTGTCGGCGGTCAGTTCGGAGGTGATCGTGGTGTCGCCGGTGACGCCCATCCCGGACGGTGCGAGCCCGCTTTCTTCCAGCAGGCCCGGCAGCTTGCCTTCGAGGTCCGCCAGCTGCCGGGTCCCCTCGGCGCTGTCGGGATCGGCGTCGAGGATGAGGACGTAGCGCGCCGCGTTGCCGTCGTCGGAGACCAGCACCCCGTAGGGGTGCGCACCCGGTTCCATCACTGGCCCGACCACGCCGGCCACCCCTTCCTGTTGCCCCAGTGCCGCCTGCAGCGAGGCGAGCGGTCCGCGGCGCGCGCTGATCCCGGGTTCCTTCAGCACCAGCATGGTCGGGCCGACGACCCCGGGGCCGAGATTTTCGCTGGCGACGTCGTACCCCTGCCGGGCTTCGGTCGAGGAGGGCAGGCCGCGGATGATCGGGTTGCCGAGCTCGAGCTTGCGCAGGCCGCTCGCCGCCGCTCCCAGCAGCAGCAGGCAGGCGATCGCGACGATCGCCGGGTGGTGGGCGGCAAAGCCGACCACGCGGCTGCGCGGGCCGCCCTCGCGCGAATGGGGACCTTCCGTCTCCGTCTCCGGGGAGCTCGGCCAGAGCAGGGCTCGGCCGAAGATCGCCAGCATCGCCGGCACGAAGGTGAGGGCGACGGCGGCGCCGACGAGGACCGCCAGCGCCATCCCCGGCCCGAAGGCGGAGAGGAAGCGGACCCCGGAGATGAGCAGGGTCAGGGTGGCGCCGACGATCATCAGCGCCGCGGTCGAGATCACCGGCAGGAGCTCGGCCGTCACTTCGGTGACCGCCTCGCGGGAGTCCATGCCTTCCCGCAGGCGACGGCGGTAACCGGAGGCGAAGAAGACGAGGTAGTCGGTGAGGACGCCGAAAAGCAGCGCGACGATCACCGGGTCCACCTCGCGCGGGATCGAGATCGAGTAATGGTCGCTGACCCAGCCGAGGACGTGGTCGGTGACCTGGTAGGCGATCGCCACCGTCCCCAGCCCGAGCAACGGGATGCCGGGCGAGCGGAAGTAGAGGGCGAGGATGGTGACGACGAGCAGGACCGTGGCGATCTCGACCCAGAGCAGGCGGTCGTTGGCGAGGCTCGTTTCCGCCCGGCTGGCGGGCACCGCGCCGGTCAGGTGAGCGGTCGGCGCGCCGGTGGCGTGCTGCAGCCCGGCGGCGAAGCGTTCGGCTTCTTCGTGCTGTTCGTTTTCGAGCAGCGCTGGATCGATGTAGAGGTAGGCGACCAGGGTCGAGCCGAGCCTTTTCGATTCGAGCAGCCCCGGCGCGTCCAGCAAGGGCACCGCGCGCAGGTGACCCGTCCCTTCGGGCTGTTCGTCGATGGCGCTGATGTAGCGCGCCGCCGCCTTCCCCTGGTCGAGCGAGAAGTTCCCCGGCTGGTGGACGACGACCATGGTCCGGCTCAGCACCGGCACCCCGAAGGTTTCGATCGCTTCTTCTTCGACCTGGAGCGCCTGCGAGTTGCGCGGCAGGAGGCTGCCGAGGTCGCTTGATTCGGAGCCGAAGATCGAGGGCAGGTTGAAGCTGATCCATACCGCCGCCGCGATCCAGGCCGGGACGATCAGGAAGCGGAGGGCGACGATGAGGCGGGCGAGCCTTCGCATGCCGAGCCCATTACCCTGCTGCGCCCCAGTTTCACCGCAGGGGTCCTGGGTAAGTAAACGCATTCACCGAAGCGAGAAGGAGGAGGCGCGACCGCGATGGCGGAGATGAACGAGCGTGACGCAAAGCTGGTCCAGTACCTGAGCGAGGCGTATGGCAAGGAGCGCGAACTGGAGACTGCCCTGCAGGCCCACATCGCGATGACCGCCAAAGGCCCTTACAAGAAACGACTTCAGCAGCACCTGAAAGAGACGAAGGCGCACGCGAAACAGGTCGAGCGACGGATCAAGCAGCTCGGTGGCGGCGGCCAGACTTTGCAAACCGCGGTCGGGAAGCTGACCGCCGCGGCGAAGGGACCGCTGCACGCGGTCCGCGGCGGCGGCGAGCAGGAGAAGATGCTCAAGAACGCCAAGACCGAGTACTTCAACGAGCACGAGGAGATCGCCACCTACCTCGCGATCGAGACCCTCGCCGAAAAAGTCAGCGACGGCGAGACGGCGAAATTGGCGCGGGCGATCCGCCGCGAGGAGGAACGGATGGCAGGGTTCCTCCAGAGCCAGATCAAGTCGTTGACCGGCGCGGTCGCGAGGGAAGACATCCCCGCCGCCCTGCGCCGCGCCGCCACCCCGGCTCGCAAAGCGAAAAAAGCAGGCAAAAAAACCGCGACGCGCAAAGCGGCGAAAAAATCCACCGCGAAAAAAGCGACCGGTCGCTCGAAAAAAACGAGCGCCAAAAAACCGACGGCGAGAAAACCGACGGCGAAAAAACGCGGCGCGAAAAAAACCGCCGGCGCGAAACGCTAGCCCTTACTCAGCGGTCCCGACCGCCAGCTCCTGCGGCGTCTCGGCGGTGTCCGAGGCTGCGAGCGGGCGGATCGCCAGCAGCACGAGGTCGTCGCGCAGCGCCCCGGCGCTGCGCCCGACCGCGTCCGCGCGCAGCCGCTCCGTCATCTCCTCGAGCTCGAGCCCGGCGAGGGAGCCGGTCATCTCGGCGAAGCGCTCGGGCGGCAGGTGCGCGCTGACGGGCCCCGCCTCGAGCCAACCGTCAGTGCAAAGCACCACGGTGTCGTCGAGGCCGAGCTGCAGGTCGTGTCGTTCGACATGGGCGTCTCGCCAGGCGCCGAGGACCGAGCCGCCGCCGAGCAGCCTCACCTCTTCGCCCGTCGCGTGAACGGCGGGAGGATGCCCCGCGGAGGCGAGGGCGAGGCGCCAGGCGGAGCCGTCGTGGCGCAGCCGCGCCAGCATCACCGTGGCGAAGTCGTTGAGGCTCTCGCCGCCAAGGAGCAATTCGTTGACCCGCCTTAACACCTCGTCGGGCTCGGCGATCTCGCGAGTAAGGCCGCGCACCGAGTGGCGCACCGCGACCGAGATGCCCGCCGCGGAGCTGCCCTTGCCGGCGACGTCACCGATCAGGATCCAGCATCCGTCCTCGGTCGGCAGGACGTCGTAGAGGTCGCCGCCGACTTCGATCCCCTCGCCCGCGGCCTCGAAGACGACGGCGATGTCGAGCCCCGGCACCTCGGGCGGGCGGGGCGGGCGCAAACCGCGCTGCAGGTTCTTGGCGACGCGGTCGCGTTCGCGGTAGAGGCGGGCGTTGTCGAGCGCCAGCGCGGCCCGCTCGCCCAGCTCGGCGAGGAACTCGAGGTCGTCGGGGTCGTAGCGAAGGTTGCTGTAAGCGTGCAGGAAGGAGAGCGCGCCGAGGGTGCGCCCACGGGCCACCAGCGGCACCACCGCGGCCGAGTTGTAGCCGGCGTCCTCCATCAGCTGCCGGTGCTCGTCGCTCTGGGAGACCTTGGCGGCCACTTCGGGCGCTTTCAGGTCGCGCCAGATCATCGGCTGGTTCAGCCGCAGGACCTGGGCGACCGGGTGGTCTCCGGAAGGGTCGAGCGGCGACTCGCGCCGGATCCGCTCCAAACGCGCCGCCATCTCCGGGTTGGCGCCGGCGACGACGCTGTCGCCGTACCAGCCGTCGGGACGGCGGAAGTCAATCAGGCAGAGCTCGGCCAGCTCCGGCACGGCGGTGTTGACGATCGTCCGCGCCGTCTCCATCGGGTCGAGCGAGCTGTCGAGGAGGCGGCTGGCGGCGACCAGGAACTCCTGGGCGCGCCGGCGCC
>JBQCIG010000178.1:0-14605 GCA_051953975.1 Solirubrobacterales bacterium | reverse complement strand
AGGTCAAGCAGACGACCTCGACCTCGCCGGAACCGACCCCGATCGTGCGCGAAAACGACACCGCCTACAGGGCTCCTGCGCCCGGCAGCGTCGGCCCCGCCGAAACCGCTCCCGTCGCCGCCCCGCAGCCCAAGCACCCGGGTGAAGTAGTCGAAGCGGCCCCGATCCCGGCGCCGACCGAAGCACCCCCCGCCGCCGAAACGGAACCGTCTCCGCCCCCGGCTCCGACCGCGGCAGAAGAAGAAGCCGCCGGTCAGTCGAGCGCCGAAGAAGGCCTCGCCGCCGGCGACCCCGACTCCGAAGGCATCGGTAGCGCAACTCCGTCCGAAGAGGTCCCCGGCGCCCATGGCGGCGGCGAAACGGTGGTCGTGACCGTCGGCGAATCGCCGCCGCCCCCGCCGAGCGAACCGGCGCCCGTCTCCAGCCCGCCCCCGCCGCCGCCGGAAGCACCTGTTCCGGCACCGGTCAGCGAAGCGCCGCCCCTCGAACTGAGCGAACTGCCGGCTACGCCAGGCCGATGACTTTGAGCCGGCGCATCAGACAGGTGCCGGCGAACTGTCGGGTTTCCTCCAGCGAGTAGCCGAACAGCTCGAAGTCGTCTCCCTCGTCCTCGGCCCAGGGGGGCTGCAGGACGCCGTCGGCGAGCGGTAGCGCCTGCTCGAGCGTGCGCTGGATCGCCCGCTTGTAGCGGTCGTCCTCGCGCGCCTTCTCGCGCAGGAAGACGGAGCCGAAGGCGACGTGGCGGTGCTCGTCGCGGGCGACGTTGGAGAAGCCCTCGACGAAGGCCGGCAGCGTCCCTTCGCGTTCGTTGAAGTCCATGATGAAGTGCTGCCCGGTCAGGGCCAGCATCCCCTCGATCACCATGTGGTAGAGCGTCACCGCCTCGACCAGCGCCTCGGTGTCCTCGGGCTCGGCCGAGAGGCGGTCGGTCCGCTCTTTCAGCATCCCGTCGAAGAGATCGCCGAACTTGGTGTTGAGGTGGGCGGAGGTCTCCTCCAGCATCTCGCTCAGGGCATCGGACTCCAGCACCCCCACCTCGCGGTAGAAGCGCTCGAAGAAGCGCACGTGGCGCGCCTCGTCAGCGATCTGCGTGCAGAGGAAGATTTTCTGGTCCTCGGTCGGCGCCGCCCGCATGATCGGCCCCAGCTCCTCGGCCACCTTCTGCTCGCCGATGAAGAACGAGGAGAGCCCGTACATGCGCTGGAAGCGCTCCTCCTCGCTGATCCGCTCGTGCCAGTCCTCGCGGTCGCGGCCGAAGTCGAGCTCCTGGGTCTGCCACTGCTGGCGCTCCCAGAGGTCGTACAGCTCGGCGTAGCTGAGCAGCTTGATCTCAGCGGTGCGGTCCGCCGCCTCGTTCAGCGCCGGATCCGCCGTCGCCTGGAAGTCGGCGCGCTCGGCCCTCGACTGCGTCCCAGTTGCCTCTCTGGCCTCCATATCGCTCTCTCCTCGCTCGGCTGCGGCTTGCCCGCCGAGACTAGCACTGAAATTTGGCCAGTCAGCCAGTTTTTAGACGCTGTGCGTCTGACCCGGCTCGAGGACCACCACCTGCGAGGACGTCTGCGCCTCGACGTCGGACTTGAACGCCTCGGCGTCGGTCTCGATTGGCGGGAAGGTGTCGTAGTGCATCGGGATCACCGTCTTGGCGCCGACGAACTCGCAGGCGACGACGGCGTCGTGGCGGTCCATCGTGTAGTGGCCGCCGATCGGGACCAGGAAGACGTCGACGTCGCTCCGCTGCGCGATCAGCTTCATGTCGCCGAAGAGGCAGGTATCGCCGGCGTGGTAGACGGTCGTCTCGCCGATCTTGATCACCAACCCCGCCGCCGGTCCGATGACGACGCCGCTCTCGGCGCTGAAGGGGTCTTCGCCGGAGCCGGGGATCGTGTTGGTGTGCCAGGCGGGGACAAGGGAGATGTAGCCCCAGTCATAGGAGACGGTGCCGCCGAAGTTCGGGTCTTTGACCGACTCGACCCCCTGCGCTTCCAGCCAGTGGGCGAGCTCGACGATCGCCACGCACTCGGCGCCGGTCCGCTTCGCGACCCCGACCGCGTCGGCGACGTGGTCGGCGTGGCCATGGGAGAGGGCGATATGGGTGGGATCGACTTCCTCACCGGTATGGACGGCGATCGGGTTGTTCGGTTTCAGGAACGGGTCGACCAGGACCGTCGTCTCCCCCTCGCTCAGCTCGAAGCACGACTGGCCGTGAAATTTGATCTCCATCGTCAGCTCTCTCCTCCCGGATCGTTGGAACCTGCCATCTCTTCTCTCAGTGCCCAGCCGACGGCGACGCCAACCATCATCCCCATCCGCGCCTCCTCGGCGAGGAGGCCGCGAACGGCGGCGAGCCGCTCGTCGGGATCGGGGATGGTGGCGGCTTTCAGCGCCTCGGCTTCATGCGGCTCGCCGAACCAGCCGCCCTCGGCGAGAGCGGCCGCAAGGACCTTCTGCAGCTGCGGCGCGGCGCGGGCGACGACCCGCTCGGCCTCGGAGAAACGCTCCGGGTCGAGCAGCCGCTCGATCGCCGCTTCGAACTCGCTCTCGCTGGGCACGAGCAGAGAGCCTAGCCGCCTCTACTCGTCGTGATGGAGAGCCGCGGCGGCGAGCCCGGCGAAGCCGCCGACCGCGCCGCCGGCCAGCCCGGCGTAGAAGTCGGCGGTGGGGGCGAAGAGCGGCAGCGCGATCAAGACCACAGCGGCCACCGCCACCCCGATCACGTCGTACTCCTCGCCGATCTTGCCGTGGACTTCGGCGCGCCGGATCGCGAACCAGGCGGCGAGCGCGCCCAGCGCGATGCCGTTGCCGCCGGCGACGACGGTGGGGGTGCCCTGGGCGCTGGCAACCGCGCCACCGACGATCACGCCTAGCGAGCCGCAGGCGAGCAGCAGCACCGCCGTCGGCAGGGTGCCGAGCCGGCGCTCGACCCCGGTCGAGAAGATCGCCAGGGCGACCGCGACGACGAACAAGTAGCCGACGTCGACGTAGGCGAAGGGGGCGGTGAGGTAGCGCCACCAGTCCCCCTGCAGCGGCACGATCAGGCCGCCGTAGGTGGCCAGCCCCTGCCCGCCCGCCTTCTGGACCAGCAGCAGGGCGGCGGAGCCGAGGATCACCGCCAGGGTCGCGTAGGGACGGTCGCCGGAGATCGCGAAGCCGGGCCGCCGCGGCCGTGGGATCCGCCGCCGGCGCCGGCGCGGCTGCCGAGCCTCGAGGGCGTCGCCGCGCCGCTCCAGCTTCGGCGCCCGCTTGCGTAGCCGGGCGCCGCAATACGGGCACTCGGTGACGTAGGGACTGACCTCGGAGCCGCAGTTCTTGCAGATGACGCTGAGCTCAGTCTCGCTCATATGTTCGAGGATACCCGCAGGCGCCCGATTCCCCATTCGGCAGCCAAGTGCCAAGCGCCCCCGAGGGTCCCGGTGACATACTCCTGAGACATCCATCTTCGAGGAGGAAATTGACGTGGAGCTGAAGAGTCTGACCGAGCAGAAATCGCTGCTGGAGGTCCTGCCGCCGGGCAAACGGGCCCGCCTGCACCGCCTCCTGTTCGAGTTCGGACCGGGCAACGGGACGCTGATGCTGCTGCCGATCGACCAGGGGATCGAGCACGGCCCCCGCGACTTCTTCCCCAACCCCGCCTCGAAGGACCCCGACTACCAGTTCCGGCTCGCCGCCGAGGCCGGCTACTCGGCCCTGGCCTGCCAGATCGGGATGGCGGAGAAGTACTACCCCGACTACGCCGGCCGGGTGCCGCTGATCCTCAAGGTCAACGGCAAGACCGACATCCCCTCCTCCTCGAAAGCGCTCTCGACCTGCAACGCCAGCGTCGAGGACGGCGTCCGCCTCGGCGCCGACGCGATCGGCTACACGCTCTACGTCGGCTCCCCGCGCCAGGACGAGGACCTCGCCCAGCTGCGCCACGTGCGCGAGGAATGCGACCGCTACGGGATGCCGCTGGTCGTCTGGTCCTACCCGCGCGGCGAAGCGGTCGAGGCCAAGGGCGGGCAGAACAGCTTCTACGCGATCGACTACGCGGCCCGGATGGCGATGGAGATGGGCGCCGACATCGTCAAGCTCAACATGCCGAAGATCGACTCGGGCAAGGACAAGGACGCCCCCGCCCCCTACAACGAACTGGAAGTCGACCAGACCGAGGCGATCCGCCAGTGCGTCGAGTCGGCCGGCCGGGCGCTGGTCGTCCTCTCCGGCGGCTCCAAGACCGATGACGAGACGGTCCTGACCAACACCCGCGACGTGATGCAGGCCGGCGGCTCCGGCGTCATCTTCGGCCGCAACGTCTGGCAGCGCGAGTGGAACGAGGCGCTGGGCATCATCGAGCAGATCAAGGAGACGCTGCTCTCCAACGTGCGCCGTACGCCCTAACGGAACGAGCGCGCCGGTCATTTGCACCGCTAGGCGGAACAAATGACCGGCACACCCCTGGCAAGGGGGAGAGTTTGCCTGCGCCGCGCCCTTGAGACGGGGTGCGGCGCAACTTCGGAAGCTTCCTTCTCCTCGCCCTGGTCGCAATCGCGATCGTGCGGCCCTGGGAGCAGCTGCGCCTCGGTGAGGAGGCGCCACGCAGCGCCATGGCCCAGGTGCTGCGGGTGATCGACGGGGACACGATCGAAGTGCGAGTGGACGGGCGCACCGAGGACGTCCGCTACATCGGCATCGACACGCCGGAGACGGTGAAGCCGGGGACGCCGGTGCAGTGCTTCGGGCCGCGGGCGCACCGCTTCAACAGCCACCTCGTGGAAGGGCGGCGGGTGCGGCTGGTGTTCGGGGTCGAGCGCCGCGACGTCTACGGCCGGCTGCTCGCCTACGTCCACCTCGGCCCTCGCTTCGTCAACGCCGAACTGGTCCGCCGCGGGTTCGCCCGGACCCTTGAAATCGCCCCGAATACGCGCTTCGCGGGACGCTTCAAACGGCTTGAGATGGCGGCTGCGCGGGCCGGCAAAGGGCTCTGGGGCACCTGTTGATGTGAGCGAATCGTGAGCCCTGCAAGATGTTTTGCTACGGTGCCCGCTGGCCCGCGGGGCCCTTCCCTATGAGAATGCGACAGAGCATCTCCCAGTTCGAGACGGCGTTCGAGCAGGAGACCTACCTCGAGCGCCGCCGACGCGAGCAGCTACGCCGCCGTGCCGCCAACCGCTCGCGGGCGCGCAAAATCAACCGCGTCGAGCAGCAGGGCAAGGTCCGCTTCAGCGTCCTCGCCGTCTGCCTCACCGCCACCGTGATCGTCGTCGTGCTGGCGATGTTCGAGGCGCTCTCCTTCCTGATGTCGTAGTCCCCCCGCCGGCTGTCTACGCACGAATGCCCTCCTTCAATAGACTCGCGCGCCGATGGCTCGACGCTCGCTGAAGCCGCAGCTGAACCAGATCCGCGCCTGGGTGCAACAGGGGCGGACCGACGCCTGGATCGCGCACCAGCTGGAAGTCAGCGCGACCGAGCTGCGGGAGTTCCGCAAGCAGTACGACCTCTCGCCCGACGACGAGAACGCCAGCTCGAACGAAGTCGACCTCCGCGACGAGATCGAAGCCGAGATCGAGGCGGCTACCGAGGCCGAGGAAGCCGAACAGGAGGCCGAAGTCGAGGGCGACGAGGACGAGGAGCGCGAGGAGCGCCCCGAGCCCGGCGCCGGCCGGCGTCGCCGCCGCCGTCGCGGCCGCCGCGGTGGCCGCGGCCGCCGCAAAGAGATCGAGGCGACCTTCGACCACGGCGAGACCGACGGCTATGGCCTCTGGCTCGACGCCTCAATCAAAGACAACCCCGTCTACACCGAGCACTGGGCCGGCAAACGCGACGTTACCGTCCGCATCGAGGCCGACCAGATCGTCATCCGCCGCGCCGGCAACGGCGGCGGCGAGAACGGCGAGAGCGACTCCGAGTCAGACGACTCGGAGGACTAGACCGGCAGCTGCCTTCCTCCCGCGAAGTCGGTAGCTCCGCGTAGGTACAACCAGAAGGCGGCATCGCCGAGCGTCTGCGCGTCGTCCTCCAGCGCCGGGGCCACGTCGAGCGCGACCTGCTGGCACCAGTCGGTGCCCCTGCCGTAGAGCTCAGCCAGTTCGGCCGCGCTGAAGGTCGGCCCGATCCGCCGCCGCAGCTCGTCCCTGATCGCGTCGACCACCCGCTCGGCGAGGCGACGCCGGCGGGGGTCCTCGATCGCCTGCAGAGTTCTTCTCCCCTCCTCCCACTGGAAGAGTGCGTTCTCTAGCGGATAGGGCACTGGCGCGAGATTACCCAGCCGCAGACGCGGACAATCAGCTCTGCGGCGTGTTGGGGAGATAGCGCAGCGGTTCGTTGGCCGGGCCGCAGGCGCTGGGATCGAGCCGTCCTTGCACCCGCCAGACGGTCACCGGACCGCTGCCAAAGAGCGGGCGGACAGCGGCCTCCCCACGCAGCCAGCGGGGCTCCGGCGAGGGGAGCGGCTCGCTTGGATGGATGAAGTTGAGGAAGGGCGCCGTGACCAGGTAGTCGAGGTCGGCTGCATTCACTGCCCGGCGGAAGGCGGCGCAGGTCGTGAGCGCGTTGAAGGCGCCGTGAGGCCCCTCTTCGCCGAGGTACTGGACGTGGTTGGTGAGATCGGTCCCGTAGAAGCCGTAGCCGGCGAAGCCGGCGGTGGTGCCGACCAGCCCGATGCGGGCATGGCTGAGGTTGCGAGCCCAGCGGTAGGCGCTGTCGAGGTTCATGCCGGGAATCCGTTCGTCGGGCTTGCCCGCGTTGGCGTAGCGGTTCTCGAGGTAGTGTCGCTGGAGCGGATAGCCAATCGCGACGAGGAGGACGGCTGCGGTCGCGAGGGCCGCGATCACGATGCCGAAGCCAGCGCGGCGGGAGCGCAGGAGCAGCCAGACGCCCGCGGCGACGGCCACCACGGCGACCAGCGCCAGGGCGAAGATCCGGCCTTTTTCATGGAGGGCCTGGTCGGGCCGGTTGGTGGCGAGGAAGACCAGGACCAGTGCCCCCAGCAGCCACCACTGCCGCCGGGGGGCGTCGAGCGTGCGCGGCAGCGGCACGAGGACGATGCCGGCGAGCAGGGCGGGGATCACGTAGCGGATGTTGATCCCGAAGCCGACCGGTTCCCCCTCCGCCCCAGCGGCGCTGAGCGGGGTGAAGAGGTAGGCGATGAGCCCGAAGAGGGCGGCGACGCCGACCCAGCGCACGATCCGGTCGCGGCCGCCGAGGATCGCCAGCAGGGCGGCCACGGCGGCGGCGAGGACGATCAGCGGCCAGAGCGCGCCGAACGCCTCGTGCAGAGCGGGGCCGAAGTAGTGGCGCCAAACGCCGGTGTCGGTGGCGTAGTGGGCGATGGTGAAGTCCGGCCTGCCTTCCTGCAGCCGCTCGGGGTGGGGCAGCGAGATCGGGCCCAGGGATTCGATCTCCGGCAGGGGGTTGCCGGCGACGACGAGGTTGCGCAGGTACCAGAACGCCCCGCCCGCCAGCGCCGGCAGGAACCACCACCCCGCCGCAGCCCAGCGCCGCCCCTGCGGCGCCAGTACCACCACCGCCACCGTCAACGCCGCCGCCATCGCCAGCCCGGTGACCCGCGTCCCCGCAGCCAGGCCGGCCGCCAAACCGGCGGCGGCAATCGCCCACTGCTCCATTCCGTGGTTCCTTTGTCCTGCTCTAGCGGACAAAGGAACCACGGAATGGTAGGCCTCGACGAGGATTGCGATCGAAGCCAGGAGGAGCGCTGCAGCGGCCAGGTCGTTCTTAGCGGCGCCAGGATCCCGCACCACCAACGTGTGGCACTCCAAGAAGATCGCCGCCGCGACCGCCGTCAACGCCCCGCGCCCGTAGGGCCGCCCCACGCAGTAGGCGGCCAGAAAGGCCACCGCCAGCCATCCGAAGTTCAGAAACAGCGACAACGTGTCCCTGCCCGTGAGGAGCATGCCTACCGCATGCAGCAGTTCCGAGTTCTGCGGATAGAACCAGTTCGTGAACACCGTCTCGACGTGATGCATCCCCACTACGGAATGCGTCTGCACCATGTCGACGGCAAACGGCAGGTGGTACCAGAGCGAATCGAAGTTGAAGATCCCCCGATCCCATGCGTGCTGCGTGGTCACGCCCCAGCTGAACAGGGTCACCGCGATCACCGCCGCCATCACAGCCAAGACCCACCCGCTTTCTCCGGTGGGTGGCGTCGTAGGGGGGACCCCCTCCTGCCGTGCAGGAGGGGGTGGGTCCCCTGCGGCGACAGGACCCGCCGGCCAAAGCACCATGGTCCCTGCAACGAGAACGCTCGCAGCGATCAGCGTCCCCGCGTAGAACAGATCAACCGCTCCCAGCAACTCGGACATCCAGATGACCAACGCCACGGCGACGATCGCCTCGACCAAACGCGCCGGCGCTCCTTGCCAGGTGGGCAGAAGCCGCTGACGCAGCTTGTAGGCACTGAACACCACCGGAACGACGACCAGCGCCAACTGCAGGGCCCCCAGGAGGTAGGAGCCGAGGCTAACCACGAGTCGCTCCGCGGAGGTGGCTCAGCCGCCGAGGTCGCCGCGGATGACGACCGGGGTTTCGCCTTCGGCGACCATCCCCTGCGCCCGCGCCTCGCGATTGACGACCAGCGGGTCTTCCGAGGACTGGATGCGGTCGTGGAGGCGCCGGTTCTCGTGCTGGAGCTCGTGCAGCTTGGCTTTGGCGGCGGTGGTCGCCGTGTAGGTCTTGACGAAGTCGATCGCCGGGTTCAGGTACGAGTAGAGGACGGCGAAGAGGACGAGGGTGAGGGCGATCCGCCCGACCCGGTCCCACTTGATCCGGCTGGGCCCGCTGCGCGCCGCCGGACGGCGTTTGCGAGCGGCGGGGCGGCGGCCGGTAGCCGTGCGGGTGCGGCCGGCCTGCGGACGCGTTGCCATACCCGGTGCTACGCGGCCGGGCCCCGCATTCCTTCATTTAGGAGCGATGCTGGACGAACGCCTGCAGGCCCGGGAACTGCGCCGAATCGCCCAGCTCCTCCTCGATCCGCAGCAAGCGGTTGTACTTGGCGACGCGGTCCGAGCGCGAGGGGGCGCCGGTCTTGATCTGGCCGGCGCCGGTGGCGACGGCGAGGTCGGCGATCGTCGTGTCCTCGGTCTCGCCGGAGCGGTGCGAGATCACCGCCGTGTAGCCGGCCTCGCGGGCGGTCCGGATCGCCTCCAAGGTCTCGCTGAGCGTGCCGATCTGGTTCACCTTGACCAGGATCGAGTTGCCGACGCGGAGCTCGATGCCGCGGCGCAGCCGCTCGGGATTGGTGACGAAGAGGTCGTCGCCGACCAGCTGAACGCGCACGCCGAGGCGCTCGGTCAGCAACTTCCAGCCGTCCCAGTCCTCCTCGTCCATGCCGTCCTCGATCGAGACGATCGGGTAGCGCGAGCAGGCGTCCTCCCAATAGGCGGCCATCTCCTCCGAGGAGAGGGTGCGCCCCTCGTGCTCGAGCCGGTAGGAGCCACTGTCGAAGACCTCGCTGGTCGCGGGGTCGAGGGCGATGAAGACGTCGCTTCCGGGCTCGTAGCCGGCCGCCTCGACTCCAGCCAGCACCGCCTGCAGCGCCGCCTCGTTGGATTCGAGGTCGGGAGCGAAGCCGCCCTCGTCGCCGCCGGCGGTGGAGAGCCCCTGCGAAGAGAGGGACTTCTTCAGGGCGTGGAAGACCTCCGCCCCCACCCGCAGGCACTCGGAGAAGCTCCCCGCGCCGGCCGGGACGATCATGAACTCCTGGAAGTCGACCGAGTTGTCGGCGTGGGCACCGCCGTTGAGGACATTCATCATCGGCACCGGCAGCAGGGCCGGCTCGCCGCCGCCGTAGAGCTCGGCGAGGTAGCGGTAGAGCGGCTGACGTGCGTCGGCAGCCGCGGCCTTGGCGGCGGCCAGGGAGACCCCCAGCAGCGCGTTGGCGCCGAGCCTGCCCTTGTTGGGAGTGCCGTCGAGCTCGATCATCGTGCGGTCGAGAGCGGCCTGTTCGGTCGCCCGCGCTCCGGTCAGCGCCGCGGCGATCTCGCCGTTGACGTTGGCGACCGCCTTGCCGACGCCCTTGCCCGCCCAGCGCTCGCCGCCGTCGCGCAACTCGACCGCCTCGAACTCGCCGGTCGAAGCACCCGAGGGGACCGCCGCCAGCCCGCGGGCGCCCGACTCCAGCACGACCTCCACCTCGACGGTGGGGTTGCCGCGCGAGTCGAGGATCTGGCGCGCGTGGATCGAAGCGATGGCGCTCACGGAGGCGGCAGTCTATTCAGCGTGCGGAGCGGGCGACTATTCGCCAGACGGCGGGGCTTCGGTCCCGCCTTCAGGCGGAGCGGCTTCTTCAGGCGGAGCAGCTCCTTCGGGCGGAGCAGCCCCTCCGGCTGCGGCCGAGCCTTCTTTTCCGGTGGATTCCGGCCGCGGGCGCTGGACGAACGGTTCGCCTTTCGGTTTCTGCGGCGTGACGGTGCCGGGCAACGCCGGCTGGGTCATCGGTACCACCGCGGGGCAGGCCTGCGCCGGGGTGGCCGGATTGGCTTCGTAGCAGGCCGGGGGCGCGTTCGACGGATGACCGGAGCCGGTGTAGTTGGAGCACTGTTTGGTGAGGAATTCATCGGCGCAGAACGTTCGCGAACGCCACTTGCTTTCGAATCCGGCGATGAAGCTACTGAAGTATTCCTGCTGCAGTTCCTGTTCCAGGGTCGGTTTGATTTCGGCTTCCGCTTCTTTCAGCGATTTCGTTTTTGCCGGGGTCAGTTTCACCACTTCGATGACGAAGTAGTTTTTCGCGAACTTGACCGGGCCGATCAGTTCGCCCGTGGCGGCGGCGAAGATCGCCGATTTGATCGGTTCCTGGAGGAATTCTTCCTGGACGCCTGGCTGCAACCCGCCTTTGGTTTTCGTCGTGGTGTCGCTCGAGTACCTCGCCGCCGTCTTTTTCCAGCCCGCCGGCGAGTGGTCCTTTTCGAGTTCCTTCAGCGCCGCTTCCACTTTCGCCTTGTCTTCGTTGGAGACGAAACGGACGTCGCGGCTTTCTTTCTGCCTGAAGCGCGCTGCCTTTTCCGCTTCGTAGAAATTTTCGATCGCTTCCTGCGAGGGTTCCGGCGCTTCTTCTTTGGCCCTTTCCTGGACCGCGGTCCCAAGCAGCTGCAGCTTCACTTTTTCGCGTACGTCCCCCTGGGAGAGGTGGGATTCGTCGAGGAATTTGATGAACGCCTCTTTCGAGGGGAAGTTTTCTTTTTTGATTTTTTCCAGTTCGGCGGTGATCTGTCTGTCGGTGACGACGATCCCGAGTTCTTCCGCCTCACCCTTGAGCCAGGCCCCGTTGTACATTTCTTCCAGCGCGGCTTCCTTCATTTCTTCGTATTTGGGCGTTCCCGGTTTCGGCGTTTTTTTCAGTTTGGCCTGGGCGGCCTGCTGATCGAGCGCCTGGTCGAACCTGGCTTCGCTCAGGTCTGCGAGGTTGCTCGGCAGGCCCTTGATGACGGCGACGTCGCCCGCGGGCACGCTGGGGGAACCGATCCCCTGCGCTATGGCGAAGATCACGAAGAGCAGGATGAAGAGAGCTGCGAAGAGGATCAGCCCAAGCCGCTGCATGCCGCTGCCCCACCGCGGCGGCGCCGATTTCCGTTTCTGCCCTGATTTCGCTCCCACGAGCCCGGCAGCATAATCAAATCGCCTCGCTTAAGCAGGCTTTAGAGGGCAAAGACCCCTTTAGACCGCGGCCGGGTCGGCGGCGCGGCGCGCCTCGCGCAGCCCCTCGGCCATCGCCAGCACGGCGGCGAGGCGCTCCTCGGGATCGCCCGCGACCCTGAGCGCTGCCGTCTGCTCGCGCCATTCGTAGACCGCCCCCTCGACCTGTTCGGCCAGCACCCCCGCCGCCTCGGAGTCGAGCTCGACCCCGGTGACGCTGAGGCGACCGCCGCGGAACTCGACGCTGCGCGCCCCCGCCAGCCCCAGTTCGATCCGCGCCCGCTGCAGACGCAGCAGGTTCTCGGCCTGTGGCGGCAGCGGCCCGAAGCGGTCCTCGAGCTCGTCGCGGATCGCCCGCAGCTGCCCCGGCTCGCGGGCGGCGACGATGCGGCGGTGGACGTCGATCTTCGCCGCCTCGAAGGGGACGTAGGCGGCGGGAAGGTAAGCGTCGACCGGCACGTCGAGGCGGACGGGCTCGGGTGCCTCCTCAGCAACCCCCTCCCTGCCGGCGGCCTCGGCGACCGCCTCGTCGATCATCTGGCAGTAGAGCTCGAAGCCGACCGCGGCGACGTGCCCGGACTGCTCGTCTCCGAGCAGGTTGCCGGCGCCGCGGATGTCGAGGTCGCGCATCGCGATCCGGAAGCCGGAGCCGAGCTCGGTGTGGTCGGCGAGGGTCGACAGCCGCGCCGCCGCCTCCTCGGTCAGCGCCTCGGCCGAAGGGTAGAGCAGGTAGGCGAAGGCGCGCTCGCGGGAGCGCCCGACCCGACCGCGAATCTGGTAGGCCTGCGAGAGCCCGAGCTGGTCGGCGCGCTCGACGATCAGCGTGTTCGCGGTCGGGATGTCGAGCCCCGACTCGATGATCGTGGTCGTCACCAGCACGTCGGCCTCGCCGCGCAGGAAGGAGAGCATCGTCTCCTCCAGGGCGCTCTCCTCCATCTGGCCGTGGGCTTCGAGGAAGCGCGCGCCCGGGACCAGCGCCCGCAGCCGCTCGGTCGTCTCCGGCAGCGAGTCGATCCGGTTGTGGAGGACGAAGGCCTGACCCTTGCGCTCGATCTCGCGCTGGACCGCCTTGCGGACCAGGTCCTCGTCGTAGGGGCCGACGTAGGTGCGGACCGGGCGGCGTCCCTCCGGCGGCGTCTCGATCACCGAGATGTCGCGCAGCCCGGCCAGGCTCATCTGCAGAGTGCGCGGGATCGGCGTCGCCGAGAGCGCCAGCACGTCGACCTTCAGCTTCAGCTGCCGCAGCAGCTCCTTCTGCTTGACCCCGAAGCGCTGCTCCTCGTCAACGACGACGAGGCCGAGATCCTTGGCGCGGACGTCGCGCGAGAGCAGCCGGTGGGTGCCGATCAGGATGTCGACCTTGCCCGCCTCGAAGTCCTTGAGGACGGCTTTGACCGCGGCCGGCGCCCGCAGGCGGGAGACCCCCTCGACCCGGAAGGGAAGGTCGGCGAGGCGCTCGCGGAAGGTGCCGAAGTGCTGCTGGGCAAGGATCGTGGTCGGGACCAGGAGCATCACCTGCTTGCCGTCGGAGGCGGCCTTGACCGCCGCCCGCAGCGCCACCTCGGTCTTGCCGAAGCCGACGTCGCCGCAGACCAGCCGGTCCATCGGTCGCTCCGCTTCCATGTCGCCCTTGACCGCCTCGATCGCTTCCATCTGGTCGGCGGTCTCGCGATAGGGGAAGGCGGTCTCCATCGCGATCTGCCATTCGCCGTCGGGCGGGTAGGCGTGGCCCTTGCGGGCGCGGCGCTCGGCGTAGAGGTTGAGCAGCTCCCCGGCGAGGGCGCCGGCCGCTTTGCGCGCCCGCGCCTTCATGTTCTGCCAGCGTTTGCCGCCCAGCGCCGAGAGGGTCGGTTCGCCGCCGGCGCCGACGTAGCGGCTCAGCTTCGCCAGCTGGTCGGTGGGGACGTAGACGCGGTCCTCGCCCTTGTATTCGAGGTAGAGGTAGTCGCGGGTGACGCCGCCGACCTCGCGCGTCTCGAAGCCGGCGAAGCGGGCGACGCCGTGGTCCTCGTGGACGACGTAGTCGCCGACCCGCAGGTCGCTGAAGGCGAGGCGGCCGCGGCCTGCCCCCGGCGCCGGCTCCTCGGTGCGGCGACGGCGGTGGACGAGGCGGCGGAAGGGGTAGACGGCGAGCTTCAGCTCGGGGCTGACGAAGCCCTCGCGCAGGCGCGCCTCGGCAAAGGAAAGGCCGGGGTCGGGCGAGAGGCGGCCGCCTTCGAGCAGGCGCGCGTCGAGGCGGTCGAGGCCGTAGCGGGCGCGCTCGGCCTCGCCGCGGCTGTCGAAGGCGACGACGGTGCGGTAGCCGGAGCGGACGAGCTTCTCCAGCTCGCCCTCGGCCTCCTTGACGCTGCGAGCCGGCGACTCGGCGCGGGCGGCGCGGAAGGCGTCGGAGTCCTCGTCGCCGGCGCCGGTGAGGGCCAGCGCGGCGCGCCCGGCGAGCGGCTCGGCGACGTCGACGTAGAGGTGCTGGGCATCCTCGGCGTGCATCGCCGTCGTCACGTCCTCCCAGTGGTCGCGCAGCGCCGGCTCGATCTCCTCGGAGCCGACGAGGACGACGGCGGCCGCGTCGGGAACCAACTCCAGCGGCGCTCGGAAGTGGTCGAGCGGCAGCACTTCGGCCAGGTTCGGCGCCTCCGCCCCCTCCTCCTCGGCCGCCATCCCCGCCAGCTCGGCGAGCTCGCGGTGCTCGGCGTCCATCTCCGCCGCCGGCGCCAGCTCGACCCGCTGCGCCTCCCCCAGCGAGCGCTGGGTGAAGGTCGAGAACCAGCGCATCGACTCGACCTCGTCGCCGAAGAGCTCGATCCGCACCGCCCGCTCCTCGGTCGCGGGGTAGACGTCGAGGATGCCGCCGCGGACGGCGAACTGGCCGCGCTCCTCGACCTGCTCGACCCGCTCGTAGCCGGCGGCGGCGAGGTCGCGGGTCGCCTGTCCCAGCTCGAGCTCGGCCCCGACCGCGAGCGAGAACCCGGCGGGCCGC
>JBQCIG010000177.1:0-11960 GCA_051953975.1 Solirubrobacterales bacterium | reverse complement strand
GGCCCCGGCGCCGGCGCCGGAAGCGACGCCGGCGCCCGAACCCGAAGCGCCAACCCCCGCCCCGACCGAACCGGAATTGCCGGAAGCGGGGCCGGTCAAGCACGTCTTCCTGATCTCGCTGGCGAGCCCCGGCTACGAAGCCGCCTTCGGCACGGCCTCGCAGATGCCCTACCTCAGCGCCACCCTGCGCCCCCAGGGCGTGCTGCTGACCAACTACTCGCTGCTGAGCGAAGCGGCGCTGCCGAACGGAATCGCCACCGTCAGCGGCCAGAAGCCGACCGCGGCGACCTCGGCCGAATGCCCCGACTACGAAAAGTGCGTCTTCCCGGTCGAAACGCTGACCCTCGCCGACCAGCTCGGCAGCGCCCGCTTCAGGTGGCGCGCCTACCTGGAAGGGATGACCGACCCGGCCACCGGCCAGCCGGACAACTGTGTCCATCCCGAACCGGGCGCGGCGGAAACGCCCAGCCTCGGCGGCTACGCGCCGCAGCTCAACCCGTTCGTCTACTTCCACTCGCTGCTCGACCTCGGCGACTGCGCGAGCAACGACGTGCCGGCCCCCGAACTGGCCAAGGACTTAAAGACGGTCGATTCGACCGCCAACTTCTCCTACATCTCCCCCGACCTCTGCGACGCCGGCTTCCTCGCCCAGTGCCCGGAAGGCACTCCCGCCGGCGCCGCGGCGGCCGACGCCTACCTGGCCAAAGTCGTGCCGGAAGTCCTCGCCTCTCCCGCCTACAAGCGCGACGGCCTGCTGATCGTCGCCTTCGGCGCCGCCGACCCGACGCCGCCGGCCGAACCGGCCGCCGCGCCGGCGCCGAACCCGCTTAAAACCGGCGCCCTACTGGTCTCGCCTCTCCTGATCCCGAACTCGACCGACGGCGCCCACTACAACCCCTACTCGCTGCTGCGCTCGACCGAGGAACTGTTCGGCCTCGAACCGCTCGGCGCCGCCGCCGGAGCCAAGATCCACTCCTTCGCCTCGGCCTTCACCACGGGAAACGCCGGTGACTGATTTCTGCGACGCTGCACTGCATGAGCGCGCAGGAGCAGGCCGGTGAGCCGATCACCCAGGCCGGAATCGAAGAGCTGAAAGCCGAGCTGGCCGAGCTGGAAGGGCCGGCGCGGAAGACGATGGCGGAGCGGATCAAGGTCGCCCGCGAGCTCGGCGACCTGAAGGAGAACGCCGATTACCACACCGCCAAAGAGGACCAGGCGCACCTGGAGACGCGGATCAAACGGCTGCGCGAGCGGCTCCACAACGCGGTCGTGGTCGAGGTCTCCGAGCTCGACAGCAGCATCTTCAGCTTTGGGCGCAGCGCCGAGGTGCTCGACGAGTCGAAAGGCGAGACCGTCGTCTGGACCCTGGTCGGCTCGACCGAGGCCAACCTCGCCGAGGGGCGGCTCTCGGCCGAGTCGCCGATCGGGCGGGCGCTGATGGACGCCAAGGTGGGCTCGACGGTCACCGTCGAGACGCCGAAAGGCGACCGCTCCTTCAAAGTCCTGAAGCTCGTCTGAGGCAGCGATGCTGAGGCTGCGCTCCTCCGTCGTCCACCATCGGGCCGACGAGTTCGGCGCGCTGCTGCGCGAGCTGGAGGGGGTGCGGCGGATCGTCCAGCAGCCCGACGAGTCCGACCCCGAGCGCGCCTACGTCTTCGTCGCCGACGTCGAGCCGGTCGCCGCCGACCCGCTGGTCGCGGCGCTCGCCGAGCTCGGGATCGGCGGCGACGACTACGTCCTCACCCGCGTCGACGTGGTCGCCCCCCAGCACCGTCGTCGCTTCGGCGCCGGCGGCGTCGAGGGCTACTCCTGGGTCGAGGTGCTGGGCCAGGCGCGCGCCAACTCGCGCCTGCTCGCCCGCTACCTCGCCCTGATCAACGTCGCCGCGGTGATCGCCGCCCTCGGCGTCATCACCAGCAGCTCGATCCTGATCGTCGGCGCGATGGCGGTCAGCCCCGACCTGCTGCCGATCTGCGCCACCTCGGTCGGCCTGGTCAGCGGCAACCGCAACCTCGCCCGGCGCGCCTTCGTCACCCTCACCCTCGGCCTCGGCCTGGTCGTCGTCACCGCGATGGTGCTGAGCGCGCTGCTGAAGTGGACCGGCCTCCTCCCCGACGGCTTCGCGGTCGAGCAGAGCAGCCTCAGCACCCTCGCCCACACCGACTACTCGACGGTGCTGGTCGCCCTCGCCGCCGGCATCGCCGCGATGCTCTCGTTCGAGACCCGAGCCAGCAGCGCGGTCGGCGTCGCGATCTCGGTGACGACGATCCCCGCCTCCGCCTACCTCGGCGTCGCCCTCGGCGGCGGCGGCATCGACCACGCCATGGGCGCCCTCGTCGTCCTCCTCGTCAACGTCTCGCTGCTGATCCTCACCGGGACGCTCACGCTGCTGGTCCAGCGGCTGCTGCCCAACCGCTCCGGCGCCCCGGTCTAGATCGTTTCCACCCTTTGGTCCCCTACAGGGCCCAAAATCTCGGAGGGACGTAGCTGGCGCCCGAGGCGCAGGTTCGCCACCGTCTGTTCGAGGATCTGGCGGACGTGGCGGGGTTCGTACTTCACTTGGTAGTGGGAAAAGCGGAGCGGCGTGAGACCGGACGCGGTATGGCGCTGGAAGCGCAAGGCGTCGCGGGTTTGGGCGGATGGGGTGCGGTGATAGCGCCAGCCGTCGGTCTCGACGACGAGGCCGAGGTCGGGCCAGAAGAAGTCGACCTCGAACTTGTTGACGCGCTGTTTGGTGAGCGGAGTCGAGAGGCCGGCAGCTGCCGCGATCGGCCGGAAGAGCAGTTCGAGTTCGTCGTCGGAGAGGCGGAAGGTGTGCTTGTCGAGGATGCGGCGAAGACGCCGGATGCCGGGCTCGCCAGGGTGATCTTCGAGAGCGCGGCGAAGCCGATCCGGATCGATCACGTCGCGCTTGTCGGCCTCATTGATCGCCCGCTCGACGGTCTTCGGTCCCGCAACCGTCGCTAAGTCGAGGAAGGTACGGACTGGCTGGGTAAGGGGGATGTGCCGGCGGGTGGTGAGGTCCTCGACGGGAATGGACGGACGACTGTGGACACGTAGCCCAGCTCGGTGGTGCTTTCCTCGGCGTCGGACGCTGACCTCGATGTAGTCGGGGTGCTCCTTGCCGAATCCCCAGAGCGCCGCGGCGCTGCGATGGCTCAGCGCAGCGTCGGGTTCGCACACCAACACCGCTCCCATCCAGTACCCCTCGCGGCTCAACTGCCGGCGTCCGACTGCGTAGACCCCTCGGTCGAGCAGATACAAGCGGCCCACACGCAGGCGGTGCTCGATCGCGCTTACGGTGTACCCGAGGCCGAGCAGCTGCTTACGCGACACCACGCCATGCTGGCGCCGAGCCAGGTTCCAGGCTGCTGCGCTTCGCGTGTTGGACTTTGACCCCGCTATAGCGAGGTAAAGGTGCGCAGCGGCGAAATCTCGCCCCCTCCCCCACCCTTACCTGCTGCGTTTTGCGGGCTTTGGAGCGGCCCTAGCAATCGCCGAGCTTCTCCAACAACCGGTCGAGGAGCTCGGCCTGGGCGGGGATGATTTTCCCCTGCGCGGTCTCAAGGTCGAACCACTCGGCTCTGTCGACCTCGGGGAACTCGCTCTGGCTGCCGCTGCGCGGCGGCCACTCCATCGTGAAGGTGTTGCTGGCGAGCGCGGCCGGGTCGAAGTCCGCCTCCGCCGCCCAGGCTTCCACCACTTTGCCGGCCCGCTGGCGGATCGAGCCGAGCTCGATCAGCTCCTCGGGATCGAGCTCGGGCGCCTGTCCCAGCTCCTCTTCCAGCTCGCGGACCGCGCAGGCCCGCGGTTCCTCCTCGTCCTCGATCTGCCCCTTCGGGATCGACCAGGCGCCCGCGTCTTTCTTCGCCCAGAACGGCCCACCGGGGTGGACGAGCAGGAACTCGGTCTCACCGCCGTTGCGGCGGAAGAGGAGGATGCCGGCGCTGCGCTTGGTCGCCACCGGCCCAAGTCATATCGACTCGGGCCGGTGGCGTACGTGTACCCCTGATTTAGATGGTTGGCCTAGCCGAGGCTGAAGGCGACCAGTTCCGCTTGCTGGCCTTCGGCGCTGGCGATCCCGGCCGGGACGACCAGGGTCTTGCCGCTGACCGCGACCGGCGAGTTGGAGCCGGCAGGCAGGCTTTCGGTCCAGACTTCTCCGCCGGTTTCGGCGTCGAGGGCGTGGACGGTGCCGTCGAAGGTGGTGAAGAAGACGAGGTCGTTCACCGCCACCGGCGAGCCGAAGGCGCCGCCTTCGAATTCCTGACTCCACTTGACCTTGCCCGTATTGATGTCGAGGGCGACCATTTCGCCGGTCAGCGCCCCGCTTTCGCCGATTTCGGTCCCACCCGCCGCAGTCAGTGGGTGGTTGACCACCGGCACGAAGACGGTCGTCTTGTTGGCTGCGGCCGGCGTGATTACCCCGCCGAGCGTACCCGGGAACACTTCGCCTTCCTTGATCTTCGAGGTTTCGCCGCGCATCGCCAGCAAGCCATCGTCATCGTGACCGTTGTGCCGGCCGACCGGCGTGCTCCAGACCGGCTTGCCGGTCTTGACGTCGACGGCGGTGACGATCCCGGACTTGCCGGAGCCGATCGCGACTTCGCGCCCGCCCGCCTTGGCGAGGATGGGCGAGTTCTGGAAGTCCCAGTCGTAGACGTCGTGCGGGGTCTGCTGGTAGTGCCAGTCCATCTTCCCCGTCTTCGCGTTCATCTTGATCAGCGAGTCGGTGAAGAGGTTCGGCCCGGGACGGCTCGCGCCCCACGGTTTGCCCGGCGCGCCGGGATACGGGACCGGGTTGCCGGTGCCGAAATACATCGAGCCTTTGCCGTCGAACGAAGGCGGGTACCAGAGGCCGCCGCCGGAGTTGAGGCTTTTGTCGCCCCAGAGGCTCTTGGGGACGGTGTCGAAGTGCCAGAGCTTCTTGCCGGTTTTGGCGTCGAGCGCGTAGAGGGTGCCAACGCCCCCTGGCGGGTATTCAGAGTTGACCGTGACCGGGACCGAGGAGACGTAGACGAGCCCGTTGCTGTAGCCGGGCGCCATGTCGATCGCCAGCGGCGGTTCGGCGATCGGCACCGACCACAGTTCCTTGCCGGTTTCCTGATCGAGGGCGAAGGCTTTGCTGCTGGTGGCGCCGAAGACCTTGCCTTCGGCGACGACGACGCCGTTCGGCCCCTGGGTCGGCGAGCCGGCTTCGTAGGTCCAGATCACTTCGCCGTTTTCGAGGTTGATCGCCTGCACGCCGGATTCGAGGTCCTGCATGTAGATGACCCCGTTGCTGATGACCGGCGGCGCCGCGTAGGCGCCGTAGGTGCTCTGCGCTTTGGCCGGAATGCTCCACGCTTTCTTCAGGCCAGCGACGTTGCTGCGTTTGAGTTCGCTTTCGGCTTCCCGCGTGCTGGCCGGGTTGACGTTGGGATAGCCGTCGCCAGTCAGTTTCACTTCGCTGGAGGAGGAAGACCCCCCGCCACAGCCCGCCACGAACAGCAGGCCGGCGATGAGCAGCAACGCCACCCCCGCCTTCCTCGAAAGCATCCCGTACGCCATCCCGTACTCCTCCCTAGTCGAATAGTAAGGATTTGTCCTGCGTTCTATCGGAATCTGCTGCAGAAAGAAGGCCGATCTCCTGAAGGAGCGGCTGAAGCACGCGGTTCGCCAGCAGGCCGAGGCTGCCGAGGTTGGCGAAGCCGGGGCCCTGGCTGAGGCCCCCGAGACCGGGGATGTGCAGGCGCGGGTGGACGTCTTTCAGCTCCAGCGCTCGCCCGATCGGCACCTCGGTTTTCGGCGGCCGATCCCACAGCGGCCCGCATTGTTCTTCGACCTCGTCGCGGACGGCGTCGGGGAAGAGCCCGCGCAGCTGCCGCAGCAGGTCAAAGCCGGTGCAGTTGATGACGAAGTCGTAGCGCTCCGAGAGCATCCCCTCCGCGGGGCTCTCGAATTCGAGCAGCGCGCCCTCGCCGTCCTCGGCGAGGGAGACGTGGACGGCGCGGCCGGTGACGAACGAGAGGTGGTCGTCGTCGGCGATCCGGGCGAGCACGGTCTGGTCGAAGACGCCGCGGTCGCAGTGCTTGACGAAGTCCCGCCGGGTTTCGATGTCGAGGTGTTCCCAGCTGACGTTGTCGGGGTCGGCGAAGACGCGATTCTCGAGGAAGCTCTCGCCGCGGCTCAGCGGCAGCGTCGGGGTGAAGACGGTCAACCGCGCCTGCGGCTTCAGGTCGCGGAGGAAGACGAGGGCGCTGAGGGCGCTCTCGCCACCGCCGACGATCGCGATCTCCACCGGCTCGTCCGGCACCCGGGCGAACTCCTCGCGGCGGCTGTCGCAGTGGAAGACGCGCGACTCGACGTCGGGATCGTGGGGGAAGTGGCGGTGGACGCCGGGCCCGGTGAGGACGAGCGCCCGGCCGGAATGGCGCTCGGGGTCCTCGGGGCGCCCGCGCTCGGCGACCTCGACCTGCCAGCTGTCGCGCCCCTCGGAAAGCGAGACCTCGGTCACCCTGCCGTCGTAGATGGTCACCCCCTCGGTCGCCCGTTCCAGCACCCAGCCCAGATAGGTGCCGTAGTCGCGGTGCAAGACCGAGGGCGAGCCGGAGTTGACCCAGGCCGCGTATTCGTGGCGCTCCATCGCGAAGCGCTGCCAGGTGAACGGCAGCAGCGCCGCGTCGATCTCGTCGCCGACCGGGCCGAACAGGCGCGAGCTCTGGTAGGGGAAGCCGACGTCCTTGATCGGCGGAATCGCCAGCGGCTCCTCACCCGAAGTCATCCCGTTGAGCCCCTTCCAGGAGGCGGCGGGCTCGGTTTTCTCGATCACGGTCATCGAGATCTCGCCCAGCCCGAGGGTGTTGATCGTGTGCACCTTGGCGGCGATCGCGGCGGCCTTCGCGCCCGCGCCGACAATGAGGATGTCGCTCTCGCTCATTGGAGGAGTGCCTCCTTTAGACCGGCGCCAGGGTCGGGGACTCGGATTCGGTCGGGCCGGCGGCGCGGGGTTCGGCGATCACTTTGCCCTTCTGGTCGGGGGCGAAGGAGATCGCGCTTTTGCGCGCCCGCTCGGCGCTGGTCTCGACCGCCCGCAGCTCGGTCGTCTCCAGCACCACCCGCAGGACCCGCTTCATCTCCATTTCCGCGTAGCTGGCGGCGAGGCAGCGACGGACGCCGCCGCCGAACGGGATCCAGGTGTAGGTGCCGGGCTGCTTGCCGACAAAGCGCTCGGGGAGGAAACGGTGCGCTTCCTCATACCAGCGCTCGTCGCGGTGGATCAGGTGGATGCAGGGCGCCGCCGTCGTTCCCGCCGGCAGCTCATAGCCGCCCAGCCGCATCGGCTCCAGCAGGTGGCGAACGACGACCGGGACCGGCGGCCGCAGCCGCAGCGTCTCCTTCACCACCGCGTCGAGGTAGACCCCGTCGCCACCAACGAGGTCCTCCTGGAGTTTGTGAAGTTTGTCGGGGTGACGCAGCAGCCGCTCGAAGGTCCAGGAGAGCGTGCTCGAGGTCGGCCCGTCGGAGAGCAGCGTCACTAGTTCGTCGCGCAGGTCCTGGTCGGAGAGCGGCGAGCCGTCCTCGTAGCGGGCGCGGACCAGCATCGAGACGACGCCGATCTCACCGCCTTCGGGGTCGGCCTTGCGCCGCCGCACCTCCTCCATCACCGCCTCCTCGACCGCGCCCATCGCCTCGCGATAGCCGCGGCTGCGGGTCACCCAGCCGGGGCCGAAGGCGGCGAGCATCGCCAGGTTGCGCGGTTCGTTCATCCAGGTGGTGAGGGTGCGCAAGCGTTCGCGCAGCGGTTGCAGGCGCGGCCCCTGCGAGTCGGGGCCGAAGACCGCGCGCATGACCACGTCGAGGGTGATGTCCTGCATCCGCGGCCAGAGCGCAAACGGCTCGCCGACCGGCCAGCGGGCGATCTCCTGCCGCGCCACCGTGGCCATCATCTCGGAGTCGGCCTGCACCGCCTTGCCGTGGAACGAGGGCAGCATCAGCTTGCGCCGGGTCATGTGTTCCGGTTCTTCCAGCAACATCACCGAGCGCGGCCCCAGCAAGGGCCCCAGCAGCGGGTTGGCGACGTCGACGCCGACCGCGCTCCCGGCGGTGAAGACCCTTTTCACGTCGTCGGGGTCGGCGAGCAGCACCCAGTCGCCGTAGTGGCGGATGCGCAGGGTGAAGGTGTCGCCGTAGCGGCGCTGGCAGCGCTCGAGCCAGGGCAGCGGGCGCTGGGTCCAGCCCACCGCCTGCAGGGCGCGCGGCAGCCGCGGTCCGGGCGGCAGCTTGCTCATCCGGCCCCCTTCCCGTTCTTGGCGGCGAGCTCGTCCATCAGCTCGTCCTCGAGCTTGCAGGTGGTCGCGATCAGCAGCTCGAAGAGGTCGGAGGTGAACTCCTCCGGCAGGTCGACCTCGGCGCCGCGGGCGAGGTAGCGCTCGCGCACCGCTTTCACCCGGTGGGGCTGCATCATCGGGATCTCGTGCTCGCTCTTGTAAACGGCGACTTCGCGGCAGATCTGCAGCCGCTCGCCGAGCAGCTTCGCGACCGCGTCGTCGATCTCGTCGAGGCGGCGGCGGAACGGCTCCAGGCCCTCGGCGCTCACCGGTCCTCCTCCCCCAGCAGGCCGGTGGCGAAGGCGTGGCTGCAGGCGGCGAGGTCGCCGAGCGAGTAGCCGCCCTCCTGGATCACGCAGACCGGCAGCCCGGAGCGGGCGAGCAGGCGCCCGACCTCGGCGAAGATCTCCGGCTCGAAGCTCCAGGTTCCGTGGGGGTCGCCGGCGACGGTGTCGTAGCCGAGCGAGACGACCAGCGCCCGCGCGATCTCGGAGAGGTCGTGGACCGAATGCGCCACCTCTGCCAGGTAGGTCCGTTCGTCGGGGCTCTCGGCGAAGGAGACGGCGCGTTCGCCGGCCAGCCGCGGCAGCGGCGTCCCCGGCGGCAGGTTGGTCACCGGCGCCGCGTGCAGCGAGTGCAGGGCGACGTGGGGTGCCATCCGCTCCAGCAGGGCCGAGGTCCCATTCGGGTAGTGGAGGTCGAGATCGACGATCCCGACCGGCTTGAGGCCGCCGTCGCAGAGGCGGCGCACCGCCGCGGCGGCGTTGTTGAGGTAGCAGTAGCCGGCGTGGAAGGCGGGGCCGGCGTGGTGGCCGGGCGGCCGGCAGACGGCGTAGGTGAAACGGGCGCCGGCAAGCAGCCGCTCGGCGGCGGTGATCGAGGTGCGGATGCCCTCGCGGGCGGCGGCGACGAGGTTGGCGTTGACGGGGATGTCGGGCTCAAGCCCGGGCGGGGCGAACTCGGGCATCACCACCGGCTCCTCCGATTCCAGTTCGGCCAGCGCCTGCAGGTAGGAGGCCTCGTGCAGCGCCGCCAGCGTCCGCTCGACCTCCTCGTCGGCGGCGTCGGCATGGACCGCCCGCACCCGCGAGTGGCGGACCAGGCCCGCCCGCAGCTCGACCAGGCGCCGGTTGGAGTCCTGGCCCTCGATCCGGCGGTCGCCTTCGCGCACCCAGAAGGCGTCGTCGCCGCTGCCCTGCCGCTGCTCGACCATCACCAGCTCGGGCGTCATTCGAGCAGCCTCCGCATCCGCGGTCCGAGGTGCTCGAACCCGTTGCGCTCGTAGAAGGACTGGGTCGAGGCAATCGCCGCAAAGGTCTCCCGCGGCAGGCCGACCTCGAGCCGACCCACACCGCGGCTTCGCGCCTGGGACGCGATCGCCTCGACCAGTTCCGCCCCGACGCCGTGGCTGCGCCACGCCGCATCGACCCAGAGGTCCTGGATCGTCGCGTAGACGCCGGGCACGTGTATCGCTCGCTGCCAGCTCGCGGTGAGGACGCCGACGATCACGCCGTCGGCCTCCGCGACCAGCACCGACCCGCCCCGCGGGTCGTCGAGCAAAGCTTGCACCTCCGCTTCCATCTCGGCCGTGGCGGGCTTGCGCCCGCCGAGCTCGACGAGCAGGCTTTCGACCGCGGCCGCAACCGCCCGCACGTCCTCCGCCCCCGCCTCGCGCACGGTGGCCTCGGTCGCCACCGGTTCGCTCATGCGGCCTCCGCCCCTCGCGCCGCCACCGGCTCCAGCTCGACGCTCCAGCCCTCGCCTTTGGCGTCGTTGCCGGTGAGGGTCCTGGCGATCGCCGCCATCGGCGCCCGCGCCTTCAGCAGGATCTCGTCGAACTCCTCTTCGGGGTCGGACTGCATCACGATCGCGCCGCCGGCGCCGATCGTCGTCCTCCCCGGCCGCATCACGATCGTGCGGATGACGATGTTGAGGTCGGTCGAGCCGTCGGCACCGAAGTAGCCGATCGAGCCGGAGTAGATGCCGCGCGCCTCCTCCTCGAGGTCGTCGATGATCTCCATCGTCCGCTCCTTCGGCGCCCCGGTCATCGAGCCGCCGGGGAAGGTCGCCCGCACGCAGTCGACCGCGCTGCGCGCGTCCTCGAGCCGGCCGACGATCGTCGAGACCATCTGGTGAACGGTCGCGTAGGGCTCGATCACCATCAGGTGCGGCACCTTGACGCTGTCGACGTCGCAGACGACCCCGAGGTCGTTGCGGAGCAGGTCGACGATCATCAGGTGCTCGGCGTAGGTCTTTTCGTCCTCTCCCAGCTCCTTGACGCGGGCCGCGTCCTCGGCCGGATCGTCGACCCGCGAGATCGTCCCCTTGATCGGCCGCGCCATCACCTGGCGCTCGCGGTCGACCGAGATGAAGCGCTCCGGCGAGGAGCTGACGACGGCGTAATCGCCGAAGCGCAGGAAAGCGGCGAACGGCGAGGAGTTGCTGCGCCGCAGCTGCCGGTAGAGCTCGAACGGCTCCGGTTCGGCCGTGGTCGAGAACTGGTCGGTGAGGCAGACCTCGTAGGACTCGCCCGCCAGCAGTTCCGCCTGCGAGCGGGCGATGTCGGCGAGGTAGCGCTCGCGGCCGCGGCCCGAGCGGAAGCTGACGTGGCCGCCGGGTTCGCTGGGCGGCGCCAGCGGCCGCTCCGCCGGCGGCTCGGCGATCGCCGCCGCGACCAGCTCCTCGGCGGCGTCGAGCCAGCGCTCGGCCTCGGGGTCCTCGCCGCAGCAGAGGGCGAAGAGGTAGGTCTTCTGCTTGGTGTGATCGACGGCGACGACGCGGTTGGCCAGCATCATCGCCGCGTCGGGCATGTCGGAGCTGTGGACGTTGGGCGAGCCGCAGTCGGCCTTCAGCTCGTAGCCGAGGTAGCCGACGTAGCCGCCGATGAGGCCGCGCTCGACCCCCTCGGGGGGATCGACCTCGATCCGCTCCAGCTCCCGCTGCAAGTAATCGAAGATCGACTTGTGCTCGACGGTGTCGCCGTCGCCGCGGTGGACCGAGACCTCGGTCGCGTCGACGTCGTAGGTGACGAAGCAGCGATCGGCGCCGGCGGTGGTGCCCATGTAGGAGCACTGCGCGAGCCAGGTCGGGGCATCGGCGCTGTCGAGCCAGAAGGACGGATCGTGCTCGGCGAAGAGCTCTTCGTAGACATGCTCGGTCGGTGCCTCCCCCTCCAGCGTCCGCATCCGCAGCTGCATCTCGCCGCCCGCCTCCTTGGCGGCGGAGCGCGGCGCCGACTTGGCAGCGTGCGGGGCGATCATCGCCCGCCCCGACGGGCGCGCCTGCGGCTTGCGGCTTGCCGCCAGCTCGAAGAAGTTTTCGGCGATCTTCAGCCCGTACTCGGTTGAGATCGACTCCGGGTGGAACTGGACCCCCCAGATCGGCCGCTTGGTGTGTTCGACCCCCATCACGACGCCGTCGTCGGCCCAGGCGACGATGTGCCCTTCCGGCCCGGGCGGGCTGGTGATCGCGAGCGAGTGGTAGCGGACCACCGAGAAGCCCTGCGGCACGTCCTTGAACAGGCCCTTGCCTTCGTGCATGACCCGGCTGAGGCGCCCGTGCATCGCCATCGGTGCCCGGTTGACGGTCCCCTCGAGCAGGTTGCCGATCCCCTGGTGGCCGTGGCAGATGCCGAAGACCGGGATTTCGCTG
>JBQCIG010000176.1:0-6108 GCA_051953975.1 Solirubrobacterales bacterium | reverse complement strand
GTACGGGATAGTACCCTTACATTAAAGTGTGACAAGGTAAAGGAGTGACAATTGTCACTCCTAAATGCCCAACTTCGTGATTTGATTCGCCGCCTTGGGCGGGAGGCGATGAGTTTTCGTCGGCCCCGGAGTCTCAACCTGCATGCACAACACTGAGAACGACAAAACCCGCTGGCTTGCCCTCTACGTCCTCTGCGCGGGGATGCTGATGATCGTGCTCGACGCGACGATCGTCAACGTCGCCCTGCCCTCGATCCAGGAAAGCCTCAGCTTCTCCCAGAGCAACCTCGCCTGGGTCATCAACGCCTACATGATCCCCTTTGGCGGGCTGCTGCTCTTGGCGGGGCGGATGGGCGACCTGCTCGGCCAGCGCCGCGTCTTCCTGCTCGGCCTCGCCATCTTCACCGTCGCCTCGCTCGTCTGCGCCGCCTCGCAGTCGCTGGAGAGGTTGATCGGCGCCCGTTTCGTCCAGGGAATCGGCGGCGCGCTGGCCTCGGCGGTGATCCTGGGGATGATCGTGACGATGTTCCCCGAGCCCGGGGCGCAGGCGAAAGCGATCGGCGTCTACGGCTTCGTCGCCTCCGCCGGTGGCTCGATCGGCCTCCTGCTGGGCGGCGTCCTCACCCAGGCGATCAGCTGGCACTGGATCTTCCTGATCAACCTGCCGATCGGGATCGCCACCGCCTACCTGGCGCTGCGCCTGGTCGAGGGACGGGAGGGAATCGGCCTCAGCGCCGGCGCCGACTACCCCGGCGCCGCCCTGATCACGAGCTCGCTGATGCTCGGCGTCTTCACGATCCTGAAGATCTCCGAGTGGGGCTGGACCGACACCCGCATCCTCGTCCTCGGCGCGATCTCGGCGGCGCTGCTGGCGGCCTTCCTCCACCGCCAGGCGACGATCGCCAACCCGCTGATGCCGCTGCGGCTGTTCCGCTCCCGCAACGTCGCCGGCTCCAACCTCCTGCAGGCGCTGCTGGTCGCGGGCATGTTCGGGATGTTCTTCCTCGGTGCCCTCTACCTGCAGAAGGTGCTCGGCTACAGCGCCCTCGACGTCGGCTTCGCCTTCCTGCCGACGACGATCGTGATGGGCTCGCTCTCGTTGGGCTTCTCGGAAAGGCTGATCATGCGCTTCGGCCCGCGCACGACGCTGATCCCCGGCGTCTGCATGGTTGTCGTCGCACTGCTGCTCTTCGCCCGCACGCCGGTCGACGCCAACTACCTGACCGACCTCTTGCCGCCGTTCCTGCTGATCGGTGTGGGGGTCGGCACCTCGTTCCCCGCGATCATGACCCTGGCGATGTCCGGCGCGACTCCCGAGGACTCCGGCCTCGCCTCTGGCTTCGTCAACACCAGCATGCAGGTGGGCGGGGCGATCGGGCTGGCGGTGCTGGCGACGCTCTCGACCGATCGCACCAACTCGTTGCTCGAAGGCGGCGCTGGCCAGGCCTCGGCGCTCACCTCCGGCTTCCACGTGGCCTACCTGGTCGGCGCCGGGCTGGCGGCGATCGCTGTGGCGGTCGCGGTGCTCGTCCTGCGGGCGCCGCGGCCGGAGGAGATGCCGGCGCCGCCGGAGGGTGAGCCCGCCTTCTCCGAGGCCGGCCTCTGATTTAGACGGCGGCGGGAGTCCAGAGCACCTCGTGGAGGCCGCCGAGGCAGTCGCCGACGAACTGCTCGTCGCCTCCCACCAAGACCCACCGGGACTCTCCGTCGAGCACGGTGGGGATCCAGGCCTTGACCTTGCCGCGACCCCAGCCGCTGGTCTCCTGGGAGGCACTTACGCAGCTGTGCAGCGTTCCGTTCTCTTCGACTTCGACCCAAACCGATTGCCCGTTCGCACCACCTCCATCGTCCTCGCCCAGGACTTGGATGTGCAGGCACTTCCCGGCGTGCTGGGGGACCCGCACCAGCGGCAGCGCCGTTTTCAGCACCGTCGCCATCTCGTCGCGCGTCATCCCTTCTTCGTCTTCGGCCACGACGTGGTGATGGCGCCAGCGCCCGATGCCGGCGACGAGGCCCATCGCCCGGCGCGTCTTTTCGGTCAGCGCGTAGAAGCGGCGCCGGGCCGGTCCCTCCTGCTCGCAGATGAAGCCGGCGGTTTTGAACAGGCCGGCGCGGCGGTTGACCTGGTGATAGCTGAGCTCATGAGGGCCCCGGGCGAGGTCGGTAGGCGTCTTCGGGTCGCAGGCGAGTTCCTCGACCATCCCGGCCTCCCAGAGATCAGCGAGCAGGCCGAGCGAGGCCCAGGAATGGGCGTCGATGCGGCCGTCGGGGAGCCGCGTCAGGGAGACGGCGGCAAAGCGGTTGACGAGGTCGTACAGCTCGCTCCCGCAGGGATCGGTGAGCGTATGCACCACCTTCGACGGCACCCCCGGTTCTTCTTCCCGCTCGACCACGTCAAGCTCGGCCAGCTTCCCCGCATAGCGGTAGATCGTGCGCGGGGTATAGCCCGGCACTCGCTCGGTCAACCCCTTCGTCCGCAGCGGCCCTTCCCCGAGCGCCATCAGGATCGCGCCGGTGGCGCCCCCGCTCAGCAGTCGCAAGACGTCGGCCACCGATGCGCCGGGGACGCACTGGTCGCTTCCAGAGGTTTTGGTCTGGCTCGAGGTCCGGATGCTCACGCCTTCTTCCTTTGTTGAAAGGTGGCGTACCCGATTAAGTACCCGTCCCCCATAGATCTGAACTTCTGTGTAAAGCACGGGCTCCGAAATGAAGCACTGAAGATGATGGCCTTGCCGCCGCAGCGGCCGGTTTGATGGTGCTCGCCGTGCCCCGACCCGCTTCGGCGACGGAACTTTTCTGCAGCGCGTCCTGCACTCGGCGGAAACGACGTCAAAGCAGAATCGGAGGGAGGGCCGCCTTGGACGCGCCCTTCGCGATCATCGAATGCAACGTCTCAGTCGAAGGCCATACCGAGAAACACAGGCGATTCGGGCTGAAACAGTGAAAGGTCAATCACTGCTCTCAATTGCGGTGCTGACACGGTGGCGGTGCTCAAAACCCCTAGTAACACCGATCTTCACCTTGACACTCTTGAAACGCTGAACGTCGACTAACCCACTGCAGGTAGGGGTGGCCGCTTTGCGTGGCCGTCCCTGCTGGCCAGTCTCTATCTCTACTATGAGCTTATGTCGGAGGGGAAGCGGTCCTTCAACTGGCGCGCGTGGACGGTGGGAATCCTGGCGGCGCTAGTTCTCATCGTCGCCCTGCAGAACTCGCAGCGGGTTCACGTCGACATCCTCTTCGTCAACCTCTCGGCGCCGCTGATCGTGGTCATCCTGATCGCGGCCGCGATCGGGGCGGTGATCGGGTACGTCGGCCCGCTCATCAGGAGGCATCGCCGCGAGGCTCAGCCGTAGATCCGGGCGGGCAGCGTTTGCTCTAATCTCCCTGATTCAAAGGGAGAGGCTGGGGAAGCGATGAGCGTTCTTCAAAACGAGATTCCGCAGGATTGGTACGCGACCGCGTTCGACGGGATGAGCGCGGAAATGGCTTGGACGGAGCGGACCGAGTCGGAAATCAAGCGGGCCCTGACGATGCTGCGGCCGCAGGGTGGCGAGCGGATCCTCGACCTCGCCTGCGGGACGGGCCGGCACTCGCTGGAGCTGGTCCGCCAGGGGTTCTCCGTCGTCGGCGTCGAGATCTCGGCCGAACTCGTCGAGATCGCCGAGCGCGACGCCCGTGAGCAGGGCTTGGAGGCGACCTTCATCCAGGGCGACCTGCGCGAGCTCGAGTTCGAGGGGGAGTTCGACGTCGTCCTCAACCTCAACGACGGCGCCGTCGGCTACTTCGAGACCGACGAGGAGAACCACCGCACCTTCGAGGTGATCTCCCGCGCCCTCAAGCAAGGCGGCCAGAACCTGATCCAGGTCCCCAACGTCCTCTATGCGCGCGCGCACCTCCCCCAGCGCTCCTGGATCCCGAGCTCGGGCATGGTCGAACTGGTCGAGCATCGCTGGAACAAGAAGGACCGCTACATGGAAGGGGCGATGATCCCACTCCGCTTCGGGGAGGTTCTCGAGGGGCTCGACAAGCGCATCGAATTCCGCCAGCGCCTCTACACGGTCGACGAGCTGCGCGAGATCTACGCTTCGGTCGGGATGACCCTGGAGCGGGTCTTCCACGGCAACGGCCGACCGAAGGAGCCGACCGACTCGCAATTCGAGATCTTCGCCGCGGCGCGGAAGGACCTTTAGAAAAGAATCCCACACCGGCAACAGCACTGCTCTACAGTCTGTCGGTGGCTTCCACTAGACGCTCTACCAAGTTGAGAGAGCGGCTGCCCCGGGGAAGGCACGGTTTGCCGAGGGAGGCCGTGACCGAATCCCAACGCAGCCGCATCCACCAGGCGATGGTCGAGGTCGTCTCCGAACGCGGCTATCCGGAAACGCGAGTGGTAGACGTGATCGGGGTCGCCGGCGTCTCGCGCAAGACCTTCTACGAGCTCTTCGACAGCAAGGAGGACTGCTTCCTCGCCGCCTACGACGTCCTCCTGGGCAACCTGCTCGACGAGGCGACCGAGGGCTTCGAATCGAGGGCGGGAGCGCCCTGGGCCGAGCGGGTCTGCTCAGCCCTGGAGGCATTGCTGGAGCACCTCGCGGCGCATCCGGAGGAGGCCCGCTTCGCGATCGTCGAGGTCCTGGCCGCGGGGCCCAAGGCCCTGGCACGGCGCGACGCGGCGCTGCGCCAGTTCACCGGCTTCCTCGAGGCGGGTCGCTCGGAGACCTCGGTCGAACTGCCTGGGATCACCTCCCTCTCGCTCGCCGGCGGAATCAACGAGCTCCTCTACAGCGAGATCCTCCACGGCGCCGCCACCCGCCTTCCCAGCCGGCTGCCCGACCTGATGTTTTGGATAACGCTTCCTTTCTTAGGGCCCGAGGGCGCCGCCGCCGAGCGCGAGCGCGCCCGGCTGCAGATGCTGCATTCATAAAGCCGGCGGCGGAGCGCTCCTTTTCGCGAATAGCGGGGTTTACGAAAGAGGCCGGGGTGGTAGTTTGACCCGCTGGAAAGAAGTTCAAGCAGATATTCGACGGCATCGGCCCGCGGACGGGCAGGCCGCAAAGGAGAAGAGATAGGGATATGCGCAAGTACCTGATGTTGACGATGGCCCTCGCGGCCCTGATCGCCGTCAGCGTGGCGGGCCTCGCCAGCGCGGGCAACAAACCGGTGACCGTTGAAGCAGGCAATCTCGTGGTCACCTTCAACGGCGGCTTCAGCCCGAGCAAGCTGCCGAAGAAGAAGCTGGCGAACATCATGCTGCAGGCGTCCGGCAAGATCGCGACCAAAGATGGCTCGCACCCGCCGGCGCTGAAGGAAGTGATCCTCGAAAGCGACAAGAACGGGACGATCAACACCAAGGGCGTCCCGAAGTGCACGGCGGGCAAGCTGCAGTCGCGCGACACCAAAGCCGCCGAAAAGGTCTGCGGCCCGGCGATCATCGGCAAAGGCACGACGAACGTGGAGATCGCTTTCCCCGAACAGAAACCGATCCCCGTCAGCTCGAAACTGCTCGTCTTCAACGGCGGCACCTCGGGCGGCAAGACCACCCTCTACATCCATGCCTACATCACGGTGCCGACCCCGGCCGCGATCGTCACCACGGTGAAGATCAAGAAAATCCACAAAGGTCGCTACGGCCTGCTCTCGGTCGCCTCGATTCCGAAGATCGCCGGTGGCAGTGGTTCGGTCACGGCGTTCAACCTGACCGTCGGCAAGCAGAAGACCCTGTTCGCCAAATGCCCCGACGGCAAACTGCAGGTCCACGGGACCGCGGTCTTCGCCGACGGGACCAAGGCCTCGGCCACGATCACCCGGGCCTGCACCGGCACCTGAGCAATCCCTGGAGGGCTCTCCGTTGAGATCCCCTGGACTACGGAAGGGCGGCCTTTGGGCCGCCCTTCTCTTTTGTCTCGCCGCCGCGACGGCGGTTCCAGCGGCGCATGCGCGAGCGGAAGAAGCGATCCCCTGGGGGGCCGGCTGCATGCCGGTGCCCGAAGGGGCGGGGCGCCCCCCCCCCCCCACCGGGGGGAGCCACCGGGGAGGAAAGGGGGTACCCCCCCCACGGGCGCCCCCATAGGGGTGGGAGGGGTTTTCCCCCCCCCAACCAATCCC
>JBQCIG010000175.1:0-22263 GCA_051953975.1 Solirubrobacterales bacterium | reverse complement strand
AAACTGTGTTTGGGGCGGACTTTTTTTTCGTATTTGGGTTTAATTGGGCGGCCGCGCCCGGTGTCTCCCCCCACCGGGCAGCGTTTTCACGCCAGGAGCGAGCTTCTTCAGCTCGTCCAGTCGATCTTCATCATGCGTGCGAGGACGATCAGCGGTGCGCACTTCGCAATGAACACGTCGACTCTCCTATTCGATTAGCTGTCCTGGCTTGACGTTAACGGCCTTGGCAAGACGAAGCACGGTCGAGATCCGCGGGTCCCGCTTGCCGGCCTCGATTCTGCTCACCTCGGTCGCGTGCACGCCGCTGCGCTCGGCCACTTCTTCCTGCGTCATCCCCAATCTCATGCGAGCCTCCCGCAGGTTTGCCCCAAGGCTGCTCACGCGAGAGATCGTTAAGCCTTGACCGCTCCAGTGCCATAGGGCGTTTCACAAGTTCGTATTAGAAGCTGCTAGACGCTGAACTTCGGGATCGCCCTTGCCAGCGGCCGGGGCAGCCACCAGACGCGGTCGCCGAGGAGGAGCATCAGGGCGGGCAGGAGGACGATGCGGACGACGGTGGCGTCGAGGATGACGGCGACGGTGAGGCCGATGCCGAGCTGGCTGACGGTGGCGATCGGGGCGCCGGCGAAGGCGATGAAGACGACCATCATGATCGCCGCGGCGCCGGTGATGACGCCGGCGGTGCGCTCGAGGCCGAAGCGGACCGCGGCGGCGTTGTCGCCGTGCCTGTCGTAGTGCTCGCGCATGCGGCTGAGGAGGAAGACGGCGTAGTCGATCGAGAGGCCGAAGACGAGGCCGAAGATCATCGTCGCCCCGACCGCGTCGACGTAGCTGTGGCCGCCGAGGGGCCAGCTGGCGGGGACGTTGAAGAGCAGGGTGAGGACGCCGAAGGCGACGCCGACGGTGAGCAGGTTGAGCGCGACCGCGATCGCCGCCAGCAGCAGCGCCCGCAGCACGATCGTCAGCACCAGGAAGGTGGCGAGGGTGATGGCAACGACGACCCAGGGGATCCGTTCGCGGGTGACCCGACTGTAGTCGTTGAGCTGGGCGGCGCCACCGGCCACGCCCGTGGTCAGTTCGGCTTCTTCGCCCAGTTCGGCGGCGTCGCCGTTGAGCTTCTTGTTCAGCCGGATCGAGCCGGGGGTGTTGAAGCTGTAGTCGGAGACGACCAGCATCGTCGCCGCCTGCCCGCCGTGGCGGAGGTCGATGCTTTCGCTGATCGCGGCGCGGGTCGTCGGCGGCGTCCCGTCGAGCGCCGAGAGGACGAAGTAGCCGGAGTTGAAGAGCCCCGGGGTCGAGCGGGCGACCCGGGCCACCTGGTGGCGGATGCGCGCTTTGCCGGCCAGCACCTGCACGCTCGCCCGCTCCAGCCCGCTTTCCAGCGGCGCGCTTTCCTCGACCCCGGTCAGCAGCCCTTCGGCGAGCGCTTCGGCGCCGCCGCCGAGGCGGTTGATCCCGCCGACCAGCGCCGTCGCCCCGCCGGCCAGCCGCGAGAGGCCGCCGCCGAGCCGCTTCGCTTCCCGCGCCAGGCGCGCTGCCCCGGCCGCCAGCCTGTTGCCGGCGCGCTTCAGCTTGCGCAGCCCTTCTTCGAAATGGATGGTGCCTTCGCGCACTTTTTTCAGGGCGCCCTTGAACTGCTGCAGCCAGAAGACGACTTCCCGGGCGTGCTCGTGGTCGGCGCCCAGACTTTCGCCGAGCGCGGTGAGTTCGGTCGGCAGGCCGCTGTAGCCGGCGGCATAGGGAGCGCCGCTGACCGGGTCGGTTCCGCTGACCGCGGCCTCGGCCCGCCGCACCGCTTCCAGCGCCGCCGCGTATTCGGGGTCGGATTTGCCGACCCCCATCGCCTGCAGTCGCGCCAGCGCTTCCTTCAGCTGTTCTTCGGCTGCCTTGGCCGCCGAGGTCAGCTGCGGCACTTTTTCGTTGCCGGATTCGTTCAGCGACTTCATCAAGTTGCGCGAAATCCGCAGCGGGTTCTGCACGTTCGGGAGGATGTTCTCGACCCCGATCTTGAGTTCGAACGCCGCTTCCACCGCTTTGCCCTGCGCTTCGGCAAGTCGCCGCGTCCCCTTGGCGAAGGTTTCCAGCGCCTTGATCGCGCGGCCGCTGCCGCTCGTCGCCCGCCCCAGCCCGTTGGCGATCAGCAGCGCCCCCTTGCCGGCGCGGTCGGAGCCGAGCGCGAGCAGGCCAGCGCCGTCGCTGGCTTCCTTGATCCCTTCCCGCAGCTGCCCCACCCCGCCGGCGGCGACGGCGAGGGAGCGGCCGAGCTTGCCGAGCCGTTTGACCGGCCCGTAGTTGCCTTTCGAGGAGAGAACGGCGTTGCCGAGGGCCTGCAGGCGTTCGACCCTGTTCACCGCTTTGCCGGGCCCGATCACCGCCTGCACGCCCGGCGTCGCCGCCAGCCGCTTCTGGAACTGTTCGAGCGCGGCGCTGCTCTTGGCTTCGGTGATCGGGCCTTCCTTGGAGACGGCGACGACCTGGAAAGGAGCGTCCCAGCCCGGCCCGACCGCCTGGTCGACCAGTTCGGCTTCTTGGCGGGCGGGGTTGTCCTGGGAGAGCTGTTCGGGGCTGGGCGGGCCGGTCTTCAGCCCGATCGCCGGCGAAGCGAGCGCCAGCAGCACGGCGCCGATCAACAGCGCCGCCACCGCCGGCTTGCGCAGCGCCGCGCTGACCATGACCATCAGCCGCGAGCGGCCGCCGGCCGGGGCGCCGCCGAGCCGCCAGCGGTCGACGTTGGGGCCGACCAGGGTGAGGATCGCCGGCCCGCAGATGGTGGCGACGGAGACGCTGAGGATCACCACCATGCAGACCGTCCCCGCCAGCGAGGCGAGCAGCGACCCCGGCAGGATGAAGAGCGAGACGATCATCGAGAGCAGCAGGGTGCTGCCGGCGAAGGCGACGGTGCGGCCGGCGTGGCGCCGCGTCTGCCGCGCCGCCTCGACCGGCTCGGCCCCGCCGGCGAGCTCCTCGCGGAAGCGCGAGACCATCAGCAGCGCGTAGTCGACCCCCAGCGCCAGGCCCATCATCGAGCAGACGGTCAGTGCGAAGGCGTCGATGTCAAACCAGGAGGTGAAGAAGTAGAGGATGCCCCGCGAGGCGACGACGGTGACGGCGCCGAAGGCGAGCGGGATCGCGGCGGCGACCGGCGAGCGGAAGACGAGCAGGAGGATGATCAGCAGGAAGGGCAGCGCGATCAGCTCGCCGCGCTCGCTCGCCGCCAGGTTCGCGTCCTGGATCGCCCGCGAGAGGCTCGCGTAGCCGGTCTGGTTGGCGCGCACGGGGGCGTGGATCACCCGTTCCAGCGTCTGCTTCAGGTGCGGCACGGTGTCGTTGACCGCCGTCCTCGTGTCGACGTGGAAGTCGGCGAGGATCAGCGCCCGCCGCGGGTTCGGCCGCAGCCGCTGCACGCTGCCGGTGTCCCAGGGCGAGAGCGTCGTCACCCGCGGGTCGCGCCGCAGGGCGCGGATCAGTTCCGGGCCCTGGCGGTTGATCGCCGCCGCCGGCCCGCGCAGCAGGATCGCGAACGGCGCCGAGTCGCCGAAGTGTTCGCGCAGCAGTTCGGTGCCGCGCAGGGATTCGGTGCCGGGGACTTCGAGCGTGGTCGGGTCGAGGCGGCTGTTGACGCCGGTCCCGATCAGCCCGAGGGCGAGCAGCAGGACCGCCGCCAGCGCCAGCACCGCGCGCGGGTGGCGCAGCAAAAAGGGCTGCTCGTGCCGCGGCCCTCTCCTCGGGGGGTCCTTGCGTCCCCTGCCTATCCTCCTTCCCACGGCTGGTAGTTTGGCGGTAGAGGCGTATGGAGGGGAGGATTTCGTGCGGAAGACTTTGTTAAGGACGCCGGTCCTGGCAGCGCTGTTCCTGCTGGCGGCGGTCGGCACGGCGCTGGCGATCACGCTGCACGCGGGGAACATCGTCGTTACCACCGACGGCGGCTTCAGCCCGACCACGCTGCCCAAGCACGGCTTCGCGCCGATCAAGCTGCACGGCTTCGGCAAGATCGGCACCGAAGACGGGTCGCTGCCGCCGGTCCTGAAAACGGTGACGATCTGGTTCGACAAGCACGGCGAAGTCGAGACCCGCGGGCTGCCGACCTGCAGCCCCGGCAAGCTGGCGGCAACGACCACCCGGCAGGCGCGCAAGCTCTGCCCCGGGGCGATCGTCGGCAAGGGCTTCGGCAGCGCCATCGTCGCCTTCCCCGAACAGGGCCCGATCAAAGCCTCCTCGGCGATCACCCTCTTCAACGCCAAGCCCAGGCACGGCAACCCGGTGGTGCTGGCCCACGCCCACCTGACCGTGCCGGGACCAACCACCTTCGTGGTGCCGATCGAAATCCAGCGGGTCCACAAGGGCCGCTACGGCTTCAAGACCGTCGCCGAAATCCCGAAGATCGCCGGCGGCTCCGGGATCCCGATCTACGCGCGGCTGACGGTGGGGCGCAAGTGGAAGTACAAGGGCAAGACGCTGAGCTTCGCCAACGCCGGCTGCCCGGACGGGCGCCTGCAGGCGAAAGGAGAATTCCTCTTCAAAGACGGCACCTTCTTGCAGGGTTCGGTGTTCAAAACCTGCAAGGGGATCTGATTGAGAGCGCCGCTGGGCAAAGCCATCCTCCTCGCCGTCGTCCTGGCGGCGAGCGCCTGTGCGACCGCTTACGCGATCACCGCCGAAATCGGTCCCATCTTCGTCAGCGCCACCGCGACGATGCAGCCGCGCGAGCTGCCCAAGCGCGGCAACGCGCCGATCACCCTCACCAGCGTCACCCGGGTCGGCACCAAGGACGGCTCGACGCCGCCGACGCTGCAGACGCTGCGCTTCCTCTTCGACAAACACGGCAGCATCGACGACAAGGCCTTCCCGGTCTGCACGGTGGCGCAGCTAGAAGGGACGACCCCCGCCCAGGCGCGCAAGCGCTGCGCCGGCGCCCTCGTCGGCAAGGGAACCGGCCGGGCGCTGGTGACGATGCCGGGCAGGGCGCCGTTCGAGATCACCTCCCCCCTGTCCTTCTTCAACGCCCCCCCGTCGGGCGGCAAGCCGACCCTGATCGCGCACGGCTATGAGACGGTGCCGGTGCCGAAGACGATCCTCGTCCCGATCACGATCGAACGGGTCAGCCACGGCCGCTACGGCTTCCGCACCCAGATCGAGATGCCGGAAGTGGCCGGCGGCTACGGCGCCCCGGTCCTCGCCGAAGCGACGATCGGCGCGACCCGCAAGCGGGGCGGCAAGAAGGTCGGCTACATCAACGCCCACTGCGCCGGCGGTCGGCTGCAGGTCTACGGCACCGTGCGCGCGACCAACGGCGACTTCTTCCCGGCGACCCTGACCTCGCCGTGTCACACCCCCGGCTGAGCAGAGCGCGGGTCCTCGGCGCCGCCGCCGCGGCGCTCGCTGCCGCTGCCTTCTTCGCCGTCCCCGCTCCCGGCGCGCTGGTGGAAGTCGACAACCTCGTCCTCCGCGCCGACGGTGGCTTCCACCCCCAGCTGCTGCCGCGCCGGCGCTTCGCGCCGATCGAATTCCAGGGCCACGTCGAGATCAGCGCCAAAGGGGGAGGCAAGCCCTCGCCGCTGCGCCAGGCGCTGATCGACTTCGACCGCGACGGCCGCCTCGACGTCGCCGGCCTCCCCACCTGCACGCCGGAATCGATCGCCAACGCCAGCGTCGAAGAAGCGCGCCGGATCTGTCGCGGCTCGATCGTCGGCACCGGCCACGTCGAAGCGCTGGTCTCGCTCCCGAGCGGAACCGTGCCGGCGCGCTCGCCGCTGACGGTCTTCAACGGACCGCCGCTGAACGGCCAGCCGACCGCGGTCCTCCACGCCCAGACGACCGTCCCCGCCACCCAGACCTACGCGATCCTCGTCCCGATCGAACGCCGCCGCGGCGAATACCGCTACCGCGTCCGCATCGACCTGCCGCCGCTCGCCGGCGGCCTCGGCGCCCTCACCCACCTCGACGTCGAGATCGGCCGCCGCTACCGCGCCGGCGGCAAGGCCCGCAGCTACGTATCCGCCCGCTGCAGCGACAACATCCTCCGCACCCACGGCCGCTTTAGCTTCGAAGACGGGACGATCATCGACGGCGAGGTGGAAAAATACTGCCGCGCGAAGTAGCCGCAGCGGGGCTCCGCCCGAGCTGCCGAGCTTCCTATACTTGGCTGTCCACGGGCCGTTAGCTCAGTTGGTAGAGCAGGAGACTCTTAATCTCAAGGTCGAAGGTTCGAGCCCTTCACGGCCCACTATTCGCCAGGCGGGGCGCCGCCTTCGAGGCTGCTCCCGCTGAAGCCGCTGAGCGGGTTCCCTTCGAGCGCCTGTTTGCCGCCTTTCCCTTCCTGTTTCGCCAGCTGTTCGGCTTCCTTCAGGTTTTTGCGGTATTCGACGCCGAGTTTTTCGTAGCGCTTGAGTTCGTTCTTGATGTTTTCCTTTTCGAACTTCGTGTTGCCGTATTTGCCCGCTTCGGCAGCCAGCTGCTTCGCGGTCGAGGTCCGGCCGAGGATGGCGTCGTAGAAGGCGAGGGTGGTGAGCGAGTTGAGGTTCGGCCGCGCTTCGGCAACCAGCTTCTGCGCTGCGGCGGCGGCTTCGAGGTTTTCTTTCGATTCGGGCAGCGATTTAGGGAATTCGGCGAGCACGATCATCGTCACCGCCATCAGCTGCGCCGCCCCCAGGTTCGGTTCCTTGGTCGCCTTCAGGTATTTGCTCCAGCTGTCGCTCGCCAGCTGGAACTGGTCGAGCGCTTCCGGGGTGACTTTCCGTTCTTCGCCGAAGCTGTTGCCTTCGTAGAGGCTGTTGCCGGCGGTCACCCGCGTCCGCGTCAAGGCCAGCAGCAGGTCGGGGTTCTGCGGATCTTTCTTCAGTTTCCGTTCGATCCGCTGCGCCTGTTCTTCGAACTGCTTCGCGGCTTCGGTGGTGCCGCCGTTGCCGCCGAAGAGTTCGCCGAGGTTGACGCTGCCGACGACGAGGAAGAGACTGAGCCCCATCAGGACCGCGAGGACCGCGTAGACGACCCGGACGGCGTGTTTACGCCGCCCCCGGATGTCGAAGACCATCCTGTTCTCTTTGCCGCCTGAAGCCACTCCTCGCTCTCCCTACTGTTGCGGCGAGGGCTTTGCGATGCCCCCGCTCTCTCCTGGCCGGCCAAAGGCCCGCGCAAGCAAGATACTCAACTCATACAGAACAAGCAGCGGAACCATCTCCAAGAGCATCGAGACGGGGTCGACGCCGGGCAGCGCCGCAGCGATGATCGAGATCACCAGATAGGCGTAGCGGCGGTTCTGGCGCAGCTGCTCGATCTTGACGATGCCGAGCCTGGTGATGGCCAGGATCGCCAGCGGCAGCTGGAAGACCAGCCCGCAGGCGATCATCGTCATCGAGAAGAAGCTGTAGTAGTCGCGGGCGCGGACCTGGACGTTGAACTGGTCGTCGTTGAAGTTGAGCAGGAAGTGCACGGCGGCGGGCATGACGACGAAGTAGGCGAAGGCGAGGCCGGCGATGAAGAGGAGCGGGAAGAGCAGCAGGATCGGCAGCACCACTCGCCGCTCGGCTTCGCTGAAGGCGGGGAGCACGTAGGCGTAGAGCTGCCAGAGGACGATCGGCAGCGAGAGCGCGATCGCGCCGTAGGCGGAGACGGTAAGCGTGGTGGTGAAGGGCTCGGTGACGCCGAAGGTGATCAGGTGGTCGTGGTTCGGGGGCAGCGGGGCGTTGGCGATTTCCAGCAGCAGGTGGTTCTGCCAGAAGCAGAGGGCGAGGGCGACGCCGAAGACGACGATGCAGACGATCAGCCGCGCTCGCAGCTCGTCCAGGTGCTCGACAAGGGTGAGGCGATCCTCGTGTGAGACCGCCTTGACGCGGCGGGCCATCCGGCGCGCCCTCAGCTGGGCTTGTTGCGGATGACCTCCGCCTCGGCCGGGTCGCCGTGGGCCTTGGCGGGCTCGGAGGGGCCGAGCCTCGGCTTGTCCTCGTCCTCGTCGTCGTGCTCGCCGCTGATCGAGCCTTTGAACTCACGGATGCCGCGACCGAGGCTGCGCCCCAGCTCCGGCAGCCGTTTCGGTCCGAAGACCAGCAGGGCGATGATGAGGACGATCGCGATCTCTAGTGGTCCGATGTTTCCTGGCATCCGAGCAATGGTACCGGGGTCGCGCGCTCCCCGGCCGAGGATTTAGCTGGTGTTCAATCTGCGGCTGCGGGGTTTTGGGGAAGGGAGTGAGGCGAATTACGGATCTACGGAGCCCTCTCCTCGTCGATGATGCGGCCATGGCCGAGCCGCTCGACAGAACCGTCAACCGCTCGCTCCACGTTTGCCCGGAGTGCGATTCGAACCTGGTCCAGCCGACCCGCTGGAAGCAGGAGGAGAACCGCTCCAACTGGCGCGTCTGGCGGCGCTGCCCGGAGTGCGAATGGGCCACCGAGGGCATCCACACCGAGGTCGAAATCGACGCCTTCGACGAGCAGCTCGACGCCGGCGCCCACGAACTCGCCGACGAGCTGCGGACGCTCGAACACACCAACATGAGCGAGATGGCCGCCTCCTTCATCACCGCTCTCTCGCACGACCTGATCGGCGCCGACGACTTCGCCTGAGTGCCCGGCGGCGAGCCGGGTATAGGCGGGCTCGTGGCCGCAGCGACCGAGCTCGAGGGGACCGTGGCGCTGGTGACCGGCGCCTCCAGCGGCATCGGCGAGGCGAACGCGCGGGCCCTGGCCTCGCGAGGGGCGGCGGTGGCCCTGGTCGCGCGCCGCCGCGACCGCCTGGAGCGCCTCGGGGGCGAAATCGCCGACGTCGGCGGCACGGCGCTGCCGATCGAGGCCGACGTCGGCGAGCGCGAGCAGGCCGGCGCGGCGGTGGCGCACGCGGTCGAGGAGCTCGGCCGGCTCGACGTCCTCGTCAACAACGCCGGGGTGATGCTGCTGGGGCCGATCGTCGAGGCGCCGGTGGAGGAGTGGGAGCGGATGGTCCACGTCAACCTGCTCGGCCTCCTCTACACCGCCCACGCGGCGATCCCCCACCTGATCGAGGCGGCGGCGAGGGGGCCGCGGGAAGTCGCCGACCTGATCAACATCTCCTCGGTCGCGGGCCGGGTGGCGCGGCGGGGCAGCGGCGTCTACAACGCGACCAAGCACGGGGTCGGCGCCTTCAGCGAGTCGCTGCGCCAGGAGGTGACGCGGCGGCACGTGCGGGTGGCGCTGGTCGAGCCGGGGGCGGTCGCCACCGAGCTGCAGAGCCACAACCGGCCCGAGGTGAAAGAGGAAATCGAGAAGCGGTTCACCGACATGGAGGTCTTGCAGGCCGAGGACATCGCCGACGCGATCGCCTACGTGGTGACGCGGCCGCGGCACGTGGCGGTCAACGAGGTCCTCGTCCGCCCGACCGAGCAGGAGGGCTAGCTGTAGCGCTGGACGACGCCGTCGGCGACCAGGGCCAGGAGCTGCCGCTGTTCGGGCTCGAAGCCGGCGCCCTCGAGAGCGGCTTTGGCGGCGGCGACCATCTCCAGCGCCCGCGCGCGCACCCGCTCCAGCGCCCCGGTGGCGGCGATGCGGTCGCAGAGCGCCTCGGCGGATTCCGGCCCGAGCACGTGCAGGTCGACCCCGCGGAGCGTCGGGTCGCTCTTCGCCGCCTCAATCAGCGGCAGCGTCACCGTGCCGTCGAGGAGATCGGTGCCGCGCGCCTTGCCGGTCCGCTCGGGCGGGCCGCTGACGTCGAGCACGTCGTCGAGCAGCTGGAAGGCGAGGCCGACCTCGGCGCCGAACTCGCGCAAGCGCTCGTCGTCGCGGCCGAGCAGGCAGGCGCACTCGAAGAGGCGCGCCGTCTTCAGCCGGCAGCGGGCGAGGTAGCGCTCCTCGCTGACGCCGAGGTCGAAGGCGTCGCGGCGCTGCATCAGCTCGCCGCGGGCGAGGGAGACGGAGGCGCTTGCGAGCAGGGCGATCGCGCGCGCGTCGTCGGCGCCGGCGAGCAGGGCGAAGGCGCGCGAGAAGAGCAGGTCGCCGGTGGCGGTCGCCCGCTCCCGCCCGCCGGTGGCGGCGACGGTGGGGAGGCCGCGGCGCAGCGGCGCGTCGTCGAGGACGTCGTCGTGGACCAGGGTCGCCATGTGGACGAGCTCGATCGCGGCGGCGGCCGGAACCGCCTCGGCGCAAAGCTGCGGTCCGGCGCAGAGGAGGACGAGCATCGGCCGCAGCCGCTTGCCGCCGGCGGCGAGGGTCGCCGCCGCGTCGTCGCCGAGCGGCTCGCCCTGGTCGGCGATCGCCTCGCGCAGCAGCTCCTCGACCTCACCCAGGCGCGCCGGCAGCCAGCGGCTGGAGGCGTCGAGGACCGCCGTCACCGGCGGCGGCACGGACGAGGGCCTGGTCATCGAGCCGGCCTAGTTCCGTGGTTCCTTTGTCGTGTATATCCGGACAAAGGCACCACGCAACTTGGGGTCACGCCCGGGTACCGCTGTGGATCGCGATGATCCCGCCGGCGAGGACGGTGTAGCGGATCGCGTCGAAGCCGGCGTCGTCCATCTTCGCGGCCAGCTCCCGCGGGCCGGGGAAGCTCCGCACCGATTCCGGCAGGTAGGAGTAGGCCTCCGGGTTGCTGGAGAGGGCGCCGAGCAGCGGCACGATCCGGTCGAACCAGAGCGAGTAGAAAAGCGAGAGGGGCGGCCGGGTCGGCTGGGTGATCTCGAGGATCACGGCGCGGCCGCCGGGCTTCAGCACCCGGGCCATCTCGCGCAGGCCGCGGTCGAGGTCGGCGAGGTTGCGGACGCCGAAGCCGACGGTGACGGCGTCGAAGCGCTCGCCGTCGTAGGGCAGCTCGAGCGCGTCGGCCCACTCGAAGCGGACGCCCTCGGCGCCGCGGGCGGCGGCCTTCTCCCGCGCCAGGTCCAGCATCGGCTCGGAGAAGTCGCAGCCGACAACGCGGCCGCCGGGGCTGACCAGCTTCGAGAGCTCGAGCGCGAAGTCGCCGGTGCCGCAGCAGACGTCGAGCGCCGAGTCGCCCGCTCCCAGCTCGGTTCGCGCCGCGGCCCGCTCGCGCCAGCGGTGGTGCAGCCCCGCCGTCATCAGCGAGTTGAGGGCGTCGTAGCGGCTCGCGACCCGGTCGAACATGCGGTTGACCTGGCCGGCGAAGTCCGGCGATTGGCGGTTGTCGTTGATCGTGTCCATGGGATTCAGGGCTCCCCTGCCCCGCCCCCGGCCGCCGCGCTTAATCGAGGGACGAGAGGAAGTCGGCGAGCTGTTCGATCTTCTGCGGCGGCAGTTCGCGGAACGAGGGCATGATGCCCGGGCCGATTTCGACCGAGCGGATGATCGCAGCCCGCGGAATCCGGGCGCCGATGTGGGTCAGTTCCGGACCGGGGCCGTTGTTCCCGTTCTCGCCCAGCTTGTGGCAGGCCAGGCAGCCGTTTCCGGCCACGACCTCCTTGCCCTGTTCGTATTGGGGTGCCACCTTCATGTCGATCTCGGTCGGCGAACCGGCGGTCGCGCCGGCGTAGGTCAGGTAGGCCATCGCCAGGATCGTCAGGCAGCCGGCCGTGGTGGCGATCGGGCGGCGCTCCGGGCGGCGCTCCGGGTTGCGGTCGTAGAACGGCAGCAGCAGCAGCAGGACCATGCAGACGGTGGGGACGCCGATCGTCGCGATCGGGACCAGCTCCGGCGGTTTGATCACGCGCAGGAGCTCGAAGAGGAAGAAGAAGTACCACTCGGGGCGCGGCACGTAGGTGGTGGTGGTCGGGTCGGCCTTCGGCCCCTGCTCGGCGCCGAGGATCAGCGACATCGCGATGATCACGCCGACGACGATCAGCGCCATCGTCGAGTCCTTCAGCACCGCGTAGGGGAAGAAGGGCTTCCCCTTCTTCTTCAGCAGCTCGTATTCCTCTAGATAAGCCTGCTTGTCCTGGGGCTTCATGCGGGTGCCGCTCCGTTCCCCTCACCGCTGACCGGGGCGCCGTCGATGCGGGCGCCGGCGCCGTTGACACGACCGTTGCCGTTGGCGCCCGCCTCGAGCTGGGTCACCGGCGCGGCGACCTTCGGCTTCTCGGCCTTCACCCACGGCGGCGCGGTGGTGCCGAGCTTGACCACCAGGTAGAGGTGGGCGCCGATCAGGGCGATGATCGCCCCCGGCACCAGCAGCATGTGGATCGCATAGAAGCGGGCCAGCGTGGTCGCGCCGAGCTCGGGCCCGGCGCGCAGGAAGTCGCTCAGATACGGGCCGACGATCGGACCGGTGCCGTTGATGTTGATGCCGACGATCGAGGCCCAGAAGGAGCGCTGGTCGAACGGCAGCAGGTAGCCGGTGAAGGCCATCGTCATCGTCAGGATCAGCAGCACGACGCCGATCACCCAGTTGAGCTCGCGCGGGTACTTGTAAGCGCCGAAGAAGAAGGTGCGGCCCATGTGCAGGAAGACGAGGATCACCATCACGCTGGCGCCCCACTTGTGCATGCCGTGCACGAACTGGCCGAGCGGGACTTCGTTGTTGATGTGGGAGATCGAGTGGTAGGCCTGGGTCGCCGAGGGCGTGTAGTACATCGCCAGGAAGACGCCGGTGACGGCCTGGACGATGAAGGCGAAGAGCGTCGCCGAGCCGAGCGTGTAGAACCAGTTGGTCCCCTTCGGCACCTTGCGGTAGAGCATGCCGGTGAGGAAGCCGCTGGCGGCGAGCCGCTGGTCGACCCAGCCGAGGGCGTCGATCGGCGCCTCTTTGGCCATGCTGCCGAGGCGCTCGCCGTGGGTCGGGCGCGGCGGCTCCGAGGTCTTCAGGTCGGTCGGCGCCTGCCCTTTGGGCGTGCCGGCGCTGCCGGGCTTGGCCGGTTTGCGCAACGGCGAGGGGACGACCGCGTCCGGGATTTTCGGCAGGCGGACTTTCGGCATCAGGGCGGCGGGAAGGTAGAGGGTCGCGGCGGATAGAGGTATTCCCAGATCCCGCCGGTGAACTCGCCGGGGTCGCGGGCGCGGACCGGTTCGAGCTGCGAGGTGACGCTGTAGCGCGGCCCGACCTCGACCTGGCCGTTGCGGACCCGGGTCTGGAAGCGGTCGAGCGGGCGGACCGGCGGACCGCCGATGCGCTTGCCTTGGAAGTCGTAGACGCCGCCGTGGCAGGGGCAGATGAAGTTGCCGGCTGCTTGGACGAAGCGGACGGGGCAGCCGAGGTGGGCGCAGCGGTTGGAGACGGCGACGTAGAGGCCCGGTTCTTCGCCGAGCTGCTTCGAGCTCTTGCGCACGTAGGCAGTCGTCTTGCCGGCGTCGCCGATCCCCTCGGTTTCGGTGAAGACGACCTGGCGGTAGGTGTATTCGACGAAGTCGTAGACCGGCCCGACCGCCTCCCAGCGTTCCTTGCCGCGATGGAAGATCGGGGCGATGGCGAAGCCGACGGCCGGCAGCACGATCGCGGCGCCGGCGATCCCGCCGAGGCCCTGGGCGGCGATCGTGAAGACGCGACGGCGCGTCATCGACTCGCCCTCGAAGTAGCCAGGAGGATCGGGCTTCGCCCGCTCCTGCATGGGGGGTTCCTGGACCCCGTTTACCTTGTTCGCGTCGTCTGCCACAGGTCGGTTCGCGGTAGGGGCCGAAGTCTATTGCTTGGGGGCTGTGACTTGCGTCACGGAGGGTGGATCCTGGAGAAGCGAGGGACGTGGGGGGAGAGTTTGCCTGGGCTCGCGCCTTGGGCATCCCATGACGAGGACTCAAAGAGCCCGGAAGATGTTGGTCAGCTTCGGGATCGTCGTCGCCTCGGCTGTCGCAATCGTGCTGCTCGTGAAGGGCCTGTATCCAGCCGATCTTCCCGAGAGCCGGAACCCCGACTTCGTCGACAACGTCTTCGACAACAGGGGTGTGCTCTGGGCGGCTCGGCTGTTGCTGGTGTCGGCTGCAGGTGTCTTAGCCTGTGGCGAGGTTTTCATCGTCGCCTCCATAGGAGTCCGGATGAAGAATGCGGAATGGCTTCGTCGCGCTGGCCCGTTCGAGATCGCAGAGGAGACGCTGAGTCAGGCCCGCGATGAGACTGACTATTGGCGTCGAGCCACGCAAGCGAGCGAAGCCGAGGCCGTCGACTTGCGAAACCGTCTCAAACGATCTGAAGAGCTGATTGGAGACCTCAACAGCCGTTAGATAGAATGCTTTTGTCTACCCGAGTAGGAGACCATAACGATGACGCGGGAGGAACTTGACAAGAAAATCGAGCGGACGCTGGCTGAGAACCGGGCCGCGATCGAGAAAGCCGACGCCTTTTTCCGCAAGCTCAGACGGGAAGCACCGATCCACGAAGCCAGGACGGAGCGCGCCTTCCGAGAACTGCGCGAACAGATCCGGCGTCGATAGGTCGGAGCTCTAGCTCGCGCCGGCCGCGATCTGCTCGGCGGCCTCGCGCCAAAGGCCCGGGATCGGGCCTGGGCTGCCTTCAGCCTGGAGGCGGGCGCACTCCGTGATCAGGTCGGAGAGGATGGCGACGGCGGCAGTGTCGCCGAGGGCGGCGAGGCGGTCGAGGCCGAGGGCGTAGAGGTAGTCGCCGGCGAGGAGGGCGAGGTCGGGGTCGTGGCCGGCGAGGAGGCGCGGCTGCTCGTAGTGGAGCAGGTAGCCCTCGCGGATCGCCTCGACGACGAGGGCGTATTCCTCTGGTGCCGTAGCGGCGCCGGGTCCCGCGGCGGCGAGCTCGCCCAGGCGCGGCGGCGCGGCGGGGTCGACCACGTGCGGAGAGATCGGCGTCTCCTCGGCGCGCAGCTGGTCGGCCAGTGCCTGCAGCGCTCCCTCGGGAGTTGCGTGGTTCCTTTGTCCTGACATAGCGGACTAAGGAACCGCGGAACGTAGGGAGTCGGCGGCGGCTTCGAGGGTCTGGTCGATCGTCGCCTCGTCGTGGGCGAGGGAGACGAACCAGGCCTCGAACTGGGCCGGCGGCGGGTAGACGGCGCGCTCCAGCATCGCCCGGCAGAAGCGGGCATGGGCCTCGGTGTCGTAGGCGCTTGCGGTGGCGAAGTCGACGACCGGGACGGGGCTGAAGAAGAGCGTGACCAGGCCAGGCGCGGCGGCGACCTGCAACGGCCGGTCCTGGGCAAGCTCCCGGAAGCCGGCGGCGAGGCGGTCGGTCAGCGCGCCCAGCCGCTCGTAGGCGGCGGCGTCGAGCTGCTCCAGCGTCGCCAGCCCGGCGGCGACCGCGAGCGGGTTCCCCGACAGCGTCCCCGCCTGGTAGACGTCGCCCGCCGGGGCGATCCGCTCCATGTGCTCGCGGGGGCCGCCGTAGGCCGCCGCCGGCAGGCCGCCGCCGAGCACCTTGCCCATCACCGTCAGGTCGGATTCGACGCCGAACAGCTCCTGGGCGCCACCACGGGCGACGCGGAAGCCGGTGATCACCTCGTCGAAGACCAGCAGCGCGCCCGCCTCCCCGGTCGCCTCGCGCAGGAACTCGAGGAAGCCCTCGGCCGGCGGCACCACGCCCATGTTGGCGGCGATCGGCTCGGCCAGGAGCGCCGCCACCTCGTGTTCGCGCAGCGCCCGCGCGACCGCCTCGCGGTCGTTCCACGGCACCACCACCGTCCCAGCGGCCTGGGCAGCCGTCACGCCCGGCGTCGCCGGCACCCCGAGCGTCGCCAGCCCCGAGCCGCCCTCGGCCAGCAGCCCGTCGGAGTGTCCGTGGTAGGCGCCGGCGAACTTGACCACGACCTCGCGGCCGGTCACGGCTCGCGCCAGCCGCACCGCGCTCATCGCCGCCTCGGTACCGGAGCTGGTCATCCGCAGCATCTCCACCGAGGGCACCCGTGCCGCCACCTCCTCGGCCAGCCGCACCTCCTCCAGGGTGGCCGCCCCGAAGCTCGTCCCCCGCTTGGCCGCTTCGATCACCGCCGCCACCACCGCGGGCTCGGCGTGGCCGAGGATCAGCGGCCCCCAGGAGCCAACCCAATCGAGATAGCGGTTGCCCTCGACGTCGAACAGCCAGCAGCCTTCGCCGCGCTCGATGAAGATCGGCTCGCGGCCGATCTGCCGCATCGCCCGCACCGGCGAGTTCACGCCCCCCGGCAGAACCTCCTGCGCCCGGCCGAAGGGGTCGGCGCCAGGCGCGCCGTCAGGAATGCTCCGCCTCCCAGCGCGCGTAGTCCTCGGTGAAGTAGTGGAGGCGGATCTTCTTGTACTCGGTCGAGGAGTAGAGGGTGGCGCGGTCGTCTGGGCCCATCCCGCACTCGGCGGCGATCGAGTCGAGGATCGCGTCGCACTCCTCCTTCGAGCGGCCGTGGGCCATCGTGAAGACGCTGTAGGGCCAGTCCTCGTACGTCGGCCGCTGGTAGCAGTGGGAGATGCCGCGGAAGGAGGCCATCCTCCCCCCTACCTCGAGGATCTGGTCCTCGGGCACTTTCCAGACCCCCATCCCGTTGGCCGAGAAGCCGGCCCGGCGGTGGTAGAGGATCGCCGCGACCCGGCGCAACAACTTGCGGTCGACCATCCCCCGCAGCCGCTCCAGCATCTCCTCGGTCGAGATCCCGAGCTCGCTCGCGGCGGCGTCGTAGGGACGGGCGACCGGCTCCATCGGCCCCTGCAGGGCGCGGATCAGGGCGATGTCGTCGGAGTCGTAGGGCTGCGGTTCGAGCTCGCGCGGAGGGACGGCTTCGACCGGCGCCGCCAGCGCCTCGGTCCCCCGCTCCATCTCCAGGTTCATGTTGATCTTGAACAGGGTCAGGGTCGGCAGTTCCCGCATCGACTCGGCCCCGGTCTCCTGCATCAGCGCCTCCAGCGTCCCCTTCAGGCCGAGCTGCGAGTCGGGCGGGGTGGCGATCGTGAACCAGAGGTTAAACTCGTGGGTGCGCAGGTAGTTGTGGGAGACGCCGGGGTGGGCGTTGACGATCTGCGCCGCCCGCTGCGGGTGCTCGGCGTCGACTTTGGCCGCCACCAACATCGACTCGTAGCCGAGCGCGCGGGTGTCGAAGATCGGCGTGATCTCGCGGATGATCCGGCCGTCGAGCAGGCGCCTGGTGCGGGCGAGGACGTCGTCGAGGTCCAGCTCCGCCTCCGCGGCGACGAGGGCGAAGGGCTCGGGGTCGAGCGGGAAGCTCGACTGCAGCAGGTTCATCAGCCGCTTGTCGGTCTCGTCGAGCGGGATCGCCGCGCCGCCCTTGCGGCTGCGGGCCTTCGACTGCGGGACTTTCACTGGAGCCAAGCCGCGGCCTCCTTCGCGTAGTAGGTGACGATCGCGTCGGCGCCGGCGCGGCGGATCGAGGTCAGCGCCTCGAGGGCGGCGGCGCGCTCATCGAGCCAGCCGTTGGCGGCGGCCGCCTTCAGCATCGAGTACTCGCCGGAGACGTGGTAGGCGGCGACGGGAGCGCCGGTTGCCTCTTTGACCCGGCGGACGACGTCGAGGTAGGGCAGCGCCGGCTTCACCATCAGCATGTCGGCGGCCTCCTCCAGGTCGAGTTCGGCCTCGCGCACCGCTTCGGCAGCGTTGGCGGGGTCCATCTGGTAGCCGCGGCGATCGCCGAACTGCGGCGTCGAGTCGGCGGCATCGCGGAACGGTCCGTAGTAGGCGGAGGCGTACTTGGCGCTGTAGGCGATGATCGGGACGTTCGGGTGTCCCTCCTCGTCGAGCTGGTAGCGGATCGAGCCGACCCGGCCGTCCATCATGTCGCTGGGCGCGACCGCGTCGGCGCCGGCCTCGGCGTGCGAGATCGCCGTTTTCGCCAAGAGCTCGACGGTGACGTCGTTGTCGACTTCGGTGCCGTCACGGATCACGCCGCAATGGCCGTGCGAGGTGTACTCGCAGAGGCAGACGTCGGTGATCACGGTCAGGTCGGGATGGGCGTCCTTCAGCGCCCGCACCGCCATCTGCACGATCCCCTCGTCGTCGTAGGCGCCGGAGCCGGCCTCGTCCTTGACACTCGGGATTCCGAAGAGCAGTACGGCCCCAACTCCCGCCTCAGCTATCTCACCGGCCTCCTCGACCAGGTTCGAGATGGATACTCGATGGATTCCTGGCATCGACGGAACCTCCTCACGCACACCCTCTCCCGCAACGACAAATGCCGGCTGAATTAGGTGGCCAGGAGACAACTCCGTCTCACGAACAAGACCACGCAGCGAGTCGGTACGCCGCAGTCGACGTAAGCGGGTGCTTGGGAAGGACATCGGCGCCGAGTTTAGGGGAGGGGCGGGGATGCCCTCGTACGGACACTCCCCAAAGCGAGCGAAGCGAGCGCGTCCGGTAGAGGGCACCCCCGCCCCTCCCGCCGTTCGGGCAGTAGCTTGTCCAGCCGTGCGGGCGAGGAACGTCGTTAAGCGGTTCGGGGGCCGGGAAGCTCTACGCGGCGTCTCCTTCGATGCAGTTGCGGGGGAGCAGGTCGCTGTCATCGGTCCCAACGGGGCGGGGAAGACGACGCTGTTGTCGATCCTGGCGGGGATTGCGAAGCCGGACGAGGGGGAGGTGAGCTCGCCTGACGGAGATGTCGGCTGGGTGCCGCAGCAAGCGGCTCTTTACCGGCGGCTGACGGTGGAGGAGAACCTGCTGCTGTTCGCGCGGCTGGAGGGGCACGAGGATCCGCACGCCTCAACCGAGGAGATGCTGGAGCTGACCGGGTTGCGGGAGCGGCGGGGGGAGATCGTGGCGCGGCTCTCCGGTGGCAACCAGCAGCGGATCAACATCGCGATCGGCCTGCTCTCGCGGCCGGCGGCGCTGCTGCTCGACGAGCCCAGCGTCGGCCTCGACCCGCGCCAGCGGGCGCGCCTGTGGGAGTTCGTCTCCGGGCTCGCCGGCCGGGGCACGACGGTGATCTTCTCCACCCACGACATCCAGGAGGCCGAGCGCTACGGCGGCCGGCTGCTGGTCCTGGCCGACGGCGAGGCCCTCTTCGACGGGCCTCCCGAGGAGCTGCGCGAGGCGGTCCGGCGCGAGGCGCCCGAGGCCGCCGACCGCGATTTCGAGACCGCCTTCGTCGCCTACCTGCACCACCGGGGGCACTGATGCGGGGCGTGCGCTGGCTGCTGCTGAAGGACCTGCAGATCCTCCGCCGCTCGCCGCTGCAAGCGGTGCTGCTGGTCGCCTACCCGATCCTGATCGCGGTCCTGGTCGGCTTCGCGATCTCGCGCGGGCCGGAAAAGCCGCGGGTCGCCTTCCTGAACGAAGTCCCGGCGGGGACGCGGATCGACGTCGGCGGCCAGCAGCTGCCGCAGGCGAACGTGAAGGGGCGGATCTGCGGGCGGGTCGAGTGCGTCTTCGTCAAGAACCACTCCGAAGCCGAAGCGAAGGTGAAGTCGGGGGACGTGCTGGCGGCACTGATCCTCCCCGCCGACCTCGTCGACAAGATCAACTCGCTCTCGACCCTGACGCCGGGGGTGCCGGAAGTCGAAGTCCTCGTCAACGAAGAAAACGCGGTCAAGGCCGAACTGGTCAACGACCGGATCAGCAGCCTGCTGGCGCAGGCGAACCTGACGATCGCGCGGCGGATCGGCTCCGAAGGCGGTCGCTACCTGAACCTGATCGTCAACGGCGGCGACTTCCACGTGCTCGGCGAAACGATCCACATCCTCGGCCTGCGCGCCAGCGCCAACATCCTCAAAGCGGTAACGCCGGCCCTGCCGAAGCCGCTGCAGCCGGCGCTGGCGGAGGTGACCGAATTCGCCACCCAGGCGCGCGACAACCTCGACGTCGCCAAGCCGCTGATCGACCGCCTCGCGCAGCCGATCGAGGTCGACAAGGTGGCGGTCGGGGGCAAGAGCCCGCCGCTGGAAATCTTCGCGATCGCCGTCGCCGCGACCCTCACCCTCGCCTTCGTGGTCGTCCTCCTGGTGGCGGGGTCGCTGGCGCTGGAGCGCGAGGAGAACGCCTTCCCGCGGCTGACCCGCGGTCTGGTCTCGCCCGGCGGGCTGCTCGGGGAGAAGGTGCTGCTGGGGATCGTCGTCGGGCTGGCGGTGACGCTGCTGATGCTGCTGGGGATGCAGCTCTTCGTCTCGCTCGAATGGGGGCGGGTGTGGCTGTGGCTCGTCGCGATCCTCGCCGGCGCGGCGGCGCTGGCCGCGGCGGGGGCGGCGCTTGGGGCGGCGGCGCGGGAGGTGCGCGCGGTCTCGCTGCTCGCCTTCATGGTCACCCTCCCCCTCGCCTTCCTCTCGCTGGTCCCCTCCGGCTCGGTCAGCCCCACCCTCTTCGACCTGATCCGCTACTTCACCGCGCTCTTCCCGTTCAAGCCGGCGCTGCAGGCGATCACCGCCGCCATCGACGAGGCGGGGCCGGGGATCGGCGGTCCGCTCCTGCACCTGGGGGTCCTCTTCGTCGCCTACGCGGCGCTGGCCCGGCTTGCCCTGCGGCGCTTCTCAGCGGTCTAGGCGACCGTTCAGCGCATCGGTTTTTGAACACACCCCGGTGTGCTCAAAGTCGGCAGCGGTTTGATCCCGCCGCGGGCGATGCAGGCGAGGATGAACTCTTCGAGCGTCGACTCCGGCTCGAGCGCCGCGCGGACGCGCTCCAGCACCGCCGGCTCGTCTAGCTCCGGCAGCGTCCGCCCTCGGGAGCGCGCCGCCGCCAGGGCCACCGGGGAGCCGTCGAGGGAGAGACAGCCGTGCTTGCTGCGGAAGGCCTCCATCCCTCCCACCTCGACGAGGTCGTAGTTCAGCTCGCTCGCCGTCAGCAGCGCCCGCTGCTCCGGGGTCGGGTGGAGGACGAAGGCCGGCGCGACGGTCCCCGGGCTCTCGACCAGGGTCGCCGGCACCGCACCGTAGGGAGAGACGTGGGCCGAGTAGACGACGTCGAAGCCCTCGAGCTCGCTACGCATGACCGGCAGCTCCAGCCCCGGCAGCGAGGCCAGCTTCAGGGCCAGCGCCGCGGGCGCGGCGTTGGCCCCGTAGGAGAGGAGCGGCGTGCGGCCGGAGAGGTCGGGCCCGCCCGCCGGCAGTTCCTCCGCCTCGCCCTCGCGGTAGAGGTAGGAGCGGCCAGGAGTGGCGTAGGGGTACTCCAGCGCCCGTCTCAAGATCGCTGTCGTCTCCTCCCGCTCGGCCACCTCGCTCAATCTCGCAGATAGGGTCCTGAAGCGATGCGGGTTCTGTTCATCGGCGACGTGGTCGGTAGCCCGGGCCGGCAGGGCCTGCGGGAAGCGATGCCCGGGTTGCGCGAGCGCCACTCCCCCGACCTGGTGATCGTCAACGGCGAGAACTCGGCCGGCGGCGTCGGCATCACCGAGCGCACCGCCCGCGACCTCTTCGAGTCGGGCGCCGACGCGATCACCACCGGCAACCACGTCTACCGCCACCGCGAGGCCTACGAGTTCCTCGACCGCGAGGAGCGGGTGGTGCGGCCGGCCAACTACCCGCAGGCGAACCCCGGCCGCGGCCACACCGTGGTCGAGGCCGGCGGGATGCGGGTGCGGGTGGTCAACCTCAGCGGTGGCGTCGGCCTGCGCGTCGCCCGCTCGCCCTTCGACACCGTCGACTCGATCCTCAGCCATCACGAGCAGGACGCCGTGATCGTCGACTTCCACGCCGAAGTGACGAGCGAGAAGGTGGCGATGGGCTGGCACCTCGACGGGCGGGTGGCGGCGGTCCTCGGCACCCACACCCATGTCCCCACCGCCGACGGCCGCGTCCTCCCCGGCGGCACCGCCTTCATCTCCGACGTCGGCATGACCGGCTCGCGGACCAGCGTCCTCGGGGTGAAGCCGGAGCAGGCGCTGCGCTCGCTGATCGCACAAATGCCGACCCGCTTCGAGACCGCCGAGGACGACGTCTGGGTGATGGGCGCCGTGGTCGAGGTCAACCAGCAGGGGCTGGCTGACTCGTTCGAGCAGGTGATGGTTCCCGCTCCACGTCGGGGCTAGCAGCCCGCGGCGTCTCCAACGCCGCCAGCGCCACCAGCAGCAGCGGGAACCACCAGACGATGTAGAGGTAGAACCAGTGATGGAGCGTGAGCTGGAGCAGGATCAACAGCGCGGCGGAAAGAGCTGCGAGCTGGACTAGTGACTTGCGCCGGGGGACGAAGGCAAACAGCAGTGAAAGAGCTCCCATGAGAACCAGCAGCGCAATGCGAACTGGTTCCAGCGAAGGCACCTGCCCCCAGACACTGAAAGGCGATTCACGGCCAGCCTGACTCGCAATCGTCCTGTCATAGAACGTCTTCAGCCCAGGGTTGATCGCCGGCCAAAGCATCACCGCCACGGTCACCACCCCGAACCCGAGCGCAAACAGGAGCAATCTCCGACGCTGACCCGCGGGTGGCGTCGTAGGGGGGACCCCCTGCAGCGGGGGCGGTGGGGGTGGGTGCCCAGCGGCGACAGGACCCGCGGGGCGGTAAAGCCCCTACAAAGGCACAACGGGTGCGGCGCCGAACTTGGGCCCAGTCGCGGCAGCCCGC
>JBQCIG010000174.1:0-8846 GCA_051953975.1 Solirubrobacterales bacterium | reverse complement strand
CCTCTGGCTCGAGATGAAAGAGTCGGGCGTGATCGACAAGACCATGCTCGTCTTCGGCCAGATGAACGAGCCCCCGGGCGCGCGCCTGCGCGTCGCCCTCTCCGGGCTGACGATGGCCGAGTACTACCGCGAGCAGGGCGGACAGGACGTGCTCCTGTTCATCGACAACATCTTCCGCTTCGTCCAGGCGGGCTCCGAGGTCTCGGCCCTGCTGGGCCGGATGCCTTCGGCGGTCGGCTACCAGCCGACGCTGGAGACCGAGATGGGCGGCCTGCAGGAGCGGATCACCTCGACCGCGCGCGGCTCGGTCACCTCGATCCAGGCGGTCTACGTGCCGGCGGACGACCTCACCGACCCGGCGCCGGCGTCGGTGTTCGCCCACTTGAACGCGACCACGACCCTCTCGCGATCGATCTCCGAGAAAGGGATCTACCCGGCGGTCGACCCGCTCGACTCGACCTCGACGATCCTCAAGCCCGAGGTGGTCGGCGACGAGCATTACCGGACGGCGACCGAGGTCCAGGAGGTGCTGCAGCGCTACCGCGAGCTGCAGGACATCATCGCCATCCTCGGCATCGACGAGCTCTCCGACGAGGACAAGCAGACGGTGGCGCGCGCCCGCAAGATCGAGCGCTTCCTCTCGCAGCCGTTCTTCGTCGCCGAGCAGTTCACCGGCCGCGAAGGCGAGTACGTGCCGGTCGCCGAGACCGTGCGCGGCTTCCGCGAGATCCTCGACGGCGAGCACGACGACCTCTCCGAGGGAGCCTTCTACATGCAGGGCTCGATCGACCAGGTCCTCGAGAACGCCAAGTCGGGCGCCGCGGCCTAGGGAGTAGACAGTGGCCGCGGAGCACATGGTCGACGTCGAAGTCCTGACCCCGGAGGGCGAGGTCTGGAGCGGCGAAGCGCGCCAGGTCTCGACCCGCTCGGAGACCGGCGAACTCGGTATCCTCGCCAACCACGCGCCGCTGCTGGCGGCGCTGCGGCCGACCGAGCTCCGCCTCAAAGTCTCCGACTCGGAGACCCAGCGCTACGCGCAGGCCCACGGCTGGCTGCAGGTCTACGGCAACCGCGCCCGGCTCCTGCTCGAGGAGGCGATCCCGCCGGAGAACCTCGACCCCGGCACCCTCAAAGAGCAGCTCGCCGACGCCGAGCAGCGCCTGTCGGAGTGCGAGGAGGGGAGCGCCGACCACGCCCGGGCGCAGAAGGACCGGGAACGGGCCGAAGCGTTTCTCTCGATAGCCGGGGCGTGAGGGGGATCCCGGCACTCTCCGGGCGAATTTGTCGCGCCCCTATCGGGGCAGCTCCCGAACATGCTGCCCGCCTATGGCGGGCAGAGACCAGATTGCATATCGCGCGCTTCGCGGACATTCGCCCGGAGAGCGCCGGGATCCCCACCCGAGCCGCGGCAAAGCTCCGAGAAGGCAGCTTCCAAAGTTGTGGTTCCTTTGTCCGGTATAGGCGGACTAAGGAACCACGGAACTGCGCGGCCGAGACGTTTACTCGTTCCGCGGTTCCTTTGTCCTGTATGGGCGGACAAAGGAACCACGGAAGTCGGAGGGCAGCCGCGTGACTGACGGGCTGGTGGTTCTTGCTAAACGGCTGATCAGCTATGAGACGTGTGAGCCGGAAGCTATTGCGGAGGCGGCTGGGTTCGTTCAGGGGTGGCTGGAAGCGCGGGGGATCGCGGCGGAGAGCGACGAAGTGCGGGGACTGCCGGTGGTCAAGGCCGAAGTGGGTCCCGAGGGGGCGCCGACCGTCGTCCTGCACGGGCACATCGACGTCGTTCCCGGCCTGGCCGGGCAGTTCGAGCCGCGGGTCGAGGGGGATCGGCTCTACGGGCGCGGCGCCTATGACATGAAGGGCGCGGTCGCGGCGATGCTGATGGTCACCGCGGCGATGCGCGAGCAGGACCAGGTGCGGGTGCGACTTGGGATCGTCGGCGACGAGGAGTCCGAGGAGGAGGCCGAGCGCGGCTCCGACCACCTCGTGGATACCGGCTTCACGGGCGACTTCGCGGTCACCGGCGAGCCGACCGATCTCCACATCGGAATCGAGGCCAAGGGGGTCCTCGCCCTGCGGCTGGAGGTGGGGGGGACCGCCGCCCACGGCGCCACCCCCTGGCTCGGGGACAACGCCGTCCTCAACGCGATCGACGTTTTCCGCAGCATCGAGTCGCTACCGTTTGCCAAACACAGCTCCGAGCTGTTCGACCGCCCTTCGATCAATTTGGGAAGGATCGTGGGCGGCGACGCTCTCAACAAGGTGCCCGATCGTTGCGTAATCGACGTCGACATCCGCTACCTGCCCGACCAGGACCCGAAGGCCATCCTCGACCAAGTCCGGGAGATCTCCGGGATCGAGGTCGCGGCGCTGCTGACGCGGCCGCCCGCCACCGTCGAGCGCGACTCGGCCTTCGTCAGGGCGCTGCGAGCCTCGGCGAGCGAGCACTACGACGGGGAGCCGATGAGCGTCGGGCGCGACGGCGCCTCCGACGCGGTCTCCTTCCTGCGGGTGGGGGTGCCTGCAGTCGAGTTCGGGCCGATCGGGGCCGGCCATCACGGTCCCGCCGAGTGGGTCTCCGTCTCCTCCCTGCAGACCTACCGCCAGGCGCTCGAATCGTTCTTGCGGGCAATCCCGGAGCGGCTCGATGACCGCTGAGCTCGGCCCGGGCTGGGCGCCGAAGAAGCCGCCGCCGAGCGGCGACGGCGAGGCACCGCCGAAGCCGAAGCGCTTCTGGTGGCGCTTCACCCTGGCCTCGATCCTGATCGTCGCCGTCTCCGCTGCCGCAACCGCGACCAGCATCCTCCTCTACCTCGACAGCATCGCCCACGCCCTCTCCCACAACAACGTCCTCAACAACAAGCTGCAGAAGGCGCTGGCCGAAGTCGAACCGGGGGCGCCGGAGAACATCCTCATCCTCGGCTCCGACAAACGGGCGGGCGAAGAATTCGAAGAAGACCCGGGGCGCTCGGACACGACGATCCTGCTTCGCCTCGACCCCGAAGACGAAACGATCTCGGTGATGTCGATCCCGCGCGACCTCAAGGTCGAAATCCCCGGCTACGGGACCGGCAAGTTCAACGAAGCCTATTCCTACGGCGGCCCGAAGCTGACCCTGCAGGTGGTGAAGGAACTGACCGGACTGAAGATCAACCACGTCGTCAACGTCGACTTCCTCGGCTTCGTCCGGGCCGTCGACGCGATCGGCTGCGTCTACACCGACGTCGACCGGCGCTACTACCACTCCAACGTCGGCGTGCCTCCCTCCGAACAGTATTCGGAAATCAACATCCAGCCCGGTTATCAAAAACTCTGCGGCAAAAAAGCCCTGCAGTACGTGCGCTACCGCCACACCGACACCGACATCGTCCGCTCCGCCCGCCAGCAAGCGTTCCTCAGCGACGCCCGGCAGCGGATCTCCGTACAGGATCTGGTCTTCGACCAGAGCGGCCTGATCGACATCTTCACCAAGTACACGACCTCCGACATCAACAGCAAAGAGACGATGCTGGAAGTGCTGAAACTCTTCATCGCCTCCCGCAACGCGCCGATCAAACAGGTCCACTTCCCGGCCGAACTCGGGCCCAGCTACGTCTATTCGAACGAGACGATGATCCACGAAGCCGTCAAGGAATTCCTCACCGGCGAATCGTTCGGCAGCGAATCGAGCGAAGGCTCGGCCCACTCCTCCTCGGCGAAGAAGGGCAAGAAGAAGTCAGGCGGGCACCACAAGCAGAAGCAAGCGAAGCCGAAGCCGAAGGTCGAAGTCGCCAAGCCCGGCAACGACGGCCTGGTCCCCGCCCGCGAAGCCGGCGAAGCCGAGGCCGCAGCGGCCGCCCGCAAGGTCGGCGGCGGCTTCCCGATCTACTTCCCGACCCGCCTCCCGCCCGGTGCGCACTTCGTCGAAACCGACCCCTACGAACACGTCGTCGACCCCCGCGTCTACCGCTTCAAGGACGACGACGGCAACCGCCACACCGCCTACAAAATGGTCGCGGTGATGGAAGAGCCCGACGGCTACCACTACTTCGGCGTGCAGGGGATCCGCGGCTGGCCGAACCCGCCGATCCTCGACAACCCGAGCGTGACCGAGCCGATCCACGGCCGCGAATACGAGATCTTCGTCGACAGCGGCGAGATCAAAATGGTCGCCTGGCACCGCGGCGAAAACACCTACTGGATCGCCAACGACCTCGAACGATCGCTGAGCAACGAGCAGATGATCGGGATGGCGCGCTCGGCCAGCGTGATCATTCCCAAGAAGAAGCCGAAGAAGGGTAGGAAGCAGCAATGAGCGAGCATCTGGAGCCGGTCGGCGTCATCGGAGTGGGCTGGGTCGGGCTGGTCACCGCGGCCTGCTTCGCCGAGCTCGGCCACGAGGTGGTCGCCCGCGACATCGTCCCCGAGAAGGTCGAGGCGCTCTCGCGCGGGGAGGTGGCGATCCACGAGCCGGGGCTGGAGGACCTGCTGCGCCGCAACGCCGAGCGGCTCGCCTTCACCACCGACATGGGCGAGCTGCTGGCCGGGGCGCGCCTGCTCTTCGTCTGCGTCGACACGCCGCCGACCTACTCCGGCGACGCCGACCTCTCGCGGGTGCGGGCGGTGGTGCGGGAGCTCCCCGGCGACGGCGACCACGTGCTGGTGATGAAGAGCACGGTGCCCGCCGGCACCGGCGAGTCGATCCGCCGCGACATGCCGAACCTCTCCTACGTCTCCTGCCCGGAGTTCCTCAAGGAGGGGACCGCGGTCAAGGACTTCATGAACCCCGACCGGGTGGTGATCGGCGCCGACCCGGGCGACGAGGCGGCCGCCGACGCGGTCGCAGCCCTCTACCGGCCACTTGGCGGCGAGATCCTCCGCACCGACGTCGCCAGCGCCGAGATGATCAATCTCGCCTCCAACGCCTTCCTCGCGACCAAAATCTCCTTCATCACCGAGATCGCCAACGTCTGCGAGGAGGTCGGCGCCGACGTCGGCCAGGTGGCGAAGGGAATGGGCCTCGACGAGCGGATCGGCAGCGCCTTCCTGCGGGCGGGGATCGGCTATGGGGGCTCGTGCTTCCCCAAGGACGTCAGCGCCCTGAAGATGCTGGCCGGCAACACCGGCTACCACTTCCAGCTGTTGACCTCGGTGATCGAGGTCAACGAGCTGCAGAAGCGCCGCGTCGTCGGCAAGCTCGAGAAGCACCTCGGCTCGCTGATCGGCAAGCGGGTGGCGTTGCTGGGGCTCGCCTTCAAGCCCGACACCGACGATATGCGCGAGGCCTCGAGCCTGGTGCTGGCAGCGCGGCTAGAGGGAGAAGGCGCGGAGGTCGCCGCCTACGACCCGGTTGCCGCCGGGCGTGCCGCCGAGTTGCTCGGCTCGGTCGAGATGGCCGGCTCGGCGATGGAGGCGCTCGATGGTGCCGACGCCGCCGTCCTCGTCACCGAGTGGCCGGAGTTCGCCGAGCTCGACTGGCGCGCCGCCGCCGAGCGGATGGCGCGGCCGGTGATCGTCGACGGCCGCAACTTCCTCGACCCGGAGAAGCTGGCGGCGGCGGGGTTCCATTACGAGGGAATCGGCCGCCAGCCGCGCGACGCGCCGGCTCCGGCGGCCGCCGAGTAGTGCAGGCGATCGTCCTCGTCGGCGGCGAGGGCACTCGCCTGCGGCCGCTCACCAACGATGTGCCGAAGCCGGCGCTGACGCTGGTCGACCGCCCCTTTCTCGCCTACGCGATCGAGTGGCTCGCCACCCACGGGGTGAGCGAGGTCGTCCTCGCCTGCGGCTTCCTGCCGGACGTCCTCCAGGAGGCGCTCGGCGACCACGAGCACGCCGGGGTGACGATCACCTACGCGGTCGAGCCGGAGCCGCTGGGGACTGCGGGGGCGATCCGCTTCGCCGCCGAGGCGCTGGGGGGCCGCCTCGAAGACCGCTTCCTCGTCCTCAACGGCGACGTCCTCGCCGACCTCGACCTCTCGGCTTTGGTCGCGGCGCACGCCGAGCGCGGCGACCAGGCGACGATCGCCCTGCACCCGGTGGACGACTCCTCCGCCTACGGGCTGGTCCGCTGCAACGATGAAGGCACGGTGCTGGAGTTCCTCGAGAAGACCGGCGAAGCCGTGCCCGGCGAGATCAACGCCGGCGCCTACGTCCTGGAGCGCTCGGTGCTGGAGCTGGTGCCGGCGGGGCGGGCGGTCTCGATCGAGCGCGAAGTCTTCCCGCGCCTGGTCGGCGCCGGCCTCTGCGCGCAGCTCCTCGACGGCTACTGGATGGACATCGGCACCCCCGAGCGCTACCTGCAGGCGACCTGGGACATCCTCGAGGGCCGGGTGGAGACCCGGGTCGAGCCGAGCGCGCCCGGCTCGCTGCTGGCCGGCGACGCGGCGATTGCGGCGGACGCGCGGGTCGGCGAGCGCGCCGTCGTCGCCTCCGGATGCGAGGTCGGCGCCGGTGCCGAGGTGAGCGAATCGGTCCTGCTCGCAGGCTGCACGGTGGGGGAGGGCGCCCGGGTGGAGGGCTCGATTCTCGCTCCTGGAGCCGAAGTGGCGCCGGGCGCGCGCCTCCTGGGCGCCGTGGTCGGGCGAGATGAAAGAGTCCCGGCCTGAATGAGCCCCATGATCGACGACGTCCTCGGCCTGTCGGATCAGCTCCGCGACGCTCTCTGGCGGATCGAAACCGCCCGGCTCGAGCCGGCAGAGTCGGCCGGCCTGATCGTCTGCGGCATGGGCGGGTCGGCGATCGGCGGCGACCTCGCCGCCGGTGCTTTCGGAGATCGCCTGACCAAGCCGCTGCTCACGGTCCGCGGCTACGAGCTGCCGAGCTGGGCGACGCCGGAGTGGACGGTGCTCTGCTCCAGCTATTCCGGAAAGACCGAGGAGACGCTCGCCTGCTTCGAGGCGGCCGAAGCGCTGGGGGCGCGGCGGATCGTCGTCAGCACCGGCGGCGAGCTGGTCGAGCGGGCGCGGGCGGAGGGGGTTCCGGTGGTCGGTCTGCCCGGCATCTTCCAGCCCCGCGTCGCCGTCGCCTACATGTTCACCGCCGCCGCCGAGGTGGCGGCGCTGGCGGGGGTGGCGCCGCGGATCCGCACCGAGATCGACGCCGCCGCTGCCTTCCTCGGCGAGCAACTGGAGGCGCTGAAGGGGAAGGCGGCTGAGGTCGTGGAGCAGCTCGGGGACGGTCCGGCGGTGATCTACGGCAGCGACCTGACCGCCGCCGCGGCGCGGCGCTGGAAGACCCAGGTCAACGAGAACGCCAAGCTGCTCGCCTTCCATTCCGAGCTTCCTGAGGCCGACCACAACGAGATCTGCGGCTGGTCGCCCGGCTCGGGCGCCGGCGCCGTCTCCGCGGTCTTCCTCGAAGACTGCGATCAGCACCCCCGCGAGCGCCGCCGCTTCGAGCTGACCTCGCAGGCGGTCGCCGCCGAGGCAGCGGCGGTGGTGCGGCTGGAGACGGAGGGAACGAGCAGGGTCGAACGGCTGCTTTGGGCGACGCTGTTGGGCGACCTCGTCTCCTTGGGGCTGGCGGCTCGGCGGGGGGTGGACCCGGAGGGCATCGAGGCGATCGAGACCCTGAAGGAGGGCTTGGCAGGATGAGGGCGATGGTGCTGGCGGCGGGGCTGGGGACGCGGCTGCGGCCGATCACCTACGAGATGCCAAAGCCGATGGTGCCGGTGCTGAACAGGCCGGTGATGGAGCACATCCTGCGCCTGCTCGCCCGCCACGGCTTCACCGAGACGATCGCCAACCTGCACTGGTTCTCGGACCTGATCGAGGGCTACTTCGGCGACGGCGGCGCCTGGGGGGTCGAGCTCTCCTACAGTCGCGAGGAGCAGCTGCTCGGGACCTCCGGCGGGGTCCGCCACGCCGGCCGCTTCCTCGGCGACTCCTTCCTCGTCATCTCCGGCGACGCCCTCACCGACATCGACCTCACTGCGATGCGCGAGTTCCACGAGTCCCACGACGGGATCGCGACGCTGGCGATGAAGCGGGTCGAGGACACGAGCCAGTTCGGCGTCGCGATCGTCGGCTCCGACGGACGCGTCCAGGGCTTCCAGGAGAAGCCGGACCCGGCCGAAGCGCTCTCCGACCTCGCCAACTGCGGCATCTACATGTTCCGCAAGGAGATCTTCGACTTCTTCCCAGCGCCGGGAACGAGCAAAGCCGCCGGGCCCGGTGACCCCGAGGGCTTCGCCGACTGGGCGATGGACGTCTTCCCGCGCCTGCTCGAAGGGGACGTCCCCTTCTACTCGCACGAGATCGAGGCCTACTGGAACGACATCGGCAACCTCGAGGAGTTGCGCGCCGGCAACATCGACGCCCTCACCGGTGCCGTCGAGCTGGAGCGGGAGGGGGAGCTGGTCGAGGGCTACCGCAGCGGCGAGCGGATGGAGGGCGAGCCCGACCTCGTCGGCCCCGTCCTGCTCGGCCCCGGCTGCGAGATCGGCGACGACGTCCGCATCGACGGCCCCACGGTGATCGGCGACGAGATCCGCGTCGGCGACGGCTCCCGCCTCAAGGAAGTCATCGCCCTCCCCGGCGCCGAGATCCCCCCCCGCAGCGTCCTGATCGGCGCCATCCTCGGCGCCCGCAGCTGACGGCTCAGGGACCAACCTCACCCAGTACAGGGGACGGGTATTCCCCTCCCTCCCTGGGTTGCTCGCCTGGCACGGCATCCACTGACCGCTGACGTCGCAGGTGCGAGCAAGAGGACGCCGGTCGGTCCGGGGAATACCCGTCCCCTCCACCCCAGAGCTCCGGTTGACGCCGTCCATGAGACGTGTTGGAGAGGGGTCCGGTCATCCCCTGAGCGAATGTCCGCGAAGCGCGCGATATGCAATCTGATTCCTGCTCCCCATAGGGGAGCAG
>JBQCIG010000173.1:0-4972 GCA_051953975.1 Solirubrobacterales bacterium | reverse complement strand
TTTGGGTGTTTTCCCTGTTTTTTTGGGGGGTGGGCTCCCCCCCCCTTTTGCCCCCGGGGGGGGGGGGGGGGGGGGGGGGGGGGGGGTGGGGGCAAACCGGGGGGGGGGGCCCGGCGCCCCCCACCCCTTGTCCCTCGATCGCAGCGCTCAGGCGACCACCGCCTCTGGTACTGCCGATGGGATGCCTTTGCAGGTGCGGAGGGCGCTGACGACGCCGTCCTCGTGGAAGCCCCAGCCCCAGTAGGCGCCGCAGTAGTGGGTGCGGCGGCCGGCGTTGCTGATCTCGGCATGGCGCGCCTGCGCCGCCACCCCCTCCTTGGTGTAGACGGGGTGGTCGTAGGCGATGTGGCGGATCGCCTGCGCCGGGTCGATCTCTTCGCCGCGGTTGAGGGTGACGAAGTAATCGCTCTTCGTGCGCAGGCGCTGCAGGTTGTTCATCCAGTAGGTGACGGTGGTCCCCTGCGCCGGCTCGGCGGTCAGGTGGAAGTTCCAGCTCGACCAGGCGGCGCGGCGGCGCGGCATCAGCGAGGCGTCGGTGTGGAGGACGGCTTCGTTGCGCTGGTAGGGGATCGCGCTCAAGACCTCGCGCTCGGCCGCGCTCGGGTCGGCGAGGAGCGCCAGCGCCTGGTCGGAGTGGGTGGCGATGACGACGTGGTCGAACTCCTCGCTCTCGCAGCCGTCGGCCTCGATCCGCACGCCGTCCGGCAGCCGTTCGATCCGTCGTACCGGCGCCCGCGTCCGCACCCGCTCCCGCCAGGGCCCCGCGATCGCCTCGACGTAGCGCCGCGAGCCGCCGCTGACCGTCCGCCACCTGGGTCGGTTGCGGAGGCTGTACATGCCGTGGTTGTCGAAGAACTCGGCCATGAAGCTGGCCGGGAAGCTCCACATCTGCGCCGGGTCGGCCGACCAGACGGCGCTCGCCTGGGGGACGATGAGCCGCTCGACGAAGTGGCGGGAGAAGCCCTGCTGCTCGAGCCAGTGGCCGAGCGAGGGCGCCGTCCCGTTCATCCCGATCAGCGCCCGCGCCTCGCGGTTGAAGCGGCGCCAGTCGCGGAGCATGCCGAGGAAGGTGGGGCTGAGCAGATGGGCGGGGCGGGCGAAGAGCCCGCGCGGGGTGCCCGAGTACTCGAAGCGGCCGCGGCCGTCGGAGACCGAGAAGCTCATCCGCGAGGGCTGCGTCGCCACCCCGAGCTCGTCGAGCAGCGCTTCGAAGTTGGGGTAGTTGCGGTCGTTGAAGACGATGAAGCCGGTGTCGACCCAGTGGGTGCCGTCCTCGGCCGCGACCGGCACCGTGTGGGTGTGGCCGCCGATTCGCTCGCCCGCCTCGTAGACCGTGATCTCGTGCTCGCGGTGCAGCCGGTGCGCGGCCACCAGCCCGGAGATGCCCGTTCCGACGATCGCAATCCTCATCGGCCTCTCCCTACGGAAGGGGAGGCCGGTCCGGATCAGCCGTAGGGGCGGTAGAGGATCCGGTAGCCGAGCAGTTCGGAGACGGTGGCGAAGCGGTAGCCGCGGGCGCGGAGGGTGTCGATCACCCGCGGCAGCGCCGCCAGGGTCTCGTCGCGGGGACCACCGCCGTCGTGCATGAGGATGATCGAGCCGGGCTGGGCGTGGCCGACGATGTTCGAGTAGATCGCGCCGGTGCCGGGCAGCGACCAGTCGCGCGGGTCGACGTCCCAGGTAATCGTCCGCATCCCGAGGCTGCCGGCGTCGGCGACGACGCCGGAGTTGTAGGCGCCGCCGGGCGGGCGGAAGAGGCAGGGCTTGAAGTGGGTGTAGGCCTCGATCCGGGCGGCGGCCCCGGCGATCTGCGCGTAGCCCGGGTATTCGACGTGGTTCATCGTGTGGTCGCCGAGCTCGTCGCCTTCGGCGAGGATCTGGCGCATCACGTCCTCGCGGCCGGGCATCTCCTGGCCGATCTCGAAGAAGGTGGCGTGGACTTCCTTTTCGCGCAGGACCCGGAGGAAGTCCTCGGTGTATTCGCTGGGGCCGTCGTCGAAGGTGAGGGCGACGACCTTGCGGTCGCGCGGCCCGTTGGTGACGAGTCCGGCGCTGCCGCCGGTGCAGCCGATTGCGCGGACGGGGCGGAGGCGGAAGGCGTAGGTGCCCTGGGCGGGGAGGGACTGGGCGCAGCGGCGGCCGGGCTGGCAGCCATCGCTCTGGATCACGCGCCAGGTGTAGCGGTGGGGACGCAGCCCGGCGGCGCCCGGTTCGAGGGCGACGACGAGCTTGTCGGGTTCGGGCCGCTTCACCGTCGCGCGGACGCTTCCCTGCGTCAGTGGCTTTTCGCTGGCAGAAACGGTCACCAATCCGATCCGGTGATGCGACTTGCGCCCGCCGAGACAGAGCCGCCGCTCGCCTTCGCGGCCGGCGCGGCTCAGCGCCAGACAGAGGTAGCGCGAGGCGGCGCGCCGCGGGTCCGGGCGCGCTTCTAACCCCCACAGCGCCACCGGTTACGAGGCCCGCACTGTGTAGACCATGTCCCGGCCCCTCTGCGAAAGGCCGGCGCGCTGGAGCCGCGGCGCGCGGGCCATCGCCGTTCCCGGCAGCGCCAGCAGAGCGGCGGCGAGGGCGGTGGCGCACAGGATCTTGCGGGAGGGGGCGATGAGCGGATGCCGGGCGGGGGATTGCGGGACCCTGGGGATGTTAGGCGCGGCGGGCGGACCCAAAGAGGCCGCAGCCTCGCCCTCGTTACCGTGTTCGAACCAGACGTGAGTTCCCTAGCCCAGAGGAGAGGCGGCGCGCTGGCGCTGCTGGCCGTCCTTGCCGCGCTCGCGGCGGCTGCCCTCTCCCCGGCCGGCGCGGCGGCGGCGACCGGCGGCGCCTCGCAGGTCGAAGGCGGCGCCGGCCCGACCGAAACCGGCGCCACCCTCGGCAACAGCGCCTTCGACCGGCAGGGGATGTGGATCTGGTACGTCTCCCACTCCGAGGGCGGCAGCCTCGGCGCGATCGTCGCCCGCGCCAAGCGCAACGACATCGGCACCGTCTACATCAAGGCGGCCGACGGCACCGGCGCCTGGAGCCAGTTCAGCCGCGGTCTGGTCCAGGCCCTGCACCGCGGCGGCCTCGACGTCTGCGCCTGGCAGTTCGTCTACGGCGACAACCCGGTCGCCGAGGCCAAGGTCGCCGCGGCGGCGGTGAAGAAGGGCGCCGACTGCTTCGTGATCGACGCCGAGTCCGACTACGAAGGCAAGTACGCGGCCGCCGAACGCTACCTGCGGGCGCTGCGGGCGCGGATCGGCGAAACCTTCCCCGTCGCCCTCGCCGGCTTCCCCTACGTCGACTACCACCCGGCCTTTCCCTACTCGGTCTTCTTCGGGCCCGGCGGCGCCCAGTACAACCAGCCGCAGATGTACTGGAAGGCGATCGGCACCTCGGTCCGCACCGTCTACGAGCACACCTACCTCTATAACCGCATCTGGGGGCACCCGATCTACCCGATCGGCCAGACCTACGAAGCCCCCGGCGCCGCCTCGCTGCGGCTCTTCCGCCGCTTCGCCGCCAGCTACGGCGGGCTGCCGCCGAGCTGGTGGGACTGGCAGGAGACGAGCGGCCGCGAGTGGGGGGCGCTCGGCGCCGCCAGCGCCCTGCGGCCGGTGGCGGGGTTCCGCCAGGAAGTCGTCCATCCGCTGCTGAAGCGCGGCAGCAAGGGCGACATGGTCGTCTGGGCGCAGGAGCACTTGGTCGCGGCAGGGCATGGGGTGCCGGTGACGGGGATCTTCGGCCGCCAGACCGCCCGCGCCGTCCACCTCTTCAAGGAAGAGCACAGCCTCCCGGCCAACGCCGTGATCGACACCGAAACCTGGAACGCCCTCCTCGCCTACACGCCCGTCCGCGGGGGCTGGGCCGGGGTCAGCGCCCGCCCCGGGCCCTTCGCCAACCGGGCGCGGCCCCCGCGCAAGCCGCTCTCGGCCTCGCTGCCGGCGAAGGCCGACGAGATCCCGCCCGCCCCCTAATTCCGTGGTTCCTTAGTCCGGATATAGAGGACAAAGGAACCACGGAACGCGACGAACGGCCCTGGCGCCGAGTGCGTGGTTCCTTTGTCCAGTCATAGCGGACAAAGGAACCACGGAACTGGCTAGGTGCTGATGCGGGTGGTGAGGCGGCCTAGCGTCGGCGACTCGATCACGATCTCGTCGCCGTCGGCGAGCCAGACGCGCGGGTTGCGGCCCATGCCGACGCCCTCGGGGGTGCCGGTGGCGACGATGTCGCCGGGCTCGAGCGTCATCAGCGCCGAGAGCTGCGACAGCAGCTGGGGGACGCTGAAGATCAGGTCCTCCGTCGAGCTGTTCTGCATCTCCTCGCCGTTGAGGGTGAGGCGGATGCCGATCCGGTCCGCCGGCCCGGCCTCGTCCGGCGTCACCAGCCAGGGGCCGCAGGGCGCGGCGCCGTCGAAGACCTTGCCCGGCATCCACTGCGGCGTCGCCCCCTGCCGGTCGCGAGCCGAGAGGTCGTTGAGGAGGGTGTAGCCGGCGACGTGGTCGAGCGCATCCTCCTCGTCCAGGTCTTTCGCTTGCCGGCCGACGACGAAGGCGACCTCGGCCTCGTAGTCGGTCTTCGCGGTAGGCACCCGCACCGTCCCCCCGTCCGGCACCAAGGCGTTGCGGTACTTGGCGAAGAACGTCGCGCTCTGCGGCGGCTCGGTGACCCCCACCTCGGCTGCGTGCCTCCGATAGTTCAACCCGATGCAAACGATCTTCTCCGGATCCGGAACCGGCACCAACAACTCCACCGCCGCCAACGGGTGAGACGGAGCACCGGTGTCGCCCAGCCGCCCCCGCAAATCATCGATCCGCGCCGCAGCGATCAGCTCCCGCAAGCTCCCCCGGTGCGGCTCCCCCAACAACGCCCAAGCATCGACAACTCGCTCGTCCTCGACAACTCCCGCCCTAGGGCCATCCCCCGCGTCGAACGTCACCAGCCTCATCGCGGTCAGCCTAACGGCGTCAGGTGGAGGGGGGGGGGGGGGGGG
>JBQCIG010000172.1:0-17294 GCA_051953975.1 Solirubrobacterales bacterium | reverse complement strand
AATTTGGGGGATGTGGCGGGGGAGGGGGGGGGGGGGGGGGGGGGGTGGGGTGGTTTGCCTCGTCGTTTTCTTGGGGGGGGTGGCCGGGCCGGGCCAACCCCCCCCGTCCAACCGGGCGCAGCGAGTCCGGATCCGGCCGCTGTGTTGAAGATGGCCGAGCGGGTGATCCGCGAGGGGGCTGCCCGTGAGGGAAAGATCGCCGCCGACGTCGGTCCCGAGGACGCGCGGAACCTGCTCGAGGCCTGGCTGGCAGGGATCGGGCTGGAGCTGTGCGGGCGGGACCTGATCTCCTTCCTGCAGGAGGACGGCTTCTCCCACGCCGAGCTCTACCGCCGCGCCCGCCGCATCCACGACCGCAAGCTGCGCAAGGCGGTCCGCGTCGGCACCGACGCGGTCGCCGGCGGCGATCCCGGCGCAGCGGTCGGCTCGTTGTTCGAGGCGCTGATCCCGGCGGTTCCCTACGCGCCGGCGACCGCCTTCCTCGGCGCCGAGAAGGCGAAGCTGCGCGACCGCGGCGGCGAGCGGCTCCGGGTCGCGATCCTCGCCGACGGGATCGGCTCGATGCACGGCGTCACCCACACGATCGAACAGATCCGCGAGCGCGGCGTCCCTGGCTTCGAGGTCGAGGTCGTCGGCACCGATCCCGGTGTCGATCGCCGCCTTCCCGCCGCGGCCGAGCTGGAGGTGCCCTTCTACGAGGGGATGACCCTCGGCGTCCCCGGCCTGCCGGACCTGGTCGAGACCCTCGCCGAGGGCCGCTACGACCTCGTCCACGTCACCGCGCCCGGCCCGGCCGGGATCGCCGGCACCCTGCTCGCCCGCATCACCGGCGTGCCGCTGCTCGCCAGCTACCACACCGAGCTCGCCACCTACGTCGGGATCCGCAGCACGAGCAAAACCCTCGAGGCGCTGACCCGGGCCGGGCTCGGCGCCTTCTACTCGGCTCCCTCCGCGGTCCTCTCGCCGAGTCCCTCGGCAGACGCCTCGGTGATCGGCCTCGGCGCCGACCCGTCGGCGCTGGGCCGCTGGGAGCGCGGCGTCGACATCCAGCGCTTCGACCCGGCCAAGGCCGACCGCGACGCCTTCCCCGGCGAGGTCAAGGTCCTCTACGCGGGCCGCCTCACCCGCGAGAAGGGCGTGCACCTGCTTGCCGAGAGCTTCCTCCGCGCCCACGCCTCCGACCCGCGCCTGCACCTGCTGATCGCCGGCGGCGGCCCCGAGGAGGGGGAGCTGCGCGAGCGGCTTGGCGAGCGCGCCACCTTCCTCGGCTGGCTCGAGGATGAGGAGCTGCCGCGCGCCTACGCCAGCGCCGACGCCTTCCTCTTCGCCAGCAGCACCGACACCTACGGCCAAGTGATCCTCGAGGCCGCCGCCAGCGGCCTCGCGATCGTCGCTGTCGGCGAGGGCGGCCCGGCGGCGCTGATCGAGAACCGCCACACCGGCCTCCTCTGCCGGCCCGACGCCGACCACCTCGCCGGCACCCTGATGCAGCTCGCCTCCTCGCCGCAGCTACGCCGGCAGCTCGGCGAGGCCGCCGCCCGCGCCGCCCGCGAGCGCTCCTGGGAGCGCTCGATGGGCCAGCTCGCCGCCGGCTACCGGCGGGCGCTCGACGCGGCCGCGGGGGCCCCCCCGCACGCACCCGCCCCGGCCGCCCAAGATAATGGTACTGCGCCCGCCGATCAGCCAGGGGCGCCTCAGTACGATGGTGCCATCGACGATCCCGCCCTGTACTTCAACCGCGAGCTCTCCTGGCTCGACTTCAACCAGCGGGTTCTCGAACTCGCCGAGGACCCGGAGGTGCCGCTGCTGGAGCGGCTCCGCTTCTGCGGGATCTACGCCTCCAACCTCGACGAGTTCTTCATGGTCCGGGTCGCCGGCCTCTTCGACCAGCTTGACGCCGGCATCGACGCCCGCGGCCCCGACGGCCTCGCCCCGAGCGAGCAGATCGACGCGATCCAGCAGCGCGTGCTCGAGCTCGACGACCGCCTCTGCCACTGCTTCGGCGCTGAGCTGCGCCCGGCCCTGGCGGAGCTGGGGATCAAGATCGTCTCGCTGGAGACCGCCAGCGAGACGGAGCGGCGCGAGATCGACGCCCGCTTCGAGCAGCAGGTCTTCCCGGCGCTGACGCCGCTGGTGATCGGCCTCGGCCGGCCCTTCCCCTACATCTCCAACCTCTCGCTCAGCCTCGGCGTGCTCTTGCGCGACCCCGAGAGCGGCAACGAGATCATCGCCCGGATCAAGGTCCCGAAGGAGCTGCTCGGCCGCTTCCTCCCGGTTGGCGAGGGGGAGACCTCGTTCGTGCCGCTGGAGGAGGTGATCGCCGCCAACCTCGACGCCCTCTTCCCTGGCACCGAGGTGATCGACTACGGCTACTTCCGCGTCACCCGCGACGCCGACTTCACCGTCTCCGACGAGGCCGACGACCTCCTGCAGGCGGTCCAGGACGAGATTCGCCGCCGCCGTTTCGGCGAGGTGGTGCGGCTGGAGATCGCCAGTGGCATGAACCCGAAGCTGCGCGAGCAGCTGATCGCCGCCCTGCGGCTGGAAGACCGCGAGGTCTACGACATCGACGGGCTGCTCGACCTCGCCGACGTCGATGCAATCGCCGACGTCCCCGGCCACGCCGAGCTCCGCTACGCGCCCTGGACGCCGGTGACGCAGCCGCGCCTGCAGGGCGAGGAGGACGAGCGGGTCGACATGTTCGCCGAGATCCGCCAGCGCGATCTCCTCGTCCACCATCCCTACGACTCCTTCGGCACCTCGGTCGAGCGCTTCGTCACCCAGGCGGTCGCCGACCCCGATGTGCTGGCGATCAAGCAGACGGTGTACCGGACCAGCGACGACTCGGCGCTGGTGCCGTCGCTGATCCGCGCCTCCGAACGCGGCAAGCAGGCGGTCTGCATGGTCGAGCTGAAAGCGCGCTTCGACGAGGAGGCGAACATCCACTGGGCGAAGTCGCTGGAGGAGGCCGGCGTCCACGTCGTCTACGGCATCCCGGGGCTGAAGACGCACGTGAAGGCGATCCTCGTCGCCCGCCGCGAGGGCGAGCGGGTGCGCGAGTACGTCCACATCGGCACCGGCAACTACAACCCGAAGACCGCCCGCCTCTACACCGACTTCGGCCTCTTCACCGCCGACCCCGACATCGGCGCCGACGTCGCCGAGATGTTCAACTTCCTCACCGGCTACGGGCGCCCGGCCGAGTACCGCAAGGTGCTGGTCTCGCCGACGACGATGCGCGACCAGATCGTCAAGGAGATTGAGCGCACGATCGCCGCCCACAAGGCGGGCGAAGAGGCGCGGATCGCGCTGAAGATGAACGCGCTGGTCGACGCCCGCTGCATCCAGGCCCTGTACGAGGCCTCGCAGGCGGGGGTGCGGATCGACCTCAACGTGCGCGGGATCTGCTGTCTGCGGCCCGGGGTGGAGGGAGTCTCGGAGAACATCCATGTCTGCTCGATCGTCGGCCGCTTCCTCGAGCACTCGCGCATCTACGCCTTCCGCCGCGGCGAGGAGACGCGGGTGCTGATGGGCTCGGCCGACCTGATGCCGCGCAACCTCGACAGCCGGGTCGAGCTGGTGACGCCGGTCGAAGACGCGGCGCTGAAGGCGGAGCTGCTGGACGTGCTCGAGCGCTGCTTCGCCGACAACGCCAGCTGCTGGGAGCTGGGAGCCGACGGGAACTGGACGCGGCGCCAGCCGGACGGGGAAGTGCGCAGCGCCCAGGAGGAGCTGATGGCACGTCATTCCGCACGTGCCGCGGAGCATTTGGCCGCCACGGCCGCCTGAGACGCGCGGACGTTCGTCTCGTCACTAGGATGCGGTCTCCGTGGCGCGTTTCTCGCTCCTCCCTCAGGACCGGACCTTCTTCGACCTCTTCATCCAGGCCGGGCAGAACACCCTGCGCGCGGCCCGCCTGCTCGACGAGATGATGAACAGCTGGCCGGAGTCCGGGGCGCTTTCGCGGGAAATCGTCGCGGCCGAGCAGGAGGGCGACCGGATCACCCACGACATCGTCCAGCGGCTCAACTCGACCTTCGTCACCCCGATCGACCGCGAGGACATCTACGGGCTGGCGACGCAGATGGACGACATCGTCGACTTCACCGAGGAGGCCGCCGACTTCCTCGGCCTCTACAAGATCGAGGCGCCGATGGAGCAGGCGCAGGCGCTGACCAAGGTCCTCGTCGCCTCCTGCGAGCAGCTGGCGATGGGGCTGGAGAAACTGCCCTCGTTCAAGGACCTCGAAAAGTACTGGATCTAGATCCACCGGCTCGAGAACGATGGCGACCGGATCTCCCGCGACGCGGTGGCTTCGCTCTTCTCCAACGGGATCGACCCGATGGTGGTGATCCGCTGGAAGGACATGTTCGCCTTGCTCGAGTAGGCGATCGACGCGACCGAGACGGCGGCGCAAATCATCGAGGGCATCGTCATCAAGAACTCGTGACGAGGGCCGAATCGTGAGCTCCGACGTAATCCTCGTCATCGTCGTCGGCACCGCGCTGGCCTTCGACTTCACCAACGGCTTCCACGACACGGCCAACGTCGTCGCCACCTCGATCTCGACCGGGGCGGCGCGACCGAGCGTGGCGATCGGCTTCGCTTCGCTGCTCAACTTCCTCGGCGCCTTCATCTCGATCAGCGTCGCCGCGACCGTCGCCAAAGACGTGGTCGACGCCGAAGTGATCACGCCGACGATCGTCTTCGCCGGCCTGATCGGGGCGATCTCCTGGAACCTGATCACCTGGTGGTTCGGGCTGCCGTCCAGCTCCTCGCACGCGCTGATTGGCGGTGTGGTCGGCTCGGCGGTGGCGGCGGTCGGCTTCGATGTGATCCTCGCCGAAGGACTCGTCGGCAAGGTCCTGATCCCGGCGGTGGTGGCGCCGATCGTTGCCTTCCTCGTCGCCGCGCTGGCGATCGGCCTCTCCTACCGGGTGGTGGGGAAACAGCGGCCCGGGATCGTCACCCGCGGCTACCGCTACGGGCAGATCCTCTCCGGCGGGCTGCTGGCGCTGGCGCACGGGACCAACGATGCGCAGAAGACGATGGGGGTGATCACGCTGACGCTGATCGCCGCCGGCAAGCTTGGTTCCGAAGCCAATCCGCCGACCTGGGTGATCGTCTCCTCGGCGACGGCGATCGCGCTCGGTACCTACAGCGGCGGCTGGCGGATCATCAAAACGACCGGCACCCGGATCATCAAGATGGACGCGGCACAGGGGTTCTCATCGCAGGGGGCCGGCGCGGCGGTGATCCTCGCCTCGACCCACTTCGGCTTCCCGCTCTCGACCCCCCACGTGATCAACGGCGGCGTGATGGGAGCAGGCGCCGGCAAGCGACTCTCGGCGGTGCGCTGGGGGGTGGCTGGAAACATCGTCGTCGCCTGGCTCTTGACGCTGCCGGCGGCGGCTTTGATCGGTGGCCTCACCTACGGCTTCACGCGGATCTTCGGGACCGGGGCGCTGGGGCCGGTGCTGGTGACGCTGATGGCGCTTTCGCTGATTGCCGCCGCCTTCGCCCGCCGGGCGCAGCGCGGCGCTCCCGTCACGGCGGCCGGCGGATGATCGCGACGATCGTCCAGACCAAGGAGCTGTGGCAGACGGTGGTCGCCTCCCTGGCCGCCGGGGTGGGCATCACCTTCGCCTTCTCGGTGGCGATTTGGGGAGGAGGGCAGTTCGCCGAGCTGAGCCGCAACCAGCGGCCGGTTGCGGCGACGGCGGCGGCGATGGTCGCGATCTTCGCCCTAGTCTGCGTCGCCGCCGCGGTGATCGTCGGGATCGTCGTGATGACGCACAAGTAAGCCGGTAGAAGCGATTCGACCGGCGTACACTGGAGGTGTGCGTACTGCTCGCAACGTAGGCATCGTGATGTCGTTGGCACTGGGCGTCGCCTTCCTGCCCGGCGGCGGCAATCTGGCCGAAGCCGTGTTTACGGCGTTGACGATGGCGCTGCTGGCCGGGATCACCTGGATGGTCTACGTGCTCAGCCGCGAAAACCAGCTCACCCTGGCGACTCTCAGCGACGGGCGCCGCGCTGTCCTCTACGGCGCGGTCGGGATGATCCTCCTGCTGATCGCCGGCAGCGACAAGCTCTTCTCCAGCGGCGGCGGCACCCTCCTCTGGATCCTCCTCTTGGCGGCATCGATCGCCGCCATCTGGAAGGTCTGGATGGAGGCAAATACGTACAACTAGCGGCACAGAGATTTTTCTTTCTGCGCGCCACGCGTGCGTTGTGACCTGGGACGGTGCCGGTCATGCCGTCGATGGCCGCCAAGAGAGCAGTGCACGGGGAGGAGGGGACCGCTTCGGTAGAGCTGATCGCGGTGGTTCCCTTCCTGCTGCTGGCGGTCGTGGCGGCGGCGCAGATCGCGCTCGCCGGCCAGGCTCTCTGGTCGGCGGGGGTGGCTGCGCGGGCGGGAGCCCGAGCGGCGCTGGTGGGAGGGGACGCGACGGCGGCGGCGAGCGCGGCGCTGCCGCCGTCGCTGCGCCGCGGGGCGAAGGTGGACGACGAGGAAGGGGTGGTGGTGCGGGTGGAGATCCCGCGACTGATCCCGTCGCTGCCACAGGTGCGCGTCGGGGCCGGCGCCGGGCTGGAGCCGGGCGATGGCTGAGCGCGGGCAGGCGACGGTCGAGCTGGTAGCGGCCCTGCCGGCGTTGTTGCTGGCGGCGGCGGTGGCGCTGCAACTGATGGTGACCGGTTATGCGATGACGCTGGCCGACGGGGCGGCGGAGGCGGGGGCGCTGGCGCTGGCATCCGGCGGCTCGGCCGCGCAAGCGGCTCGCGAGGCCCTGCCCGGTTGGGCGAGGGACGACGTCTCGGTTTCGGCGGAGGGGGACACCGTCTCGGTGCGCCTGCGGCCGCCCTCGCCGATCGCCGCCCTCGCCGACCGACTCGCAGTCGACAGCAGCGCCACCGCGAGGGCGGGCAGATGACTTACCTCAACCCGTTGCGGGAGGGTCCGGTGCTTGTCGTGACCGCGGTCGCGGAGGCGGAGGGATCGCGCGGTGCGGCGGCGGCGCTCTCCTGCGCGGGTGCGGACGCCGACCGGGCGGCGCTGCTGGTGGACGTGGGCGGCAGAGCGCCGCGCCCGGCCCTACTCGCCTCCGCGGCCGCGCAAAAGCTGGAGGAGCGGCTGGCGGCCCATCTCCCGCAGCTGCGGGCGGCTGCCCGCGGGCAGGTCTGCCACCTCTCCGTCCCGCCCGATCCGGAGGGCCTGGAGGCCGCGGCGGCGGCGGTGACGGTGGCACGGGGGGCAACCGCTGTCCTCCACGTCCCGCCCGGGCTGCTGCAGGAGGCATTGACCGACTCGTCCGGGCTGCGTGCGACCGGGGTCCTCCTGCGGGTGGACCTCGCCGAGGACCGTGCCTTGGTCGCCCTCGCCGTCCGCGATTTGTTTGCGCGCGATCTCGCTGTTGCCGTGCTGAAGCGGCGCCTGAGCTGGATGGTCGAGCGCCGTGCGCTCTTTGGGGCATTGCCGCCGGATTCACCCGGCGGCTTGCCCAAGCGGCTGGTCCGTCAGCTCGGCGTCGTCAGTATGGATACGGAGGCGATTCCGGCTGCGGTGCCGGCGGCGGCGAGCTGACCTTCGAGACCCTGGCCGCATGCCAGGTGCCGACGTCTTTCAGCCCTTGTCCATTGGCTTCGCCCGGCTTGTCGGCGTTGAAGCTGTAGAGAGGCAGGCCCTTGTAAGTGACCTGGGTCCTGCCGTCCGGCCGCTTCTCCGTTCCCAGTTTCACGGGCCCCTTCGGCTTCACTCCGGCTGGCACGACGAGGGGTTTCCACAGGGACAGGCAGCCGCCCGTGCAGATGAACTTCCCCTTCTTCTCGGCGCTGAGGCTGTAGAGGGTCTTGCCCTTGAGCGTGGTCAGGACGGTCTCGTTGAGCGTTGCGTTTTCGCTCTCCTTGGCCACGCGCTTGGCTTGGGTCGCCTGCACGGCGGTGGGGACTAGCAGCGCCACCAATGCCATCGCCAGCAAGGCGATGCGGATCGGAAGCGGGCGGGGATTGAAGATTTTCGGACGATCGGGCGCGGATAGCGGCATCGGTCGAGCTCCTTGGTCGCTTGCGTCGTCCCGTCCTACGCGGCCGGTCACAGAAAGGTTCGAAAGCCGCTTCACAAGATTTTCTTTCTGCGCGCCACGCATGCGCCGCGTCGAGTCAGGGTCCGGTCGATGCGAGCGGGGGAGAAGAGGCCAGGGGGGCAGGAATCGGGACAGGCGCTGATCCTGGCGCTGGGCGGGGCATTGGCGCTGATCGCCGCCGCACTGGCGCTGGTCGCGATCGCCGGCGCGGTCACCGGAAAAGGCCGGGTGCAGCGAGCGGCAGACCTGATCGCGATCTCCGCCGTGCGCTCGATGCGCGACGACCTGCCGCGGCTGCTCTCGCCGCCCCAGCTGGCGAGCGGCGAGCCGAACCCGAGGCATCTCGGCAAGCCGGCCTATCTGGCGCGGGCACGGAGCGCGGCCCTGGCGGCTGCGCGCGGCAACGGGGTCGATCCCGGCCGCGTCCAGGTTCGCTTTCCCGACGCCGACTCGTTCGCCCCGGTGCGCGCGAAGGCGACGGTGGTCGCGGGGCTGCGCGGGACCGAGCGCCACCGGGTCGAGGCCAGCGCCGTCGCCGAAGCCGCCGCCCCTTACAGCCAGGCTGCGGGCGGCGCCACGGGGATGGCGAGCGGCGGCGGCTACGGCGGCCCCCTGGTCTACCGCGACGGCGAGGGGATGCGCCCCGACGTCGCCGCCGCCTATGACCGGATGGCGGCTGCCGCTCGGGTCGACGGAGTCGCTCTCATCGTCGTCTCCGGCTTTCGCTCGGACGCAGAACAGGCGGAACTCTTCGCCGCCCACCCGGACCCGACCTGGGTCGCTCCGCCGGGCCATTCGCTGCACCGCTGCGCGACCGAGCTCGACCTCGGCCCCTCCTCCGCTTATGGCTGGCTCGCCGCCCACGCGGGCCGCTTCGGCTTCGTCCAGCGCTATTCCTGGGAGGCCTGGCACTACGGCTTCGCCGCCGGCCCGCCACCCTGCTCGCCCGCCGGCGAAGCGGTCGGCGGGGCAGGTATGACGGCCCAGATCTCCGCCACCGCCCTGCCGTCCTTCGTCCCCCCGCAATACCGCGAGCCGATCCTCCGCTCCGCCGCTCGCTGGGGTGTGCCGCCGGCGTTGATGGCTGGTCAGCTGATGGCCGAGTCCGGCTTCGACCCGAATGTCGGCTCCCCCGCGGGCGCCCAGGGAATAGCCCAGTTCATGCCGAGCACCGCCGCTGCCTACGGTCTCGAGGACCCCTACGACCCGGTGGCCGCGATCGACGCCGAGGCCCGCCTGATGTCGGACCTCCTGCGCCAGTTCGGCTCGCCCGAGCTGGCCCTTGCCGCCTACAACGCCGGCCCGGCTCCGGTCGCAGCCTGCCATTGCATCCCGCCCTACCCCGAGACCCAGGCCTACGTGACCCGAATCCTTGCCCTGATCGGCGGCGCCGGGGCGATTGCGATGCCGAGCTTCGAAGTGCGCTTGGTGGTATGAGCGGACGAAAACTTCCGAGCAGCACTATCGTCCTTCAAGTAATGGGTGGGAGAGAATCCGCGGGGGACGCTTACGATCGCTTCGCCACAGTCTACGACGAGGTGAACGCACAGAACGACTACGAGATGTGGGTCGGCGGGACCATCCTGCCCGAGCTGGAGAAGCGCGGGCTGCGGAAGGGGTGGGCGCTGGACATCGGCTGCGGAACCGGTCGCGCCTTCGATCCCCTCCTCGACCGCGGCTGGCGGCTCGTCGGCTGCGACGTCTCGGCGGGGATGCTCGCCGAGGCCGAGCGCAAATACGGCTCCCGGGTCCAGCTCCTCCATCTCGACGCCCGCAGCGTTCCGCCGGTGTCTCCCTCGTCGGACTCGCCCGCGAGCGAGGCTTTCGAGCTGGTGCTCCTGCTCAACGACGTCGTCAACTACATGACCGAAGACGGAGACCTCGAGCGGGCTTTCGCCGGCGTCAAGGCGAACCTCAATCGCGACCACGGTCTCGTCGCCTTCGACGCCAACACTTTCCTGCTGTATAGGCACTCCTACGCGCCGGGCGTCAACGAGGAGATGAGTGCGCGGGGCTGGGACTGGTTCGGCCTCGGCGACGAGCCCCAGCCGGGAGGGGTCTACGAAGCCCGTCTCTCGGGCCGCGACGTCGAGCCGCACGTGCACCGTCAGCGACACTGGTTGGATGGGGAGATAGAGGCGGCGCTGGAGGCGAACGGCCTCCGTTGCCTCGCCAGGCTCGGCATGAGTGAGGAGGAGAACGGGATCCTCCTTTCCGAGGTCCCGGACGAAGAGCGCGACTACAAGATCATCTACATTGCCGCCCACGCCTCTTCGCCATAGTTGCGGCGATCATGGCCCGGCCCCTCCTGCTCGCCCAGCTCAGCGACCTGCACGTCGGCGCCACCGAGGAGGAGGCCGACCCCATTGCTCGCCTGGAAACCGTGGTCGCGGCGGTCCGGGAACTGCCGAACCCGGTCGACGCGGTGCTCGTCTCCGGAGACCTGAGCGACGACGGCAGCGCCGAGTCCTATCGAGTCGTCCGCTCGCTGCTCGATCGCTTCGAATGCCGAGTCCACGTCCTGCCCGGCAATCACGACGACCGCGCGCGGCTGCGTGAGGCCTTCGACCTGCCTGGGGTCGGGGCGGACCCGATCAACTACGGCGTCGACGTCGGCGAGCTCCGACTCCTCGCCCTCGATTCGAACGTCCCCGGCCAGGACCCCGGCGCCTTTCCTGCCGAGACCCTCGCCTGGCTCGACGGGGAGCTGGGGAGGGCCCGCGAGCGCCCGACGCTGCTCGCCGTGCACCACACGCCCCTCGCCACCGGCCTCCCCGGCTGGGACGCGATCAACCTCGCCGCCGGCGAGCGCGAAGCGCTGGGCGCAGTAGTCGCCCGCCACCCGCAACTGCGGGCGATCGTCGGCGGCCACCTGCACCGGATCGCCGGCGCCAGCCTCGCCGGCTGCCCGGTGCTCTCCGCCCCCAGCACCTATCTGCAGGCGCGACCCGACTTCGACTTCGAGCACGAAGACGTCGATATGGTCGGCCCGCCTGGCTTCGCCCTGCACGTCTTCAGCGACGGCGTCCTCTCATCGCAGGTGGAAATGCTGATTTGTTAAGCAAGCTTGACTAAAGGAGGAGAAAGGCTAGCGTCGTCTCGGAGGTAGGGAGAGAGTGAGATCACCATGAAGTACCTAGCCCTGCTGCTGGTTACCGTGATTGGGTTGCTGGCGCTGACGGCGATCGGAGCGAGCTCGGCTTTCGCAACGGCCACCGTGCTCTGCAAAGTCAAGTCGGAAAAAGAAAACGGCATTCCAACCTCCTGCCCCGCCGAAAGCCGCTACCCCGTCGAATCGAAAATGGGCTTCGAAGGCAAAGGCTTCAAGCTCGAAGCCGCTTTCGGCAACGTCGAATGCAGCAGCGGAAAATTGATGCTGGAAAACACCGCCGTCTCGGGCGAACCGCTTCCGGTCAAAATCGAGAAATTCGAATTGACGGGCTGCAACTGCGCCGTTACCTGGGTCAATGCTCCCTGGAACGGATCGCTCTCGTGGATTTCCGGTGGCTGGAACGGCACCCTGAAAGCAGAAAAATTCGAATTCACAACCGAATGCTTCGGCCTCCACTGTATCTGGGGCGCCTCCTCCGGGTCCGTCACCATTGCCGAACTGAAGGGAGGAGACCCGGCCAAGCTGGAAGGAATCGGGACCATCGCCCGGATCGGTGGCAGATCCGGTGCGTTCTGCGGGTCGAGCGCACCCCTTGGTTTCGCCTTCGAAACGCCGCCCAAATACTACGAATCGTCAGGGCCGACCGGGTGGTTCGTAGAGCCCTTATGAGGGCACTGGTTCCAGGTGGGCGTGCACGGCGCGCACCACCGCTGCGCCCTCGCCAACGGCGGTAGCGCAGCGCTTGATCGAGCCGGAGCGAACGTCCCCCCCGGCAAAGACGCGGGGGACGCCGGTTTAGATCCGGTAGCGGGCGCCGATGTCGGGGCCGGTGAGGACGAAGCCGTCCTCGTCGCGGTCGACCGTCCCGTCGAGCCAGTCGGTGCAGGGCGAGGCGCCGAGGAAGAGGAAGAGGAAGGAGTAGGGGAGGCGGGCGCCGTCGGTAAGGGTGACGGCTTCGAGTCGGCCGTCTTCACCGTGCAGCTCGGCAACTTCGCTGCGGTCGCGGACGCTGACCCCGAAGCGCTCGAGCTCTTCGATCAGGTAGCTGGACATCGTCTCGGCGAGGTCGGCGCGGCGGTGCAGCAGGGTGACGAGGGCGCCGCCGCGGGCGAGCCAGACGGCCGCCTGCCCGGCCGAGTTGCCGCCGCCGATGACGCCGACGCGCTGGCCACCGCAGATCTGCGCCTCGGGCGGGCCGGCCGCGTAGAAGATGCTGAACCCCTCGTAGCGCTCCAGGTCGGCGACCGGCAGTTTGCGGTATTCGGCGCCGGTGGCGAGAACGACGGCGCGGGCGGCGATCTCATGGCCCTCCTCGAGCCTGACGAGGTGGCGCTCCTCGCCCGGCTCCAGCGAGCGGGCGCGGTAGGGGGTCGCGGTGCGGGCGCGGAACTTGCGCGCCTGGGTGACGGCGCGGCTGGTCAGCTCGCTGCCGGTGATCCCGGCGGGAAAGCCGAGGTAGTTCTCGATCCGCCGCGAGGTCCCGGCCTGGCCGCCGAGGACCGTGCTCTCGACCACCAGCGTGTCGAGCCCCTCGGAGGCGCCGTAGACGGCGGCGCCGAGGCCGGCGGGGCCGCCGCCGATGACCAGCAGGTCGACCTCCTCCCGCGGCGCCAGCTCGAGCCCGATCCCCAGCGCGCGCGAGAGCTCGCCGTAGCTGGGCACCCGCAGCTCGGCGCCCCCGGGCAGCCGCACGAGCGGCATCTCCTCCGCGGGTACCCCCTCCAGCGCCGCCGCGGCCTCCTCGCTTTCGGCCGGATCGAGCCAGGTGAAGGGCAGCCGCTGGCGTTTGGCGAAGTCGACCAGATGTCGCGTCGCCGCCGAGTCGCGCGGCCCGACGATCTCGACCCCGATTCCCTGCCGCTGCTGCAGCAGCTCGCGCCGCTGCACGAAGGCGGGGAGGAGGACGTCGGAGAGCGATGCGTCCTCGAGCAGCAGCTTGCGCAGCTCTTCCCGCTCGACGGCGATGTAGCGCATCGGCTTCGTCACCTTCGCGGTGAGGAAGACCGTCTGGCCGGAGAGCAGGTTCATCTCACCGAGGAAGCCGGAGGCGCCGTGGCGGACGATCTCCTGCCCGGCACCGTCCAGCACCGCCGCCTCGCCCTCGAGGATGGCGATGAAGGGGTAGGTCTCGTCGCCGATCTGGAACAGCACGTCCCCGACCGCCGCCGTCCGTTCCTCCCCGTGCTCCGCCAGCGTTGCCAGCTGGCTGCTGGAGAGGACGCGGCTGACCGGAGCAGGCACGCTTCTAGGCTACCCCTCCCGGGTAGCCTGTCCAAAGGCGAGCGAAAGGAGCCCTATGCCAAACCCCTTCACCCACAAGAAGCTGAGCGAAGTCAAGGACTCGGCTCCCGAGTTCGGTTTCGGCGACGACATGGAGGCGCGGTTCGCCAAGAACGATCTCGAGACGGAGGAGACCGGCTTCAGCTTCCACCGCCTCAAGCCCGGCAAGCGGCAGGCCTTCGGCCACCGCCACGAGGAGGCGGAGGAGGTCTACGTCGTCGTCCGCGGCGCCGGTCTGCTCAAACTCGACGACGAGATCATCGAGGTCGAGCGACTCGACGCGATCCGGGTCTCGCCGGACGTGACGCGCGCCTTCGAGGCGGGCGAGGAAGGGCTGGAGGTGCTTGCCTTCGGGCCCCGTCGCGATGGTGACGGCGAGATCGTCCCCGGCTGGTGGAGCGATTAGAAGCGACCGTCGCTGCGCGGATAGACTGCCGCCGATGGCCACCGTCGAGGTCAACGGAATCGAGGAGATGAAGGCGCTGGTGGGTCAGGAGATCGGCCCCAGCGACTGGCGCACCGTCACCCAAGCCGACATCGACGCCTTCGCCGACCTCTCCGGCGACCACCAGTGGATCCACGTCGACGCCGAGCGGGCGAAGACCGAGAGCCCCTTCGGCACCACGATCGCCCACGGCAACCTCACCCTCTCGATGGTCGACGGCTTCCGCCAGCAGCTGATCTCCTCCTCCGGCTTCGCGATGGGCCTCAATTACGGCTGGGACAAGATCCGCTTCCCCTCGCCTGTGCCCGTCGACTCGAAGATCCGCGCCAAGGCCGAGGTCGCCTCCGTCGAAGACAAAGGCGGCGGCTGGTACCAGGTCATCACCCGCTTCACCCTCGAGGCCGAGGGCGCCGAGAAGCCCTGCTTCGTCGGCGACAGCGTCACGCGCGTTTTGGCTCCCGCGTCAGCGGGTTGAAGCCGTTTTCGAAAGGCCTCCTGAGGGGGCCTGGCTAACGCGCGGCCGACTTTCACCCCGCTATAGCGGGGTGAAAGTCGTAAGCGGTGTGGCGGTCGCTATTTGACCGTCAGCGTGCCTTCCATCCCCGCCTGGCGGTGGCCCGGGACGGAGCAGAAGAAGGTGTAGGTGCCGGGTTCGAGTTCGACCGTGGCGGATTCGGAGCCTTCCTGGGTGATTTCGGTGCCGCCGACTTCTTCGCCTTTGGAGTTTTCGATTTTGACGTCGTGAGGGACCGGCGATTCGTTGGTGAATTCGAGGGTGTCCGTGCCAGCCTTCGCGGTCAGCGACTTCTGGACGAATTCGAGCTGGCCTTCTGGGTTGGCTTCGACCTTCAAGGTCCCGCCGGAGCCGCCGCCGGCTTCCTTGCCGCCTTCGGACTTTTCTTCCTTGGCGCCCCCTGCGCCGCTGGCGGTTTCTTCGTTCGTGGTGGTGGTCGTGCTTGAGCCGCCGCCACAGGCGACAAGGGCCAGGGCGGCGAGGGCCAGGGCCAACAGGGCTGCGAGTTGCTTCATCTCATTCCTTTCCCGCGGAGGACTGGGATCTAGATGGCTTGACTGTAGTCGCGATACGCAGGTAGTCGCTACCCGGTTCAGCGACCGTGGAACTCCGGCGTGCCGCCGGAGAAGAAGGTCTCGACGCCGTTGCGGAGGTCCTCGGTCGCCATCGAGTCGGCGATCCCGTGCCGCTCCAGCTGCAGGTGCTCGGTGATCGAGTTCTCGATGCTGACCCCGATCAGCTGCTTCGCCATCCGCACGTAGTGGGGCGCCTTCTTCGCCAGCTCCTCGGCCTTCGTCCGCGCCCGCACCATCAGCTCTTCCGGCGGCGCGATTTCACTCACCAGGCCCATCGCCTTCGCGTCCTCGGCGCCGAGGTTTGGGTCCTCGAGCAGCAGTTCCAGCGCCTTGCTCGGCCCGACCACGCGCGGCAGGAAGTAGGTCATGCCGCCGTCGGGGGAGGCGCCGATCCGGCCGTAGGCCGGCGCGAAGAAGGCGGTGTGGGCGGCGATGCGGATGTCGCAGGCGAGCGCCAGCGAGAACCCCGCCCCCGCCGCCGGCCCGTTGACCGCGGCGATCACGGGATACGGGATCCGCCGCAGGTCGACGATCGCCTGGTGCAGGACCTCGGCGCCGCGTCGCACCTCCGAAGGCAGGTCGATCTCCTCGGCCTCGACCCCTTTGCGGAACCAGGTGACGTCACCGCCGGCGCAGAACGCCTTGCCGGCACCGGTCACGATCAGCGCCCGCAGCGGCGCCCGGTCAGCGAGCCAGGCGAAAGCGACGGTCATCTCTCCGATCAGCTCCGGGCTCATCGCGTTGAAGGCGTCAGGGCGGTCGAGCGTCAGGGTCCCGATCTCCCCGTCGATCTCGATCCGCATCGTGTTCAGCTGCGGCGGGTTGATGGAAGTGCTGGTCATCTCGCTCTCCTGATCCTGGTCGCGCGGGTTGGCTGGGTGGCCAGCAGCCTACCCTTAGAGGGATGCCAAAAGGCAACGGGAAAGCCAATGACGAAGAGGCCCTGACCCGGGCCGAGCGGATCGCGCAGCAGCGCAAATCCCTCCCTGACCAGCCCGGCGTCTACCTCTTCTACGACAAGGACGGCGAGCTGCTCTACGTCGGCAAGGCGCGCTCGATCCGCAAGCGCATCTCCTCTCACTTCTCCGGCGGCGACACCCGCCTCACCTCGCGCATCGACCGCATCGAGAGCCTCGTCACCGCCAACGAGGCGGAGGCGCTGCTGACCGAGCAGAGCTTCATCAAGCGCCATCGGCCGCGCTTCAACATCCGCCTCCGCGACGACAAGTCCTATCCCTACGTCGCCGTCAGCCTCGACGAGGACTACCCGCGCGTCTACTTCACCCGCGAGAAGCACCGCTCCGGCCGCGCCTACTTCGGGCCCTTCTCCAGCGCCAAACGGGTGCGGGAGACGCTCGACCTGCTCGGCAAGCTGTTCCAGTTCCGCACCTGCGAGGGCCGGGAGCCGGGCCGCCGCTCCGGCAGCCCCTGCCTCGACTACTACATCAAGCGCTGCGGGGCGCCCTGCGTCGAATACGTGACCCGGGAGGAGTACCGCCGCAACATCGACGCGATCGTCGACTTCCTCTCCGGCCGCTACCGCCAGGTCGAGCGCGAGGAGGAGGAGAAGATGAAGGCGGCCGCGATGGCGCAGGAGTTCGAGCGGGCGGCGGTCCACCGCGACCGGCTGAAAGCGATCCGCTCGCTGTTCGAGCGCCAGCGGGTGGCGGGGGCGACGATGGGGACGGCCGACCTGATCGGGATCGCGGTCGAGGGGGCCGACGCCAACGCGCAGGTCTTCCAGGTCCGCGACGGCATCCTTGCCGAGCGCCAGAGCTTCTATCTCGAAAACCAGGGCGAACGCGAGCCGGCCGAGGTCGCCGAGGAGTTCATCTCCCAGTACTACGCCGCCTCGCCGTCGATGCCGCGGACGATCGTCGTCGGCCCCTACCTGCGCGAGCGTGCCGAGGTCCTGGCAGAGGCGCTGGGCGAGCGCCGCGGCGCCCCGGTCGAAGTGCGGGCCGCCGAGCGCGGCGACAAACGGCGGCTGCGCGAGCTGGCCGAGCGCAACGCGCAGCTCGCCCTCGACCAGGACAAACTGCGGCGTGAGCACCGGCGCACGCGCCGGGTCGAGTCGCTGGCGGCGCTGGCCGCGGCGCTGGGGATGGAGGAGCTGCCGGTGCGGATCGAGGGCTTCGACATCTCGACGATCGGCGGCGAGCACACCGTCGCCTCGATGGTCGTCTTCGAGGGCGGCGCGACGAAGAAGCCCGACTACCGGCGCTTCCGGATCCGCGGGGAGCGACCCGACGGGCCGGACGACTTCGCCTCGATGGAGGAGGTG